>JABIRP010000414.1 GCA_018699735.1 Rhodospirillaceae bacterium | reverse complement strand
TTCGTGCGTCGACAGCTCTACGCCCGCACCGAACATCCGAACAATCCGTATTCGCTGGAATGCGACGCGCACCCGCCGATCGATGGGCTGATCGAGGCGTCAGTCTCACTGGACCAGGCCCTCGCGCGTCTGTTGGAGCCGGTCTTGGCGCTACGACGACGCTTGATGGGTATCCTGGATGAGAAGGCCGAGGACCTCGACACCTCGACCCGGCTTCGCATCGAAGCGGTCTGCCGCTCGCTGACCCGGCGCGGCGAGGTGATGATCGGCGGTTGGCGCTCGATGCTGAAGGCCTTGCAGGAAACGACGCCGCCGGAATTCGTCGATTGGTTCGCGATCGAACGCATAGACGGGCGTGATTTCGACATTTCGATGCGGCGACATTGGCTCGATCCGACCGTGCCGTTTACCCGAACCTTGGTCGAACCGGCGCATGGCGTGGTCATCACCTCGGCGACCTTGCGGGACGCCTCGGGAGAGATCGAGCATGACTGGCTGGCGGCCGAAGCGCGGACCGGGGCGCTGCACCTGGCGGCACCGGCAATTCGGTCGGCCCATAGCTCGCCCTTCGATTATCCGGCCCACACGCGGGTTTACATTGTCACCGACGTGCGCAAGGACGCGATGGATCAGGTGGCCGCAGCCTACCGGGAGTTTTTTCTGGCCTCCGGTGGCGGCGGGCTTGGCCTCTTCACCGCCATTCAGCGGTTACGCGAAACCCATCGCCGCATCGCCGAGCCGATCGATGCCGCCGGCCTGCCGCTCTATGCCCAGCACGTCGATGCCATGGACATCTCGACCTTGATCGACATATTTCGGGCTGAGGAAGACGCTTGCCTGCTCGGCACGGATGCGGTCCGTGACGGGGTTGACGTACCCGGCCGGTCGCTGCGCTTGATCGTCTTCGATCGGGTGCCCTGGCCGCGCCCAAACATTCTTTACCGCGCCCGGCGCGACGCTTTCGGCAAAGCGGCCTATACCGACATGCTCACCCGGCTGAAGATCAAACAGGCCTACGGACGGTTGGTTCGCCGGGCCGACGACCGAGGCGTCTTCGTGTTGCTCGACCCGATGATGCCAAGCCGCCTGCTGGGGGCATTTCCCGAAGGCGTCGAGGTCAAGCGCTGCGGCCTGGCCGAGGCGGTGGCCGAGACCAGAGAGTTTCTTGGGAAGGATTAGGGACTCTTTGTTCGCGCTGACATCACGGCGCCAACGAAGGCAAGGAACCCAACAACAACCATGCCAATCGCGGCGATGATGACCATTGAGTACCCACCGGCCGACCAGATGACGGCAGCCAGGGTTGGTGCGGCGGCGAAAGCGGCCATGAACGGCATGGCGAGGGCACCGGAGATGGCACCGAAACCTGTCCGCCCCAGCAACTCGACCGTCACTGTCGGGCGGGTGATGCTGGTTACGCCATAGCCCGATCCCTGGAACATAACGAACGCAAAGATCAGCCAGGTCGAGGCACCGGCAAAGAACAAGAAGAGCGACGCTACTGCCATGAACACGAAGGAAAACGCGCAGATCACTTGCATCGAAACGCGCTTCTCCAGCGCCATCATACCCAGACGGCCGGCGACCTGCATCGGCCCAAAGGTTGAAGCAGCCAGCACCGAGATCTCGATCGAAACCCCGCGTTCGCCAAGCATCGGCAGCAGATGGTTCAGCAGCACGCCGTGGTTCATGGTGATCATCGGAAAGGCAATAGCGAGCAACCAGAACGCCGGGTGCCGAAGGGCATTGCGCAGGCCGCCATTTGGATCCGAAGCAGCGGCGATTTTCGTTAGGTCCGGCTCGTCATCTGATTTCCCATGGCTCCGAGCCCGCCCGCCATACAGGAACAATGGCACCGCGATAAAAAGAATACCGGCGCCGAACGTCCATGTGCCGGCGCGCCACCCCCAAAACTCAGCAAGGATGTTGGCGGTCGGAAAGGACACGGTCCCAGCAAATCCTGCGACGAGCGTGATTGCGGTGATCGCACGCTTGGCTTCCAGACCGCGAAAGTGCGTCAGGAGTGCAAAACAAGGTTCGTAGAGACACCCCGCCATGCTAAATCCTATTATGAGCCAGATCGCGTAGAACTGGGTCAAAGTCTCGACCAGGCTCAAAGACCCAACCATGACGCCACCGATTGCGGCGCAAGTCACCATCACAACGCGGCCGTGGCCCTTGTCGATCAGTCGACCGGCCAGGGGTGCGCCAAAGGCCGAAACCACCAAGGCCGCCGTGAAAGCGCCAGCCAGATCGGTTTTCGACCAACCAAAGTCCGATTCCCACCGCGCGATCATGGCCGGGAAGAGATAGAACATTCCCGCCCACACGATGGTCTCTCCCACCGCCAACGATAAAATCGCCGGGTCACGCAGAGGGCGTCGATAGGTCTCGGGTTCGGTCATCGGATCACGGGTCTGGAGTTGGTCGGGCGGCAGAGGCGCCAGTGGGATACCAGTGGCATACCTGTGGCATATACGCGCGCAGGGTGGCGCCTGTCCATCTTGGTGTGTCGCACGGCGAGCATTTGTTTCGCACACCCCCGCGTGCTAAGGGGCGCTGTCATTTGAGTGGAGCAACCCCATCACTTCCGAGACTGAAATAAAAACCCCAGTGATCGACCGCAGTCGCATGCTAGCGCTTGGTGCGACAGCCGCGCTCGGGGCCGCCGCGATCGATATGTACCTGCCGAGCCTGCCCACGATCCAGGCCGAGTTCGCCGACGGGTCGGCGCACGCGCAATTCACATTAAGTGCCTTCTTCATTGGCCTTGGGTTGGGTCAGTTGTGCTATGGGCCGGTTTCCGATGCGCTTGGACGTCGCCGGGTGCTGTACTTCGGTACTGTGATCTATATCGCCGCGAGCATTGCCTGCGTCATGTCTTCGACCATCGAAGAATTGATCCTTTTTCGTTTTTTGCAGGCGCTCGGCGCTGCCGCCGGCGGCGTCGTCTCTCGAGCCATCGTGCGCGACCTATACAGCCTGAACGAAGCGTCCCGCGCGCAGTCCATCATCAATATGGTGTTCCTGATCACGCCACTGCTGGCACCCAATGTCGGCGGCTATATGCTGGAGTGGTACGGTTGGCGCGCGATCTTCATGGTGCTCTGCGCATTTGGGACTTTGTGTCTCGTATTGTTATATTTCAAGATTCCCGAAACCCTACCAGCCGAACGGCGCCGTCCTCTACGCCCGGGCCATGTGCTGCGAGGGTACGCCCAAGTGTTGTCCAACCGGCGGTCCGTCGGCTGCATCATTTCCGGCGGCACCGCTTTCACCTGCATGTTCGCCTATTTCGCCGGCACGCCTTTCATATTTATCGATTTGTACGAGGTGCCCGCCCGGCACTACGGATTGCTGTTCGGGTTGAACGTTCTCGGCGTCATGAGCGCCAATTATCTGAACGTCCGGCTGGTCACCCGTTTTGGCGCGATCACGATGCTGCGATATGGGGTAACGATCATCGCGCTCGGCTCATTATTACTTCTGGCGACGGTCAGTTTTGATATCGGCGGTATCTTGGGGATCATAATCCCGCTCTTCATCGTGATCGGCAGCCTCGGATTAGTCGGCGCAAACGCGATCGCCGGCGCCCTCGAACCCTTTCCCGATCTTGCGGGTACGGCGGCGGCCCTCTCCGGCGCCTTCAACATGCTGCTGGGAGCTTCCGCCGGAATTGTCATTGGATTGATGCATGACGGGACAGCCTTACCGATGGCACAAGTCATCGCCACATTCGGATTATTGAGCTTCGGGTCCTACGCCCTATTGGTTGCCCGTCCGAACTGAGGCGGGCAAACGAGCTGCTATAAGCCGGTATAATCGGGGTTCTCGCCTTCGTGGGAATGACGAATGTGCTGCGAATTCGGTTACCCGAAATAATTTTACCGCAGCCTCTAATCGCTCAGAGCAATCCCAGTGCAACCAGATCCGCGCGCAAAGCATCCGGCCCTCGGGTGAAATGGTGAGTGTGGAAGCCGAGCCGGCCTGCACTCTCGATGTTTTTGGCGCTGTCGTCGACGAAGAGCGTCCGCTCCGGCACCAGCCCACACCGCTCGGCCAACAATTCGAAGATCGCCGGATCAGGCTTGATCACGCCTTCCTCTCCAGAGACGACGACGCCGTCGAATTCATTCAGAAAATCAAAACGCTTGGCGGTTTCAGCAAAAGTCTCACGGCCAAAATTTGTCAACCCAGGGACCTTTACGCCACGCGCCTTGAGCGCCCGCATCGCCGCAACCGTGCCCTCAATCGGGCCCGGGATCATTTCCTGAAATCGGCTGTAGTAGGCCGCGATCTCGTCTTTCCAATCCGGATGCCGCTCGAACGCTTCGGCATTGGCCTCAGCGATCGAGCGGCCAAGGTCCTGGCGGATGTTCCATTCCATTGTGCAAACCGTGCCAAGGAACCAGTCGACCCGATCCTCGTCCGGTGAGCCATCGTCCCGCGTAAAAATCTTGCGATAGACATGCCGCGGGTCCCATTCGATCAAGACCATACCGACATCGAAAACGACCGCGTCGACCGAACCAGCACTCATCCTCAACTGGCCTTCGGATCGATGGTCTTGATCAGGCCGCTGTGGTCGAGGTCGCCCATACCGCCGTCGACCATCGAGCGCCAGAGCGGCAAGCTCGCTTCCAGGCCCGGCAGGGTAAGGTCTAGCGAGCGGGCGAGCTCGACCGCCTCGCGCATGTCCTTGTCCTGGGCCACGCATCTGTGCCCCGGGCGGAACTCACCGCTGAGCATACGTTCGCCGTGCAGATCCATGATCTTGCTTTGCGCGAACCCGCCCATGATCGCCTCGCGAACCTTGGCCGGATCGACGCCGGCGGCACTGGCCATGGTAAAAGCTTCCGCGACCGCTTCAATGGTCAGGCCGACGATCATCTGGTTGGCGGATTTGGCGATCTGACCGGAGCCGCTGGCGCCGACATGGGTGATGCTCTCACCCATGGCCTGGAACAAAGGCTCAGCGCGATGGTAGGAGGCGTCTGACCCGCCGGCCATGATGGTCAGCGTGCCGGCCTCGGCCCCGCCGGTGCCGCCGGATACCGGAGCGTCGACCCAGTCGGCACCCTTAACCCGCACTCGGTCGGCAAAATCACGCATGCGCAACACCGTCGTGGTGCCCATCTCGACCACCAGACTATCCTGTCCAATCCCCTCGATCAGGCCATCGGCTCCGAAAATCACGTCCTCGACCGCGTCGGCATTGGCCAACATGACGATGACGGACCCCGCCTTCTCCGCGACCTCACGCGGCGTGTCGACGACCGTAACGGCGGAGCGACGATCGGCGAAATCCACAGCCTTGTCCTTGGAGCGGTTCCAGAGCACCAACTCGGCGCCCGCAGCACGAAGCTGGCCCGCCATCGGCAAACCCATCAAGCCAAGCCCTACGAGACCGACCGTCTGGCCGGTTAGATCGATTGCATGTGCCGGCATAATCCTAATCCTCCTGTTCCGGTCTGGCGTACCGTGCTCCCGCGCCGCGCTCGATGGCGGCGGTGGTCAGCCGGTCCAGGCCCATTCTGTCTCGCATCATTTCAAGCAGGCGCAATTCTTCCTGTGTCGCCTCACCGTCCGCCGCGACCACGTCGCAGGCAAGGGCGTAGGCGGTTGGCAAGAGCCGTGCCGGCAAGCTTTGGCGGATCATGTCGATCGCCGTCTCAATCCCGTCTTCTTCGGTCAACAGGTCAGTGCATGAGGCAACGATCTCACCCATGTTTCCGCGTTCGAACTTCGTGAAAACCGGGAGCATCGTCACCATCTCGCCGATGGTTTCAATCTCTAAATCGACGATCTCTGCGTCGGCGGTCGCCGCTAAGACCATCGCGTAAATGAGCGCGGCGTGATAGCTGATCATGGTGCGCGACCCTTTCATTTCAAGCTGACTGCGCGTGAGATCCAACCTATACCGTCGATAGGGTCTGCGTTCAAATTGCTTTCGCAGAACGGACCGAGACCGAAGGAGACGACAATGACCGAGAATCAACCGAAACTCGCCTATATCGGGCTCGGCCTAATGGGTGGACCGATGGCAACGCGCCTAGCAGCAGCCGGATTTCAAATCGCGGTCTGGAACCGGAGCGAAGAGAAGACGCGCCCAGCAGTGGCTGCCGGTGCCAGACTGGCCACGAGCCCGTCGGATGCAGCAACCGGAACCGACATCATCTTCACCTGCCTTACCGATACCGACGCTGTCGAGGCCGTAGCCTTCGGGCCAGGCGGTATCGCGGAAGTGGCGAGCAAAGATATGATCGTCGTTGATTTTTCCTCAATGAAGCCGGAAAAAGCAGCCGAATTCGCAAGCCGCCTGCGGGCTGAAACCGGGGCAGGTTGGGTTGATGCGCCGGTTTCCGGCGGCGTCCCAGGGGCGACCAACGGTACGCTGACAATCATGGCCGGGGGAGAGGAAGCAGACTTCATCGCTGTCCAACCGTTGATCGAGGCCCATCTTGCGGCGCGCTTTACGCTGATGGGGCCGAACGGCGCCGGCCAGACGACCAAGCTGATCAATCAAATGATGGTCGGCGGCATGTTCGCCCTGCTCGCCGAAGCGACGCAGTTGGCCAAGGACGGCGGGGTTGACGCCGGTCGTATTCCAGCAGCCTTGGCGGGCGGCAGGGCCGACTCGCCGACGATGCAGCACTTCATGCCGAAAATGGCGCGATCGGATTATACCCTGGAGGGCGCCATCTCGATCATGGTCAAAGATCTGAATACCGTGCAGGAGACCGCGCGCCGACAGGGCACCCCCATTCCGATGACATCCTTGGCCTTGGAACTGCACCGTATCCTTGCCAAGCGCGGTCACGCGGGCGCCGACAATGCCGCGATGATCCGCCTTTACAACGACAAAGACACCTGACTGCGCGTGCCATTGCAATCCCGCCCGCCACATGAAAGGGTGGGGCCAATTCCATCAACCGATAGTGACGAGACCATGAGCGAAATTACTCCCGATCCCCTTGAGAACGGCGGCATTGCCACCTACGCCCAGGACCTGCGTTCCGGCGAAACCAGCGCAACCGCAGTCACCCGCGATTTCCTGGATCGCATAGAGCGGCTGAACCCGAAACTTGATGCCTATCAGTACGTCGCCGACGAGCAGGCAATGGCGCAGGCGGAAGCGATCGACAAACACTTGGCAGCAGGCACCGACCTTGGCCCCTTGATGGGTGTTCCGGTCGCGATAAAGGACATCGTCGCCGTCGATGGGATGCCGACGACCAATGGCTCACATTACGCACCCAGCATCGAGGTTACCGGGCCCGAGGGCACTTACGTACACCGCTTGAAACAGGCCGGATGTATCATTCTAGGCAAGACCAAGACGGTTGAATTCGCGCTCGGCGCCACCGGGGTCAACGAAGCGCGCGGCACACCGTGGAACCCTTGGGACAGCCACGCTCATCGTACGCCGGGTGGTTCCTCTTCAGGCTCGGCCGTTGCCACCGCCTCCGGCCTCGCCGCGTTTGGCCTTGGCTCGGATACTGGCGGGTCGGTTCGGATCCCGGCTGCGTTCAACGGTCTGTTCGGCCACAAAACTTCGATCGGCCTATTGCCAACCGACGGCGTCTTCCCGCTTTGCCCGACGCTGGATACCCTCGGGCCGCTCTGCCGTTCGGCGGCTGACGCGGCGATTGTGCATGGCGTTACCGCGCGAACCGATATTGCCTCCAAGGCCCCACTGAAGGGGCTCCGGGTCGGGCGACCAACCAACTATTTCTTTGACGACCTTGATCAGGAAGTTGAGCAATGCGTCGAGGCCGCAATCGACCTTCTGGTCGACGAAGGCGTCGAGATTATCGATGTCGAAGTGCCGGACCCGAGTGAGCGCGAGTGGGTATTCCCAGCAATCTGCCCGCCCGAGTTCATCGCCTGTCTCGGTGGCCCGGAAGCGTTCGAGGCGGCTCGGGCGAAAATGGACCCGACGACCGCCGCCAGAGCAGCCCTTGGATTGGATGTCACGGCGGTTGAGCATGTGCGAGCCCAACTCCGCTATCGCCAGCTTCAAACCATCGTGGCAGAGGCATTCGAAGGTTTCGACGCCTGGGTCACACCGACCGCCCCCTTCGTGCCCTTGGACATCGCCACGTTTGATGATCCGGAAGTTTTTCAGCGCGCGATGCAGGCCTCACGCAACACCCAACCTGGCAACATCTGGGGCATCTGCGGCATCACCATGCCGGTGCACCAGTTCGGCTCAGCACTTCCCGTTGGACTGCAAGTCATGTGCCCGGCGGGGGCGGATACCAAGGCGCTGTCGATCGGCCTGGCATTTGAAGAAGTATTCGGCGAGCCCTCATACCCGGAACTGAACCGCTTCCTGCTTTAGGAGACGGGTCGGGGCGGAGTTCGGATAAGCGCGACCATTCTCAGTCAATATCGCGCCCCGGAGGTGCGAAAAACTCGCGGTACTTCATGTCCTCTGTGAGGATGTGATCCCGCAACCAATTTTGCATGAACGCGACGAGTTCAAGCTCTATAGTTCGCTCACCAGAGAGGTAGCGTTCGTGCAGTTGCTCAACCTCCAGGCGCAGGTCCGCATGGTGCAAATGGTGGTCGGAAACCTCGGGATAACCGTGCTCGCGCAGCATCTTTTCCTCACGCCCGAAATGCTGGTTGGTATAATCCAGTAACGACGAGAAGAGCGCTTCCAGTTCCTCGCCGTGCTGATCGTTTGCAATGGCCAACTCGAACAGGTCGACCAAATCGAACAAGATCTTATGGTCGCGATCAAGGACCTCAACGCCGACGCTGTACTCCGGTTTCCAAGTCATGCTGATCTCCCGAAATTCGAGAAACCCTATCGCTGTTGAATTACTTATGCCTTGTCATGGATCAATCCCGGCCACTCTAAGACCTGTCTCCGTCACCATCGGTTGCGGGTGTTGCACGATAGTGTTTCGGTTGGCCGCCACCCGCTGATTGCCGGGCTTTCGCTGCCGCCGGACTTTCCAATTTATCGGCAGCGGCCAACGCCTGTTTACGATCTACGGGCCAGGGCTGAATATGGTCCGGGGGTGGCATGTTATCAGCGTGATAGTAGGCGATTTTCTGCTTAGCCGGATCGAGTTTCGCCTCGCGCTTTGGATCAATATCGCGCTCGTTGGTACCCCGCGGGGCAACCGAGACACCGTCCACGATCTCGTGGTCGAACCACCATTTTTTCAACGGATTACGCATCCCGTTGCCGAGCATATCGTCCAGCTTGACCGCGACCGGAACCAGGGCTGGCTTGGCCCACATGGCGTTCACACCCATCCAACTGGCAAGGCGGGTGGCGAGCGGACCGTCGCGATCAACGACCTTGTTCAACGGACAGGTCTTCATGCACCGGCCACAGGCCGAACCCTTTGAGTTGGTCAACCGATAGCGGGTGCAGCGTTCGACATCCGGCTTCCACATCTCGTAGCCGTTAAACATCACCTTGTCGCCGACGGGAATGGCGTCGCACGGGCATTCGCGAGCACACTTCAGACAATTGTTACAAAAATACTGCAAGCCGAAATCAATCGGTTTGTCGACTTCCAACGGTAGATCGGTGGTCAGCACAACAGACTTGAAGCGCGGCCCAACGAATGGGTTGAGGACCAACTCACCAATTCGGCTCAACTCTCCCAACCCGGCCCAGAGAACAAGGGGGATCTGCAGAACGTCACTGTCGAGATTGGTTTGCGGGCGGGCCGAGTGGCCAAGGTCGCGCACCGTATCCGCCATGATGCCGGCAATCTCGGCTCCGCGCATATAGCCACGCATGGATTGAGCGCCGGATATCCAGTCATCGCCGCTGGCACCTTCCATAGTCTCGTACCCCTGGTCGATCAGCATGACCACGGCGTATCGATGATATGGCGTGATCTCAGCGCCATCGCCGTGATGCGAGAACCAGGCATAGCGCGGGATCTCGCAAATCCCTGTCAGATCGGCGCCTAAGAAGTAGGAAAGCGATTTGATTGCCCGGGCATTGGCAGCTGGATCATCTAGACCTTCAGTCTTTTGGTCTGCGACATCGTCATCCTGCAAAGGCACCATGTTGCGGATGAGCGGCGCCATGGCCATCGAGAACGGATGTTTCAGCGCGAACCGCATGCGCTCCCGTAGGCTCTTCTCTCCCAAGTCACCGCGCAAACCACGCTCGAAGAAGGCGGCGCGCTTCGGCACCCGGGGGACTTCGTCGTCCAGGATCAGCGTCGTCGGCCGCTCGACCCGGCGCACTTGCTCCATCGGATATCGGCTGAGATGGCTGGCGCGAGAGGCGCGGCGCTGCCGCTCACGACCGGACTCCGCCCCATTGACGCCAAACCAATAGTGCAACGGGCCGATCGCCGGGCCCTTAGGCGCGATCGGCTGGTCCTCCGCCAGTTCGTAGTCGGTCGAGACCACGGCGATCGAGAACCGTTCGCCGAGAAACGGATGGCGGGGCCGGTCATCACCGCCGCGCACCGTAAGCCCAGCAATTACCCCCAATCGCTCCCGGTCCAGCGCCGACACCGTAGTCGTATGCGCTCGTGCCGAGTACCCCATGAGCCGAATATGACCAGCGACGCATATCGCGACCTCGCCGGCACGCATATCTCCAGTCGCTTGTACGGCATCGCCAATCCAGCCATGCGCCAGGTTTTCGGGCTCCGGCTCACGACCATGTTCGACCACGATGACAACAGCCTGGGAGTGCTCTGGCCGATCTGCCCCAACAAGCCATGCGGTCTCCGGGATGGAACAAATCCCGACCCCGGCCGCATCGAGGAAATACGCCGCCCCCTTAATGTCGATTGTGCGGCGGGATGAGTCTTCCGGCAGAGGGGCTTTGGCCTTCGCCGGTTCGCCATTCACAAATCCCGAAAATAGATCGTCGTAACGCCGGATGGCTCGGGCAAAAGCGCCGACCGGCGGCGGCGGAGCGGTAACCGGTTCAAGCGGCGGGCGGGCAGCCTCCAAGATCGCTATCGAGGGTTCGCGCTCCAGTTCCTCCATCGGGAACGGACCAAGTTCATAAGGGCGATCATCGCGGGCCGATTTGAACAGCATGTGTTTCTCCGGGCCGATTGGACGGTGCTGTAGTTGTGAGCCTACCCGCTCAAACATAACTCGTCATGCCGCCCTTTTCACCAGCCTCAATAACTGCAATTCTCGCCACCAGATGAACTTTCAAACAGGAGAAATCGACATGGCCCGCCAAGTGACAATCGCGCTTCTTGACGAAATTCAGGACGGCTTCAACAAGCAAGACGTGGACGCAATCCTGTCGCATTTCGTCGAGGACTGCGAATGGGTGATGGCGCGCGGGCCGAGCGCGCCTGCGGGCAGAGTCTGCCATGGCAAGCAAGAGATCGGTGACGTCCTGCGCGGTCGATACGCCGAAATTCCCGACATGCGCTGGGAAGAGATGCACCACTGGGTCTGTGACCAATCCAAGGCGATCTCGGAATGGGTGGTGCGTGGCACGCCGGCCGGTGGTCAACCGTTCGAAATGGTCGGCTGCGATCTCTGGGAGTTCAAGGACGGTTACGTGACCAAGAAGGATACGTACTGGAAATACATCGGCTAACGGGTCGAGACATGGTTATCGACCTCAGATCTGACTTCATCGCCAGACCAACCCAGGCCATGGTCGAGGCGATGTCGCTGGCGGCGGAGATACCGGGCGGGTTCGGGCCGCGCGAGGACCCGACGGTCATGCGGCTGGAAGCGCTTGCCGCCAAAACGCTCGGCAAACCCGACGCGCTGTTCGTGCCGACCTGCATGATGGCGAACCAGATAGCCATCCACCTGAGATGCCGTCCGGGCGATGCGTTCCTGACCGAGGCGGAGGCCCATGTGGTTACGTCGGAATCCGCCGCCGCCTCGGCCCTGAGCGGTGCCATGCCCCGGTTGCTCGCGGCGACCAACGGCGCGCTGGATCCAGATGCGGTTGCCGCCGCTCTCGGCCCCGCAGATGCTCAACGCGCTAGGGTAGGCTTGATCCTGCAGGAGAACACGCACGTTCGATCCGGTGGTCGCGTCATCCCATACCAACACATGCAGAATGTCTCCCAGATTGCGCGCGCGGGCGGTGTGCCAGTCCACCTCGATGGCGCGCGTGTCTTCAACGCCGCGACGGCGCTTGGCCGCCCAGCATGCGATCTGGCCGCCCTTGCCGATACAGTGTCCTTCAATCTGAACAAGGGGCTCGGCGCACCGCTCGGTGCCATCCTCGCCGGCCCGGCCGAGCTCATCGCCGAAGCTGTGCGGGTGCGTCAGATGTTCGGCGGCGGCTGGCGGCCAGCGGGAATTCCGGCTGCTGCCGGTATTGTTGCCCTGGAAACCATGATCGACCGTATGAGCGAAGACCACGCGAACGCCAGAGGGCTGAGCGAAGGTTTGGCCGAGATCGATGGGTTATCCGTCGACCCTGGTGCCACCGAAACCAACATCGTGCTCGCCCGGCCGACCGGGACAAGCTCTGAGGTATTGGCGGAAGCTCTTGCCGAGCGGGGCGTTCTCGTGCTGCCATTCGGACCCTGCATTCGTCTCGTCACCCATCATGAGATCACCGAGGACGCGGTCGCGGAAACCCTCGCCGTGTTTCGTTCCGTCCTCACCGGAGAGAAAAATGGTTCATAGGCTCGGTGTCGATATCGGCGGAACTTTTACCGACTTCGCACTCGTCGACGATGAGACCGGCGCGCTTTCGGTGCACAAGCAGCTGACCACACCGCATGATCCGTCGGAATGTGTGTTGACCGGCCTGGCGGCCTTGCTGGAACGCACCGGTGTGGCGATTGGCGATATCGCCGCCGTCGCGCACGGGACGACCCTGGTCACCAATGCTGTGATCGAGCGGCAAGGCGCCCCGACCGGAATGTTGGTCACGGAAGGCTTCCGCGACGTGCTCGATATCGCCATGGAACGGCGCTTCGATCTGTTCGATCTGCGGCTCGAGTTTGCTGAGCCTGTGGTGCCGCGCGCGCTTAGGGCTGAAATCTCAGAGCGCGTCATGTTCGACGGACGGCTCGAGACCGCACTCGACGAGGCCGAGGTCGAGGCTGCCACCACCCGTCTGGTGGAGGAGCATGGCATCGAAGCGTTGGCCATCTGCTTTCTGCATTCCTATGCCGATCCGAGCCATGAGGAGCGCGCCCGTGAGATCGTTGCTCGCCGCTTTCCGGACTTGCGGGTCACCACATCGTCGGAAGTCCTACCGTTCATGCGTGAGTACGAGCGATGGTCGACGACGACGGTCAACGCCTATGTCCGCCCCCTCACCGACCGTTATCTCGATCGCCTGGAAACCGGGCTCGGGGATATGGGCTTTACCGGTCGTCTGCTGGTGATGACATCGTCCGGCGGCATGGTGACGCCGGCGATTGCTCGGCGCTTCCCTGCCCGCCTGATCGAATCCGGCCCCGCCGCCGGTGCCTTGATGGCGGCTTTCCTTGGTGAGCGGATCGGCGAGGACAATCTGCTCTCCTTCGATATGGGCGGCACGACCGCAAAGGGCGCCCTGATCCGGGACGGCCGACCGCTCAGACGCTACGAGTTCGAGGTCGCCCGTGAGCATGACTTCAAACAAGGCAGCGGCTTGCCACTCAGGATCCCGGTCATCGACATGATCGAGATCGGGGCCGGCGGAGGCTCAATCGCCGAGGTCGACGACCGCAACCTTCTGGCGGTCGGGCCACGCAGCGCCGGTGCGGATCCCGGTCCGGCCTGCTACGGCCAGGGTGGGGAGCGCGCAACCTTGACCGACGCCAATCTGGCGCTGGGGTATCTTGTACCCGACGCTTTCCTCGGTGGCCGAATGACCCTGGATGTTGCGGCGGCCGAACGCGCGATCGGTGCCGACGTGGCCGCGACGCTCGACGTCGATACCACCCGCGCCGCCTGGGGCATCCACGAGGTGATCAACGAGGATGTGGCCCGCGCCTTCCGGGTCCATGCCTCTGAGATCGGCTTCGACTACCGACGCTGCGCCATGATCGCCTTTGGCGGCTCTGGCCCGGCGCACGCGATCCGGGTCGCGCGCAAGTTACGCATCCCCAAGGTGGTCTTCCCGGTCGGGGCCGGCGTAATGTCGGCGATCGGATTGCTGACCACGCCGATATCCTACGCAACCCTGCGCTCTGGTCGCACCCGGCTCGACGAATTGGATCAGGCCGGCCTGGATGCGGGCTTCGCCCCGGTCGAGACCCAGGCGCGCGAATTGCTCGTTGAGGCTGGGGTAGCGGCAGGAGACATCGAAACCGAACGTCGGCTCGATATGCGATTTTATGGCCAAGGGCACGAGGTAGAAGTCCCCCTACCAGACGATCTTGCGATCGCCGATCTGACTAAACAGTTCCATGACACCTACGCCAAGGTCTTCGCCGCCACACCGCTGGATGCCGCGATCGAGATCGTCAACTGGAAGATCGAGGCAAGCGGGCCGCGCCCGGACTTCGCCGACCGCTATCGACCCTTCTCAGGCGCCAGACCTGGTGACGAGGTCCTCAGAACCGTCCAGGCATATCGCGACGACAGCCTCGACTTTGGGGATTGCCCTGTCATCGACCGCTATACCCTAGCCCAGGGGCGGGCCATA
The DNA here is from genome assembly GCA_018699735.1 of Rhodospirillaceae bacterium. GTDB lineage: Bacteria > Pseudomonadota > Alphaproteobacteria > Thalassobaculales > Thalassobaculaceae > JABIRP01. The sequence continues at coordinate 1,702 of JABIRP010000414.1, read as the reverse complement.
GAGGGCCCGGCTTTGATCCAGGAAGACGAGGCGACGACGGTGCTTGGTCCCGGTGAGCGCATCGAAGTGGATGGCCTTGGAAATCTTATAGCCACCCTCGCACCCATAGGAGACGCGTCATGACCACCTATGATCCCGTCAGTCTGAAAATCCTCTGGGACCGTTTGGTCGCGATCGCCGACGAGCTCGTGCTCTCTTTAGTGCGCACCTCGTTTTCGATGAATGTGCGCGAGGGCTACGATCTTTCCTGCATGATATTCGACGCCCGCGCCCGGTTGCTGACCCAGGGCAGCTATTCGGTACCCTCTTTCACTGGCACCGCACCCCAGACGATCGCGCACATGCTGCGGGTCTTCCCGGCCGAGACACTCAAGCCGGGTGACATTGTTATGACCAACGATCCCTGGATGGGGACCGGGCATCTTTTCGACATCAATGTCATGCGCCCGGTGTTCAAAGGCGAGCGCCTGGTCGGCTTCACCATGAGCGTCACCCATCTGCCGGATATCGGCGGCAAGGGCATGGCCTCGGACTGCACCGAGGTCTACCACGAGGGGCTGCGCCTGCCGGTCTGCAAACTGCGGGATGATGGGACTCTCAATGAGTTGCTGTTAGAGGTCATCCGCATGAACGTGCGGGTACCGGAGCAAACCGTTGGCGACCTGATGGCGAACGTTGCCTGTAACGAGGTTGGTGGTCGGGCGTTACTGGAGTTCATGCAGGAATACGGTTTGGACGAGATCGAAAGCCTCTCCGACGCGGTTAACGCCCATGCCGAAGAAACCATGCGTGAACGCATCGCCGAGATACCGGATGGTATCTATGAGAACGCCATCCCGATCGAAGGGCCGGGTCATCCGATCCAGTTGGTGGGATCGGTCAAGGTGGCGGGGCCAGAGGTCGCGATCGATTTCACCGGCACCGATGGCCCGGTCCGCGCCTCAATCAATGTGCCGTTCTGCTACACCCGCGCCCAGTCGAATTACGTGATCAAGTGCCTGACGATCCCGAGCCTGCCCAACAACGAAGGTGCCATGCGGCCGATCACCGTCACGGCGCCGGAAGATTGCATCCTGAATGCCCAACCGCCCTGGCCGACCGGTGGGCGCCATTCGGTCGGGCATTTCATTGTGCCGCTGCTGATGGGCGCCCTGGCACCCGCTCTGCCCGACAAAGTGCAGGCCGACGCCGCGATGATGAACGTGTTCAGCGTTCAGGGCCGGCATCGCGACGGTGAGGAAGTGTCCAGCTTGTTCTTCCTGGCCGGCGGCCTGGGTGCGATGAAAGGTCTGGATGGCCGCGCGGTGACGCCAGCGCCGTCGAACATGACCGTGGTCCCGACCGAGGTCTGGGAGAACCGTACCTCAATGACGATCGAAAAACGCGAAATCCTGGCCAATACCGGCGGGCCCGGGCAATGGCGCGGCGGTCCGGGTCAGGAGGTGGTGTTCCGCAATGACAGCGGCCACTTGCTGGAGTTCGCGCTGATGGGTCAGCGCACCGAGTTCCCAGCCAAAGGCCTTGCCGGTGGCGGCGACGGCGGCCCGCGCTTGTACGAAGTAAACGGCAAAGTCGTCGACCCCAAGGCCCGCATCGAACTCGCCCCCGGCGACCGTATCACCATGCGGGAGGCCGGCGGCGGCGGATATGGGAACGCGGCGGACCGGGAGGCGGTCGCGGTCAAAGCGGATATCGCTCGGGG
>JABIRP010000413.1 GCA_018699735.1 Rhodospirillaceae bacterium | reverse complement strand
CGAGGACATGCTTGATGCACTCGGTTGGGCTGAGGCCATTGGCGGCCTCGATGCTCTGATTGACCGGTCTCGCGCCAATTTGGAGGCCATCGAAACATGGGTTGCGATCAGCGATTGGTGCGGGTTCATGGTCGCCGACCCTTCCATTCGGTCCTCAAGCTCAATCTGCCTCAAGGTCATCGACCCATGGTTCGAAGCCCTGGACATTGACGCTCAGGCGGGTTTTGCCAAACGGGTCGTCGCCATGCTTGAGGCAGAATGTGCGGCTTTCGATATTGGCGGTCATCGCGATGCGCCTCCCGGATTTCGCATCTGGGGCGGTGCCACGGTGGAAAGCTCCGATATCGCGGCCATGCTGCCTTGGCTCGACTGGGCTTATGGCGAGGCGAAGGCCGAACTGGCACGCGCTGCCTGACCTCTAAACCGCTCAAGTATCAAATAAATTCGATCCAGGGAGAGGATATCCCCATGGTAAAGGTACTCATTTCCGACAAATTGAGCCCGCAGGCGGCTGAGATCTTCGCCGAACGAGGCATCGACGTTGATGTAAAACCCGGCATGAAACCGGAAGAGCTCAAATCATGCATCGCCGAATACAACGGCTTGGCCATCCGCTCGGCGACCAAGGTGACAGCCGATATTTTTGACGCGGCGACCAACCTTAAAGTCATCGCCAGGGCCGGCATTGGTGTCGACAATGTCGATCTGGACGCCGCCACCAACGCCGGTGTTGTGGTGATGAACACGCCGTTCGGAAACGCCACTACGACGGCCGAACACGCCATAGCCATGATGTTCGCTCTGGCCCGTCAAATTCCGGCGGCTAACCAGTCTACTCAGGACGGCAAGTGGGAAAAGTCGCGCTTCATGGGGGTCGAGTTGAGCGGCAAACTGCTTGGTCTGATCGGCTGCGGCAATATCGGGTCGGTCGTTGCCGACCGGGCGCACGGCCTCAAGATGCGGGTCATGGCTTACGACCCCTTCCTGAGCGAGGAGCGGGCGAAAGATCTGGGGGTACGAAAAGTCGAGTTGCCTGAGCTGTTCGAAAAAGCTGAGATCATTACCTTGCACACACCACTCACCGACCAGACCCGCAACATCATCAATGCCGAGGCTCTTGCATCGATGCGAAAAGGTGTGCTTTTGGTCAATTGCGCCCGGGGTGGCTTGGTTGACGAAACTGCACTTCGGGATGCGCTTGAAAGCGGCCATGTTGGTGGCGCCGGCATTGACGTGTTTACCGAGGAGCCAGCGCGCAAGAATATCCTGTTCGGGGCCCCGAATTTAATTGCCACGCCGCATCTTGGCGCCGCCACGACAGAGGCGCAGGAGAAAGTCGCCCTCCAGGCGGCGGAGCAGATGGCCGACTATCTGCTGACCGGCGCGATCGTCAACGCCATCAACATGCCCTCGGTCACGGCCGAAGAAGCCCCCGTGCTGAAACCTTACATGCGCTTGGCCGAACTGCTTGGCGCTTTTGCCGGCCAAGTCGCAGCCGAGGCGATCACGTCGGTTACGATAGAGTTTGAAGGCCAGGCGGTCGCCTTGAATGCCGGGCCGGTCATTGCTGCTGGCCTCACTGGGTTGTTGAAGCCGCAGATGGACACGGTCAACATGGTCAATGCGCCCATGATGGCGAAGCACCGAGGGATCGCAGTCAGCACGGTCAAGCATGATCGGCCTTGCGACTATCAGACGGCGTTGCGCCTGACTGTGGTCCAAGAAGGCGGGCAAACACGATCGCTGACCGGAACCCTGTTTGGCGGTGACAAGCCGAGGTTAGTCGAACTTCAGGGCATCAAGATCGAAGCGGAGTTTGCGAGCCACATGCTCTATATTCGGAACTACGACAAGCCTGGGTTCATCGGCTCGCTTGGGGCCGCGCTGGGCGATGCGGGCCTCAATATCGCGACGTTTCATCTCGGACGCCGGGATGTCGGCGGCGAGGCGATCGCCTTGATTGAGGTCGACGAGGTGATTGATGAGGCGATGGAAGCCACGGTTCGCGCCTTGCCGCAGGTTGTGCGGGCCAATGCCTTGAGATTTTAAGTATGAGAGGTCGGAGCATGAACTGGAGGCTCCTCATATCGCTCGCGCTGCTTGCAAGCGTCCTGGCCGCCGCTGATACGAGAGCGGACGGGGCGAAACTCGTGCTTGGTGAGTTGTTCCACCGCCCGCCGGATTTTGCCCCGGCTGCGGATGGTGGTGTCTTGGCCCGCGACCCATCGGGTTGGGTTCGGCTCGTCGTTACTGGTGGTCGCATCGCGGCGATCGATACCGAAGAGGTGCCATACCAGGAACGAAATGTGCCTGGGATTATACCGGGTGCGATGGTGGCTCGGTCCAATGGCGATATTGCTGCGGCCTGGCTCGCTGCTCCGACAGACCGATACCGACATGGCGTACTCGGTGATGAGATAGAGGCTGGTGAGTTGCGGGTGTTGATGCGTGATGGCAGGACGTTGCGTCATGCGGTGCCACGCGACTCGGTGTTCGAGGATCTTGAGCCCCGGATTGCTGACATCGACGGTGATGGCCAACCGGAAGTGGTCGTGGTGCGCTCCTATCTAAACGCTGGCGCGGCGGTGGCGGTTTTTGCGGTCCGCGGGGAAGCTGTGACACAGGTGGCGCAGGCACGCCCCATCGGCTCGCCCTATCGCTGGCTTAATCCGGTCGGGATCGCGGATTTTGATGGCGATGGCAAGACCGAAATTGCCATCATCGAAACGCCGCATATCGGCGGCCGGTTAAAGTTGTTGGAGCGTCAAGGTAACGCGCTGATTGCCGACGAGATTGGCGATGGCTTCTCAAATCACGTTATCGGATCCGCCGCGTTGTCGATGCACGCGGTTTTTGATTGGAACGCAGATGGGGTGCCCGACATGGCCATCCCATCCCAGAACCGGCGTAGCTTGCGTGTGGTTACGGCGCGTGGCGGTAAGCTGGTTGAACTCGCTCGTATCGACCACCCCCATGCCATCGTCGCGCCGATGATCTTGGGCGATCTGAACGGAAATGGTGTCGACGATGTGGTCTACGCGCTCTTCGACGGTACGGTGTGCGTTCTGATTAGGTGATCGGCTTAACCCCGGTTGCGAACCGGGTGGAAACCAGCTATCCAAACCCGCCCCTCGCACGGAATTAGGAGCGTAGGGCGGTGGAACGGCGTTGAACCGAGGGGGCGAGGGTGTCGCCGATCGATAACGATACGGACCTGGCCAGACGCGGGCTTTTGCCGGCGGGATTGCGCGACGTGTTGCCGCTTGATGCCGCGCACGAGGCAACCGTTATCGAAGCGTTAATTACCACGTTCTCTGCCGAAGGGTACGACCGGGTCAAACCACCGCTGGTCGAGTTCGAGAGCTCTTTGTTCGCGGGCCCAGGGGCCGCGATGCGGGAGAGCACTTTCCGACTGATGGATCCCATGAGCCAGCGCATGATGGGCGTACGCGCCGATGTGACGGTGCAGATCGCGCGGATCGCCGCGACACGGCTGAAGGACGCGCCTAGGCCGTTGCGACTATGCTACGCGGGCGAGGTTTTGCGGGTTATGGCGGGTCAGCTTAATCCCGAGCGACAATTGGAACAGGTCGGTGCCGAATTGGTCGGGCCGAACAGCATTGAAGCTGACGTGGAAGCAATCCTCCTGGCTGTTGAAGCTTTGCGATCGGCTGGTGCCGAACACCTGTCGGTCGATATCACAGCGCCGCGTTTGGTGCCGGAGCTCCTGGCTGTACACGAATTGGATGGGAGTGCCGGGGCCGCGTTGCGGGCCGCGATCGATCGCAAGGAATTGGCGGAAGTGAGGGCGCTTGGCGGCGATGCGGCGGCGACCCTAAATCTGTTGATGGATGCTGCCGGTGCGCGTGAACGCGGCATAGAGAAACTGAGCGGGGTGATCCTTCCCGGCGACGCGCGTACGGCACTGGACCGTTTGATCGAGGTTTCCGGGCGGATCGCGGAAGCAGAGCCGGGGCTGAACGTTACGATCGACCCGGTGGAGAACCGAGGCTTCGAGTACTACACCGGGATTGGGTTTTCCCTGTTCTCGCGCGGTGTCCGAGGCGAGCTTGGTCGAGGTGGGCGATATGTTGTAGATGGTACTGGCGGCGAGGGGTCGGTCGGTTTCACGCTTTACATGGAAACCGTGTTACGTGCCTTGCCGGATCCGTGTTTAGGGGAGCGCCTCTACCTGCCTTATGGTACGCCTCGTCATATCGGCAGTTCACACCGCGAACAAGGCTGGGTGACGGTGGCTGGTTTGATCGGCGAAACCGATATCGATGGAGAAGCACGACGGCTCGGATGCAGCCACGTGCTGGATGGACCGGATCTAAGAGCTTTGGATAACAATTGACCACATGACCGGGTGGTCTTCCTTCTGAATGGAAGAGTGAGATGAAAAACGTTGTCGTGATCGGCTCGCAATGGGGCGACGAGGGCAAAGGCAAGATCGTCGACTGGCTTTCGGAGCGGGCCGATGTGATCGTACGATTTCAGGGTGGCCATAATGCCGGGCACACGCTCGTCATCGGAGATGAGGTTTACAAGTTGAGCCTGCTGCCGTCGGGGGTGGTTCGCGAGGGCAAACTCTCAGTTATCGGCAATGGCGTCGTCATCGACCCGTGGGCGCTGCTGTCGGAGATCGACGGATTAGCCGAGCGCGGCGTTGCTCTTGGCCCGGATCGCCTGACTATTGCCGATAATGCTTGCCTGATCCTGCCGGTTCACAGTGAGATTGATCATGCTCGTGAGGCAGCGAAAGGTGACCGCAAGATCGGCACCACAGGCCGCGGTATCGGCCCGGCCTACGAAGACAAGACCGCCCGCCGGGCAATTCGGGTTTGCGATCTTTCGGACCCAGAGACCCTGCGTCAAAAGCTCGACGAGCTCTGCGCGCATCACAATGTCTATCTCCGGGCAGCCGAACTGAAAGAAGCTTCGCCCACGGAAATGTTCGATGAGTTGATGGTGATCGCACCGCGCCTGCTGCCGTTCGTCTCGCAGGTTTGGCGTCGGTTGGATGAGGCGCGCGCCGCTGACAAACGAATTCTGTTCGAGGGTGCGCAAGGTGTCATGCTCGACGTCGATCATGGGACATATCCGTTCGTCACATCCTCCAACACGGTTGCCGGTCAGGCAGCGGCCGGCTCGGGCTTTGGCGCGACGGGGATCGGTTATGTGCTTGGCATCACCAAGGCTTACACCACCCGGGTCGGCACAGGACCGTTTCCGAGCGAACTCGAGGATGAGATCGGGCAAAGGCTAGGCGAGCGGGGACGGGAATTTGGCACTGTTACGGGACGCAAGCGGCGCTGCGGCTGGTTCGACGCGGTCATGGTGCGCCAAGCGATCAAGGTCGGTGGTATCACGGGGATTGCACTGACCAAGCTCGACGTGCTCGATGGATTCGAAGAGCTGAAGATCTGTGTCGCCTACGAACTCGACGGTCAAAAGATAGACTATTTCCCGGCCGGTGCCTCGGATCGAGACCGATTGGTACCAGTCTATGAGACGCTTACGGGGTGGAGCGAGAGTACTCAGGGCGCCAAGTCCTGGGCCGAGCTGCCGGCCAGCGCCATCAAATACATCCGCTATATTGAGGAATTGATCGAAGCACCGGTGGCGCTTCTTTCTACCAGCCCGGAGCGAGACGATACGATCCTGGTGCACGATCCGTTCCGAGACTGACCATCTAGTCCGGTCCCGGTCGGGCGGTTGAATTATCTAAGTTTAAGAGCTGGATTCCGTTTCCTGTTCGGTTCCTGTAAGATCCCGAATGTAACTGTGATTTGTTCGCGGAGCCGCACATGGCGGGTACCATCACGCTCAAGGATCGATTTGACATAGATTCCGATGCACCGTTGCCGGAACTTGATTCTCCACATGCGACTGCGTACGCATGTTCTGACCGCATGGCCAACAATAATGACCTTATTGCGTTGCTTTGCGATCCAGCGGTGCCTGTTCGCATTGAGGCGGTTGATTCGCTCCGGAATTTCCCGGGATATGGGCTGATCAACTACATTGATTGGGGCGTGGTGCCATGGGCGCCCAACGGCCGTCGCCAAGCCGTGGTCATAATGATGAGACCTGGTGGTGGTCGAGTTTTCAAGTCCTTGGACGCGATCAACGAACCGATGACGGATGAGTTTCTCATCAAAGGGTTTCTCACGCCGGCCGCCGCAACGTTGAAGGAGTTATCGACGCGTGGCCTCTCGCACCGTGCGATTCGGCCGACCAATTTATTCTACACCTCTCAAGATCAGCGCTCGATCATGTTTGGAGAATGTGTGACCGCGCCGCCCGCAATCGATCAGCCTGCTTTTATAGAGCCGATCGAAAGTGCGATGGCAGACGTCACGGCTCGGGGTGAGGGAGGGTTGTTGGACGACTTGTTCTCGCTTGGTGTAACTACGCTATTCCTGGTTTTGGGCAAGAACCCGCTTGGCAAGACGATCGACTACAACAAACTGTTGGAAGATAGAATTTCCAGTGGTTCCTATACGCCGATCGTCGGGCAAAATAGAATCCCGATGCACATCCTGGAGCTGCTACGCGGCTTGATGTCGGACGATCCTCGCGACCGTTGGGGGCTCCGGGATATCGACCTTTGGATCGGCGGGCAACGGCTCACGCCAAAACAACCGAAATTGCCGATGCGTGCTCGCCGCCCGCTTGTTGTTGGCGGGCGCGAGTATGAGAACATTCGATCAGCGGCACATGCGTTGGCCCGAAATTGGCCAATCTCGGGAGAAATCATCCGCGGTCAGGATTTCGACAGTTGGCTCAGGCGCAGTTTGCCCGATGACAGAGTTAACGCGAGTGTGGAGAAAATTGCGGGCAATCGGGCAACAATCGAATCTTCGGCGAAAGGCGACGAGCCCAAACTGGTGACCAAGGTCTCAATGGCGCTCGATACGGCCGCACCGATCGCGCATAAGGGACTTGCAGCCCATGTTGACGGGATCGGCCCGACCCTTGCGTTGCATTTCAATGATGAATCAATGCGCCAGAAGGTGGCCGAGTTTATCAATGGCCGATTTGTGTCGCAATGGATGTCTCTGCAAACCCGCACACGTCCGGAACTCATGCAAGCCTACTCGACACTTGAACGGTTGCCGGCTGTGCTCTTGCAAACCGGCCCGGGATTTGGGCTAGAGCGATGCTTGTACGAGCTCAACCCGTATATGCATTGCCGCAGCCCGATGATCGAGCATCTGTTCGTCACTAAGGTCGAAGAACTCGTGCCGGCATTGGAAGCTGTAGCGCAGGGCTCGACCGTGCCGCCGATCCCGATGGATCGACACATCGCGGCGTTTCTGGTGGCGAGATCGACGGATGTTGACGACCGGTTCCTGCGCCCGCTGGCGGTAAAAAGCGATGCACCAGCGGCAGAGGCCATCGCGGTCCTGAGGATACTTGCGCGTGTTCAGGCAATGCAGCGCAACGGACCAATGGCGGGATTGGCCGCCTGGATGGCAAGCCTGTTGACGCCAGCGGTCAATGCATATCACAACCTGAAACTACGTCGCTCGGTTGAGGCAAATCTGACGCTTGCGACTGACACCGGTTTGCTGACCGAATTGCTGAAGTCGGTTGACGACGGAAAAGCCGTGCAGCGGGATGAACAAGGGTATGCTCGTGCCAAGCAGGAGCATCAGCAATGTGTCTCACAAATTACCCAGATGACCTCGGATCTGCAGAACAAGGATATTTTGGCCAGTGAGTTGGGTGAGCAGGTAGCGGCCGTGGTATCCGGTGTCGTTGCCAGTTTGGGTTCTTCAGTGATTATAATATTCTTTATCGCATGACCTTCCCCACTCTAGCCCCTTGCCCCACGTCACCCCCCTGTGCCGCTTTGGTCCCCTGCATGTGGTCTCATGATTATGTGTTCATGACGACTGCAAGATATTATGGCCAAATGTGGGCCACCTGCCTGCCCACGGGGCAAGGATAAATGGCTTCGGGCAGCGCCAATGCCAGTGCTACCAAGGCGATCTTCGGGATGATTGCTTTGGGCGGGCTTGTTTTTACCCTCCCGACGGTGCTGATCATTGGCGTTGGGATGACGCCGACGATTGCGGCATTCATGATTGATAGACGACGGGAGAAGTACACAACCCTCTGTGTCGGCGGTATGAATTTCGTTGGCGTCCTGCCATTCGTGATCAAACTTTGGTCCGAGGATCACTCCTACGATAAAGCCTTCGATATCCTGGCGGATCCGTTCACTTGGTTGTCGATGATGGGCGCAGCGGCGATAGGTTGGGCGATATACATCGTCGCCCCCGGCGTCGTCGCAATGGCGCTTGCTATGCGCATAGAGCAACGAATCTCAAGCCTGCGCCGGCGTCAGCGTGATCTGGTAGAGGAGTGGGGGCCCGGCGTGGCAGGGAGTGCGGAAGTTGAACCAGAAGAAAGCTCAGCCGACGCCGATACCGATGCTGACGTTGGCCAACCGGGCTAGCGTCAGGCGCTGATCAGCTTTTGGTTCAATGCCGCATTCTTGACTGCTTTTTGCAGTTTTTCAAAAGCTCGGACCTCGATTTGCCGGACCCGTTCGCGGCTGATGCCGTATTCCTGGCTCAGTTCCTCTAGCGTGCTCGGGTCCTCGCTCAACCGGCGCTCGGTCAGAATGTGGCGTTCGCGCTCGTTCAACCCTTGCATGGCTTCTGTCAGCAAGGCGCGACGCTTGCCCAACTCTTCGCTCTCGGCCAAGACCTGTTCTTGGGTCGCGCTCTCGTCGACCAGCCAGTCCATCCATTCGCCATCCCCATCAATGCGTAGAGGGGCGTTCAGCGAGTGGTCCGGGCTGGACATGCGCTGGTTCATCGAAACCACTTCGGCTTCGCTGACTTCCAGCCTTTCTGCGATGGTTGTGACGTTTTCAGGCGTCATGTCGCCTTCTTCGATCGCCTGGATCTGACCCTTCAACTTGCGCAGGTTGAAGAACAATTTCTTTTGCGCGGCTGTGGTGCCTATCTTGACCAAAGACCACGAGTGCAGGACGTATTCCTGGATTGAAGCCCGGATCCACCACATGGCATACGTCGCGAGCCGGAAGCCACGTTCTGGGTCGAAACGTTTAACAGCCTGCATCATGCCGACGTTGCCTTCCGAGATCAGCTCAGACAACGGTAAGCCATACCCGCGGTAGCCCATGGCGATCTTGGCTACCAGGCGCAGATGGCTGGTTACGAGTTGGTGGGCGGCATCAATATCGTCATGCTCACGCCAACTTTTGGCGAGCATGTATTCCTGATTCGGTTCCAGCATCGGGAATTGACGGATTTCCTGAAGATACCCGTTGAGATTACCCTCAGAAACGAATGTCGGAGCAATTGTTTTGCTAGCCATGTTTCATACCCACTTTTGATTCTCGTCACGAAGGCACGCCAAAACTACCGCCCCCGCTCCATTCATAGATAGGGAGCCTACGACCGAATTTTAAGAGGTACTTATTAACCAAACGGTTAGAGGGCGTCCAATTTGGCCATGAGCTCTGAAAGATCGGGTGGGAGCGGGCTTTCGAACGAAAGGGTCTCTCCACTGACGGGATGCACAAACCCGAGCGTTCTTGCGTGCAGCGCTTGGCGCGGAAAAGTCTGTAGCAAGTCCCTGATTTCGGCATCATTGGGCCCTGCCTTGGTGCCGGCTCTTCGCCGTTTGCCGGTTCGCCCGGCGCCGCCCGGACGGCCACGACCGTAAACCGGATCACCGACCAAGGGGTGTCCTAAGTGGGTCATGTGGACGCGGATCTGGTGTGTGCGCCCGGTTTCCAGGCGACAATCCAACAGACTGGCAATTTCAGAGAAACGGGCACGAACCTTGTAATGGGTGATCGCATCTTTCCCCCCTTTGCGTACTACCGACATCATCTTGCGATCCCGCGAGCTGCGGGCGATTGCGCCCTCCACTTTGCCGGCAACCGGAAGCGGCACGTCCCATACCAAGGCGGCGTAAATCCGATCCATATCGTGGGCTTGGAATTGGGCGACCAAGCCTTGATGCGCCAGGTCGGACTTGGCGACGACCAATAGGCCGCTGGTATCCTTGTCAATACGATGCACAATACCTGGCCGGCGAACGCCGCCGATGCCGGATAGCTCGTCGCCGCAATGGCCGAGCAAGGCGTTAACAAGGGTATTCTCCAAATTACCGGGTGCGGGATGAACAACCATGCCAACGGGCTTGTTGATCACGATTAGATCTGTGTCCTCATAGATGATGTCCAGGGCGATATCTTGCGCTTTTGGGATGGCGGAAATAGGCTCCGGTAGTGTGATTTCATAGGTCTCCCCGGGTTTGACCGGCGCCGAGGGGTCGGTTATCGTCGCCTCCCCGACACGGACCCTGCCCTCTAAAATCAAGGCTTTCAGTCGGCTTCTGGAGAGCGGTGCCGATCCAGGTTCCGGTTCGATCTGCTTGACGAGCCAGCGGTCGATGCGGTCCGGCGCTTCCAGCTCGTCGGCGGAAACTGAGATCACGACGTCTGTTGATAGGATATCCATGGCCCTCAAGGTAGACGATAGCCCGGACGATAAGAAGGCCGGAGAGAACGCCAAGGAAAGTATTGGCTTGCGCGTTCTAAAGGTATTGGTCGTGGTTATGGGCATCATGATTGTGGTCGGCGTTGCCGTGATCGTCGCAACCATCGTAAATCGACTTTCCGAAAGTGCCGTCGATGCACCGCCGAGCCTGCCAACTGGCGCACTTCAGCGGTTTGAAGATACTCAGATAACCATCCCATCCGGCTATCATGTGCGAGACATGCAAGTCGATGGAAATCGCCTGATCCTTCGCCTTGAGAGCGAGAGCAATCCTGTCAAAGTGTTGGTTGTCGATCTTTCAACCGGTCAACGCCTGGGCGCGCTCGAGCTAGTACCGAATTCCAAGCCATAGAAAGTTAACGAGCGAACCATGAGCAACCGACCCGAAATCAACTTCGCATCGGATAACGTAGCCGGTGTGGCTCCTGAAATCCTTGCAGCACTCACCCGTGCCAACACTGGAACCGCGATGCCGTATGGCGGTGACGAGTGGACTGAGCAAGTCGGAACGATTCTAAGTGGCATATTCGAGCGCGAGGTCGCGGCGTTTCCTGTCGCTACCGGAACTTCGGCGAACGCTTTGGCGTTGGCGACTGGAATGCCGCCTTATGGCCAGATATTTTGCCACGAGAGCGCGCATATCGAGGAGGATGAGGCTGGAGCGCCGGAGTTCTACTCGGGTGGCGCTAAACTGACCGTATTTTCCGGTGAGAACGGCAAGTTGAGCGCCAATGATTTGGCCGCAAGATTGGCCTCGATCGACCCGGACTCGGCCGTGCACCATCCGTTGCCGTCGGCTGTCAGCATCACCCAGACGACTGAGAAGGGGACGGTCTACAGCCTTGATGAAATAGCGGCGATCAGCCAGGTGGCGCATGATCATGGGCTCACAGTTCACATGGACGGCGCGCGCTTCGCCAATGCTCTGGTCGCTTTAGACGTCACACCGGCGGAAATGACCTGGAAGGCCGGTATCGACGTCTTGTCTCTGGGCGCCACCAAAAATGGTGCCATGGCCGCTGAAGCTGTGGTGTTCTTTGATCCCGCCAAGGCAGCCGACTTCGAGTTCCGGCGAAAGCGCGGCGGGCATCTTGTTTCGAAGATGCGTTTTATCTCGTCGCAACTGATTGGATATCTGCAGGACGATGTCTGGCTTTCCGGTGCGCGTAACGCAAACGCTGCCGCCGCTCGTCTCGATGCGGGTCTTCGAGACATCCCAGGAGTGGAGATCCTGTTCCCGGTCCAGGCGAATATGATGTTTGTAACCTTGTCGGGGCCGGTTCTCTCGGTTTTGCAGGAAGAGGGTTGCAGGTTTTATACCTGGGGAGAGATGCCGGATGGGGGCGTCAGCGCCCGGCTTGTTACGACATTTAATACGACCGAAGAGGAAACCGCGCGGTTCCTCGATGCGGCACGTCTTGGTGCAGGCCTGTCCGTTGGTTCGGCAGCTTAAAGGAGGCGGTTGATATGGGCGAGGGCATGCCGAAGAAAGATTTCGCCGTTGGTGCCGAACTGCCGCTGGATGGGGTCAGGGTGCTCGATCTCTCACGTCTGGTTGCGGGCAACATGGTGACCCACGTGCTTGCCGATTATGGCGCCGAGGTGATCAAGATCGAGCGACCGGGCGCCGGCGATGACCTGCGCAACTGGCGCACCGAAGGCATAGCCACGCATTGGAAAGTGTATTGCCGTAACAAGAAGAGCGTCACGCTGGATCTCCGCCTCGAGCGCGGACGAGAGCTCCTACTCGATTTGGCCGAAAATGCGCATGTGCTGGTCGAGAATTTCAAACCGGGCACCTTGGAAAAATGGGGCCTCGGCCCAGAGGAACTGCAGCTGCGCAATCCCGGCCTGATTGTTGTACGGGTCTCCGGTTGGGGGCAAACCGGCCCCTGGTCGCATCGTCCCGGCTTTG
>JABIRP010000412.1 GCA_018699735.1 Rhodospirillaceae bacterium | reverse complement strand
CCTCGACCTTGCCGGTCAGGTTGCGAATTCGGGCCTCAAGCTGCTGCAACCGAATCTCGGCGCGGGCGGCGAAGCCGGCTCCCGGCGCCGGCACTGCGCCGGGATTTACGACCGTACCTGCCGCTGTCGTCGACGGGGGTGTCGCTGCGCCGGCGGGCGCAGGTGCGAGCGTGGTCGGGGTCACCGGCGTTGCGGTCAGGCCGGTGCCTCCGGTGTTGCCACCGAAGGTTTGGCGCTGCAAGTCGGTCAGATCTCGCTCCATCCGACTGATACGGTTCAGGAGCTGTTGCAGATCCTGAGCAACTGCGTCGCCCGTGGTCAGACAGGTCGTGGCCAAAGCGGCCATGACACCCAGGACTAAGCCAGCCACAAACCGAGTCATTTTAGTTCTCGGCATCCCGCGCTCCCGATTGACGTTCTTTTCAAATGTTATGGGTCGAAGTCTTGGCCCGAGCATGGCTCAATCTCGCGGCAAAATTAAGGCGCCGGCTCGAAATCTTCGAGCCGGCGCCAAAACTTCACGGATAGAATTGAACGGTTAGTTCAGAGCCGTTACACCGCGACGGTTCAGGCCCCACGCTTCTTCGTTGCTGCCGAAGGCGACTGGCCGTTCTTTGCCGTAGCTCAAGGTCTTTACCCGGCTGCCGTCAATCCCCAATGCCAGAAGGTAATCCTTGACCGCGTTGGCCCGGCGCTCACCGAGTGCCAAGTTGTACTCTCGCGTGCCGCGCTCGTCGCAATGGCCCTCGACGGTGATCGTCTTGGAGGGATATTTGCGAAGCCAGAACGCCTGGCGCTCCAAAGTGGTGCGCGCATCTGCCGTCAGATCATACTGATCGAACCCGAAATAAACCCGGTCGCCGATGTCGACGACGAATTCTTCACTCGATCCTGGGGCAGGTTTACTTGAAACCATGGTCGCCGGGGCGGCTGTGGTCGTTGTCGCGGCAGCCGGTGCCGCGGTAGAGCCTGTTCCGGCCGAGCTGCCGGTCGTTTCCGGAGCGGTCTCGCAAGCAGCGAGCAGCGCGGCGGCGGCGAATAGGCTGAGAAGTTTCATTCGCATTTCATTACCTCTCCAGAGAAGCTGTTCTATTATTATCGTCCCGAATACGCCCCTATACGGACGACCGACTTGTGGTCGACGCTAAGCTATTCTTTTTTTACAGAATTTAGCTGTCGATTGCCACTTTCTTATCGGCCGCTCATCAGCGAGCCGGACTATAGGGGCCGTTACTTACGGAATCAAGGGCGACCAAGCCGGATCTGAAGCGTCCAGCGGGGTCACGATCTCGCGTTCATTGTACCCGGTCAAGTCGATCGAATAGAGCTTGGAAGTATGGCCGCGCCCTTGTTTGTCGCTGGGCGTTTGCTTGAAGTAAATCAGCACCCGTCCGTTCGGTGCCCAAGTTGGCGCTTCAACCAGGAACCCCTTGGTAAGTAAGCGTTCTCCGGATCCATCGGTCCGCATGACGCCGATGTAAAACTCGCGGCCGAGGATCTTGGTGAAGGCAATCAAATCACCGCGTGGGGACCATACAGGGGTGGCGTATCGGCCTTTCCCGAAGCTGATGCGATGCACGTTTGAGCCGTCAGAGCCCATCACATAAAGTTGTTGCCGGCCGCCCCGGTCGGAGTTGAACACGACCTGACTTCCATCGGGCGCAAAAGTTGCCGAAGTATCGATGGAAGGACTGTCGGTCAAACGACGAATCGTGCGGGTGGCCAGGTCCATCGTGTAGATATCGGTGATGCCGTTCTTGGCCATACTCATGATCACCTTGTTCCCATCCGGAGAGAAACGAGGCGCGAAACTCATGCCAGGAAAATCGCCGAGAACTTCCTGCTGACCGGTGTCGATATTGAAGATGTAGACCCGGGGCTTGTCGTTGTAATAGGCGAGATAGGTGATTTCCTGACTGGTCGGTGAGAAGCGCGGCGTCAGGACCAATGTCTTGCCGTCGGTCAAAAACCGGTGGTTGGCACCGTCCTGATCCATGATCGCGAGGCGCTTCTGGCGTCGGTCCGGCGGACCGCTCTCGGCGATGTAAACTAGGCGCGTATCGAAGTATCCATCCTCGCCTGTAATGCGTTTGTATATGACGTCGGAAATGATGTGGGCAACGCGGCGCCAGTTGGCCGGCACGGTGAAATAGGCATGCCCAACCATCTGTTGTTCGGCGAACACGTCCCAAAGCCGGAATTCGACCCGAAGCCTGCCATCGGCTTGGACCTGGGTCGCGCCATGCACCAAAGCCTGGGCATTGATCAGCCGCCAGTCACCGAAACGCGGGCGCGCCTTGAGCTGAGCTGCAGTTTGAATAAAGGCTTTCTTGTCGATCGGCGCAAAGAGACCGGAGCGCGCGAGATTGCCGGAAATAACCTGAGCCATTTCACGGCCGATGCGGTCGCCCTCGCTGGTTGACCCGATGAAATCCGCGATGGCGATCGGGAGCGGGTCAACACGTCCCTGGGTGATGTCGATGCGGAGTTGTGCATGCGCGGGAGAGACTTTGGCTAACGTAGCCGAAACCACCAGCAACGCGATCAGCGTCAAGGTTAGGGCGGGGGCAAATGCCGCCGGTCTCATGGATGTTGCGAGCCGAGTAATCATCATCACTCCAATACGTCCCTGGGATTGAACCCGATGGTGAAATTTTTCCAGGTTTGATACTTGTCGAGCGGTAGGCGCAGCGGGTTGCAGCGTGGATTGAGGACCGCACGCATCGCGCTCTCGGCGGCGGTGCGGAAGAACTGGTCCCCGTTCATGCGCGCACCGTCTACGACTTTGGCTGAGCGAACTGAAGCATCGGGATTCATCTCAACCTGGATATCGACGACTAAGTCCTGCGCGTCCTTGGCGCCGGCTGGGATGTTCCAGCATTGCGAAATCTGACGACGTACCGCGTCGATTTCGCTGATAGAGAGACGGGCGTTCGGATCAAATTGCTTGTTCGAGATCGCCTTGACCGCCTGCTGGGCGCTGGCGAGCAGCCGTTTCGCGGCGTCCTCCGGTTTCTTCTTGGCCGGTGTCTTTTCCTTGATCGTTGGCGGCGGTTGCTTCTTCAGCTTCTCGACACTTTTCAGCAGTTTGGCGAAATCCTGCTTCGGCGCTGTCTTGCGTTTTGGTTTGACCTTGGGGCGCGGCATTGGTTTGGGCGCGATTTTTGGCGCCGCCGCCTTTTTGGGCTCAAGCTTTGGTTTAGGCTTCGCCTTGGGTTTGGGCTTGGGTGCTGGTGCCGCAACCGGTTCGGGCTTGGGTTCGGGTGCTTTGGGCTTGATCGGTTTTGGAGCCGGCTCAGGCTTGGGCGCCGCAGCTTGCTTCTTGGGCGGCGGTGGCGGTGGCGGTGGCGGCGGATCTACCTTGGCCGGTTTGGGTTTTTTCGGTGCCGGCTTCGGTTCGGTCTTCTTGACCGGCTCGGGGCGCGGAGGTGCATTGGTCTGACTGGCGATCTCAACCACATCAATGACCATGAGTTTATCGGGCAAGGGCGGGTCGGAGCGCCAATGCGGCAAGCCGTATATTGCGATCGCGAAGACCGCAACATGCAGTGTTGCCGATACTGTGGCTCCTACCTTCATCGCTGGCCTACCATCGCTGGCCTATCACCGATTGGTCGATTTTGGTCGAGGCACTTCGGCCAGAAGCGCCACTTTGCTGAATCCCGCAGCACTGATCACGCCCATGACCTCCATCACACGGCCATAACTGATCGCCTTGTCGCCGCGCACGAAGATGCGCAGGTCCGGTTTGGCACCGGTCACCGCCTTCAGGCGCGGGACCAACTGGTCTTGCTCGACTTCGGTCTCCTGCAGGAAGATCCGGCCTTCAGCATTGACGGTTATGACTAATGGTTCGACCTGATCCGTCAGGCGCGCGGCTTCGGTCTTCGGCAAATCTACCGGGACACCAACCGTGAGCAAGGGGGCCGTCACCATGAACACCACCAACAACACCAGCATCACATCGACGAACGGGGTGACGTTGATTTCCGACATTGGCTGATAGCGGATGCGTCTTCCGCTACCTCCATTGGTGTTGGTATTGCCGAGTTGTATCGCCATGACGTCAGGTTCCCTCGTCGAGCTGACGTGACAGGATTGATGCGAACTCGGATGCAAAGGACTCAAGCCGCCCGGAATACCGGCTGAGATCGTGCGAGATCTTGTTGTAGGCGATGACCGCCGGGATCGCGGCTACCAGACCCAAGGCGGTGGCGAACAAGGCTTCGGCAATTCCCGGTGCAACCACCGCAAGGCTGGTGTTCTTGGTTGCGGCGATCGACTGGAAAGAATTCATGATGCCCCAGACTGTGCCGAACAAGCCGACGAAGGGCGCCACCGAGCCGACCGAGGCGAGGAAGCTCATGTTGCGTTCCAGCCCTTCCATCTCACGGCCGATGGTCAGAAACATGATTTGCTCGACCCGTTGGCGCATGCTGGCGCGCACTTCGGCACCCTTGGCCACCAAGCCGCGCGCATTTGAGCGCCGCCATTCCCGCATCGCTGCTGAGAATACTGAGGCCATTGGATCGCCCGGTTCATGGCCGATGCGATCGTAGAGGTCCTCCAGCGATCCACCGGACCAGAAACTGTCTTCGAAGGTCTTGGCGCGGGCGCGTAAGCGGCGAACCCGCAGCACCTTGTCGAAGATGATCGCCCAGCACCAAAACGAAGCGCCCACGAGCAGCAACATTACGGCCTTGACCACAGGGTCGGCCCGCAGGAACAAGCCCCACATGCTCAAATCCCCAGAGATTGACCCGCCGAGGGTCACGGTATCGACGACCGTTTGCTGCATCGCGTTCTCTTCTTTCCTATCTCGGGGTTACACTCGTGCCAGTCAGTGCGTGGCGTAGTCTTGGTGGGAAACGGATGGGCCGACCCTGGCGATCAATAAGCGCCAGAGTGAGCACAATCTCCACCAGGGCTTCATCAGTTGCTTGATCGCTGCCGCTTTCGACCTTGTGAATGGTTTGCTCGCCTTCAAGGCGGGCACCCTTCGGCTCCGCGAAGCGCGTGCGCACTTCCAACAGATCGTCGAGACCGGCGGGACGGCGAAAGTCGACGGTGCAGTGTCGAACCGTGAAGGCGACCGCTTCTTCGTCTTGCAGGGATGTGTGGTCGATGCCGCCAGCCCGTAACATTTCGGTGCGGGCGCGTTCGGCAAAGCGCAGGTAGTTGGCATGATAAACAATGCCGCCCGCATCGGTGTCTTCATAAAACACCCGCACGCGGTATCGGTGACTGTCCATCAAGGCTGCATCAGCCATCGTCCGGCTCCAGAAAGTCGATCTGGCGGTCGGCGCCATTCACGCCGGCTGGCTCGGGTAGGCCTAGATAGCGATAGCCGGCAGCCGACAGCATCCGACCTCTGGGGGTGCGTTGAACCAAGCCTTGTTGCAAAAGATACGGCTCGATCACTTCCTCGATGACGTCGCGTTGGTCGGCGAGTGCGGCTGCCAGGGTCTCAGCTCCGACCGGCCCGCCGCCATAGCTTTCGGCGATGCACCGTAGGTAGTTTCGGTCCTGGGCGTCCAGGCCCTGCTTGTCGATCTCCAGCCGGGTCAATGCGGCGTCGGCGGCCCTGGCGTCGATCTCCTCGGCGCCAGCGACATGTGCAAAATCTCTAACCCGGCGCAGCAGGCGACCGGCGACCCGAGGCGTACCTCGAGACCGGGTTGAAATTTCCATAGCGCCGTCATCGGTCAGGGGCATTTCCAACAGCCCGGCACCGCGCAGTACAATGCGGCAGAGCTCTTCGGGGGTGTAGAACTGCATCCGAAATTGGATGCCAAAGCGCTCACGCAACGGCGTGGTGATCAGGCCCGAGCGCGTCGTCGCCGCGACCAGAGTGAACGGCGGCAGGTCTATGCGGATTGAGCGCGCCGCTGGCCCCTCGCCGATGATCAGGTCAAGCTGGTAGTCCTCCATCGCCGGATAGAGAATTTCCTCGACCGCTGGGCTGAGCCGGTGGATCTCATCGATAAATAAGACATCGCGGGGCTGCAGGTTAGTCAGCAAGGCCGCCAAGTCGCCGGCCTTGGCTATGACAGGGCCGGATGTGGCGCGGAAACTGACCCCCAGTTCACGAGCGACGATCTGGGCCAGCGTGGTCTTGCCGAGCCCGGGCGGACCAAAGAAGAGAACGTGGTCAAGCGCCTCCTCGCGCCGACGGGCAGCTTGCACGAAGATATCCAGGTTTTCGCGTACCTGCTTTTGGCCGACAAAGTCGTCCAACTCTCGCGGGCGCAGAGAATTCTCACCAGTGTCGTCGGATGCACGCTCACCATCTATGAGACGGCTATCCACATCTTCGCCGACCGCGCCATCGTTCCAATCGGCGCTCATGCACTGAGTTCCTTCAATCCGGCGGTTATGAGCTGTTCGACGCTGGCAACTTCACCAAGCAGTTTCGCTGCGTCGGTAACCGCGCCGAAGGCCTCAGCGCGGCCGTACCCGAGATTGACCAGGGCCGAGACCGCATCTTGAACAGACCCACCCGCACCAGCGCCACTATTGCTACCGTTGCCGCGTGCTGTCTCGGTGACAGCTGCTGGCGCGCCTTCCAGCGATAGTGAGATCGCCTTGTCTTTTAATTCATTGACCACACGCGTGGCGAGCTTGGGCCCAACCCCATCGGCGCGGGTCAGCATGGCGCGGTCTTGCGCCGCGATCGCCTGGTAGACCTCGCCGGCTGAGAGCGCGGAGAGTATAGACAGGGCCGCTTTGGCGCCGACGCCCTGGACGGTTTGCAACAACTGAAAACAAGCTTTTTCGGCGCGGTCGGCGAAACCATAGAGATGGATGTGATCTTCGCGGACATGGGTTTCGACTTGCACCGAAACCGAGGACCCGGGGCCGCCTAGCGCTGAAAGTGTTCGCGAAGAGGCGAAGATCAGATAGCCGACACCGCTGACGTCGATCACCGCCGATCCGTCGCCGCTTGAGTCGAGTATGCCGGTCAATTTGGCGATCATGAGTTCGCCTCTTTGGCCAGTGCGGCGGCCACCGCGCGCTCGTAGCCGCTCATCGGGGCTGCCTGAACGGTGCGGCGGCTGACACCGACGTCCTGGCCAAATGCGCCCCGGCCTTGAACGAAATGCGCGTGACAGATCGCCACCGCCAAAGCATCGGCGGCATCGGGCCCGGTAATCTCACAGTCGGGCAGAAGGCGCTCGACCATCGTCTGCACCTGTTCTTTGTTTGCGTGCCCAACACCGACGACGGATTTTTTGACCCGGTTAGGGGCGTATTCGGTCACCGCGAGACCTTGCTTGGCCGGTGCGATCAGGATCGCACCCCGGGCCAATCCGAGTTTGAGGGTCGACTCCGGATTTTTGTTTACGAAAGTTTCTTCGACCGCTGCCTCTTGCGGGTCGTATCGCTCAAGAATGCCGTTTACGCCGTCATGCAGTTGAACCAGGCGTTCGGCGATCGAGAGTGAAGGTGTCGAATGCAGTGTGCCATTGGCGACGTGGACCAATCGGTTGCCCAAAATCTCGATCACGCCCCAACCGGTGTTCCGCAAACCTGGGTCTAGGCCAAGGAGCCGTATCGCTAATCCCATGCTTTGCCGTCTCCTGTTTCAGCCGGTGTCTTAACCGGCTTCGGCCGCAAGTTTGGCCATCACGTCGTCACCAATCTCGAAATTGGCCGAGACCGATTGGACGTCGTCATAGTCGTCAAGCGAGTCGAGCAGTTTCATCAATGTTCGCGCCTGGTCTTCACCGACCGGAGTGGAGTTGTGAGGCTTCCACGTCA
Source organism: Rhodospirillaceae bacterium (assembly GCA_018699735.1). Classification (GTDB taxonomy): domain Bacteria; phylum Pseudomonadota; class Alphaproteobacteria; order Thalassobaculales; family Thalassobaculaceae; genus JABIRP01. Next base: position 2,923 of record JABIRP010000412.1, on the reverse strand, counting down.
GTTCTGCGGACTCCGGGTTACCGAAGCTTTCGATTAGAGACTCGCGCACGGTGTTCAGATCCTCGGCCGGGCAGGTGACCTCATGCCCACTTTCCGCCGACTCGACATTTTCCGCGCCAGCTTCCAATGCCGCCTCGAACATATCGTCGGCGCTCGCAGCATCCGCTGGATAGGTTACCTGGCCGATCCGATCGAACATGAAACTGACGCTATTCGTCTCGCCGAGATTGCCGCCATACTTGGCGAAGGTCGAACGCACTTCCGAAGCGGTTCGATTGCGGTTGTCGGTTAACGCGTCAACGATTATTGCGACACCGCCCGGTCCGTAACCCTCATAGCGAATTTCGTCGTAAATCGTGTCATCGCCACCGTCGATCTTTTTCAAGATCCGATCGATATTGTCCTTCGGCATATTCGCAGCCCGGGCCGCTAAGAGCGCCGTGCGTAACCTCGGATTCGCGTCTGGGTCGGTCCCCGTTTTGGCCGCAGTTTGAATTTCGCGGGTCAGACGGGTGAAAATTTTGGCGCGCTTTTTATCCTGAGCGCCCTTGCGGTGCATGATGTTCTTGAACTGTGAATGGCCTGCCATGGTCGCTGCTCTTCGCTCAGTTTTACCGTTCTCGACGAATCGATCTCACGATATACCAGATGTAGTAGGCCCTTGCACCCGCTAGCACCATGTAACCGTAATTTCCAATTGGGGCGTCAATGGGGCGAAGGGTGTGGATACCAAGGATTTAGGTGTTGTTGAGGTGTCGATTGTGCGAGCTGCCGGTCAATAGCACGTTCGACTTTCAAATCCAGGCGATATTCTGGTACCGTCGCGTGATGGGATGGTAATCTCGCATTGAGATGCCGACTTAGGATTATAGGGAGACGGCCGGAGGAATTCGGTTCGGGAAGGGGACATGCGTCTACAAAGAATCAGCGTAATGTTTGTTGACGACAATCAGAACATGCGTGAATTGATGACAGCTTTGCTGCAGAATTTGGAAGTTAGCAACATCGTCACCGCGCGCCACGGTGAACAAGCGATCGAGCGTCTTGAGAGCTTCAATGTCGATCTGATTTTGACAGATTGGGTTATGGAGCCGATGGACGGGATCGCGTTGACCAAGTGGGTGAGGACATCACCGGATAGCCCCGATCCGTTCCTGCCGGTCATTATGATCAGTGGTCACACGGAAATGTCTCGGATCGAGGTTGCGCGCGACGCGGGGGTGAACGAATTTATCGCCAAGCCGGTCTCGGCTCTGTCGCTGTCCCGACGGATTGTTTCGGTGATTGAGGCACCACGGCCATACGTTCGCACCAAAGAGTATTTTGGCCCTGACCGTAGACGCAGAGAAGAGCCATATTCCGGCGAAGATCGCCGGCAACGGTAACGAGTTACGGCCCCAATCTGAGGAGACGCATCCATGGCTGGCGATAAATCGAGCTTCGAGGTCATCCATCCACCGAACAAGTTGAAGGACTTGGTTGGCCAGGATAGCAAGATCGATCCGAGAATGATCGAGAAGGCGGAAGAGGCTGTTGAGCAATACGTCGAGTCGGTTGATCTGTCCGAGGTTTGCAAACCGCAGATGGATCAGCTGGGGCAATTTCTAGATGACATCGCGGGCGGCAAGACGATCGGGGACTTGCATGATGAAATCTACGGCGTGATGCACGATCTCCGCGGCCAGGGAAACACATTCGGGTATCCATTGGTCGCTCGCATTGCCGCCTCGATGAATTTCTATCTGGAAAACCCGGCTGCGGCTAAAAGCGATGCCAGTGAGCACGATGTTCTGCGAACCCATGTTGATTCGCTACGCGGCGTGTTGGCCAACAAGTTGAAGGGCGACACCGGAGCAATAGGTCAGCAGATCGCTCGGGGCCTTGAGGAGATCACTGGCGTTAAGGTCGACGCGGGCTAGCGATGGCCGCGTCATCTGTGATCAGCGGCCCTCGGTCGAGTATAGATACCCTACGCCGCGTACCGTCTTGATGACTTGAGGCTTGCTCGCATCGGTTTCGATCTTGCGGCGGATGCGGGCGATGCGGATATCGATGGAGCGGTCGAACGGCTCCCAGTACCGATTATGCGCCATCTCTAAGAGTTGATCACGGTTCAAAACCCGGTTCGGGTGTTCCGCAAATGCGCGCAGCAAGTCGAACTCCATTGCGGTAATTGCAATGTCATCTCCTTCGGGCCCATAGAGCTTGTGCCCAGCAAGATCGAGCCGGCAGGCTCCGAAGGAAACGGTTTCACCGTTGACGGTAACCTTGTCCTCGCCCCCACTCTGGACTTCGTCTTGAGCTTCGCTCGTATCCTCAACCTTGCCCTCAATCTTGGAAGCGGCTCGCGTGCGGCGTAATACGGCTTTTACGCGGGCCAACATCTCGCGCAGGTCAAAGGGCTTCGGGATATAGTCATCGGCACCCATTTCGATGCCGACAATTCGATCCACAACCTCACCTGCTGCCGTCAGCATTATGATTCCAAGTGGGCCAGCCTCGCGAAGTGAGCGGGCGAGCGATAAGCCGTCTTCACCCGGCATATTGACGTCGAGGATTACAAGATCAGCTGGATTTTCGGCAAGTTTGGCGCGGGCTTCGATTGCGTCGCCTGCCTGATCCACATCGAAGCCCTGAAGCTCAAGATACTCGCGAACCATATCGCGCAGATCGGCTTCATCGTCGACGACCAAAATTTTCGCGGTATCGGTCATGCCGAACCATCCCTCTCTGTCTCGGTGGGCGCTTCCATGATCGTGAGCAGCTCGCGGACCTCATCCGGCGTTACCGGTTTCTCAAGGTGTGGCCGGCCGGTCTTCTCAAGGTACGAGCGGATGCGGGAACTCATGGTGTCGCCGGTAACGAAAGCGAGCCGTGCCGCCAAGTCTGGCCTAGTTTCGCAGAGCTGGCGATAGAATTCCGG
>JABIRP010000411.1 GCA_018699735.1 Rhodospirillaceae bacterium | reverse complement strand
CGTTCTCGAGGCCAACCTGGACGCCTACCTGCCGCCCCCAGCAAAAACCGCACCCGCCGCATCCGATACAGCCGCCGCTGCCGGGCCGCCGCCTTGGAGCAAGGAAGAGATGGACTTCTCGGGCTTGTCCTCGGCCAACGGCAAGGCCTCGGTCTCTCTTGCCAAGATCCTTTATCGCGGCCTGAAAATAGACAAAGGCGCGCTCACGTTGAGCCTTGAGAAAGGCGTGATGAACACCGGGATCGCCGGATTGACGATCGCCGGCGGCACAATCGACGCCAAGGCCGCGGTCGATGCCACTGACGATAGCGCCAAGATCAGTTACTCGGCCTCCATCAAGAACATCAATGCACGACCGCTCTTGAAGACCTTTGCCGGTTTCGATCGTTTGAGCGGAACAGCCCATGTTGAGGCGGACGGGAAAACCGAAGGCCAGAGCCAATTCGATCTGGTGAACGGGCTCAACGGCAAGGGCGACATCAAGTTCCTGAATGGCGCCATCCATGGCATCAACATTGCCGCCACCCTGCGCAATGCTCAGTCCTTGGGCATGGACAAATCGGCCAGTGCCACCGAGAAAACCGATTTCGCCGAGCTCGGCGGCACCTATGTCATCAAGCAGGGCGTTGTCGACAACCAGGACTTCAAAATGCTGGCGCCTCTGGTTCGGCTGAGTGGCGCCGGTTTGGTCCCAATGCCGCCGCAGACCGTAAATTATGGCGTGGAAGCCAAGCTGGTCGCCTCACTTGAGGGCCAAGGCGGCAAGGATGCTCTGGCCGGTCTGCCGATACCGGTGCGCGTGACCGGGACCTGGCAGAAACCCGATGCCAAAGTCGACTGGGATACCGTGTTCAAGGCGATCGCGGCCGATCCGACGCGCCTGGCCAACCTGCCGAAAGACTTGCAGGGCAAGGCCAAGGGCCTGGGCATAGATTTGCCGGAAATCGGCAAGGTCGGCGACCTGCTTAAGGGAGCCACCGGCGGCAACTTGCTGGGCACTGGAACCACCTCGGGAACGACCTCTGGCAGTGGCGACTCCACTGCCCCAGCGCCAACCACCACGGATCCGTTGAAGGCCCTGAAAGGCATCTTCAAGAACTAGAGCGCGATCAGCAGCTGAGAGGGCCTTCAGTGCGATGGAAATGAAGATCGAGATGGAAACCATCACCACGCTGATCGACACCTTGGTCGAGTTCGCGGTTGCCTATGGGTTCCAAATCCTTGGTGCTCTCTTTTTCCTGTTCATTGGCCTCAAGGCTGCCACCTGGGCCGGTGCCAAACTCGCCAGGGTCGCCGTCGATCGCAATATCGATCAGACCTTGGCGCGCTTCATCGGCAACTTCTTGAAGCTGGTAATCGTCGGTTTCGTCGTGATCATCACCCTCGGCAATTTCGGCATCAGTATCGCACCCTTGATCGCGCTTGCCGGTGCCACGGCCTTTGGCGCCACTCTGGCCATCCAGGGCCCGCTGTCGAATTACGGCGCCGGCGTCTCCATCATCCTGACCCGGCCCTTCGTGATCGGCGACACGATTACGGTCGATAACGTCAGCGGCATCGTCGAGAGCATCTCGCTCGCCAACACCGTCCTGGTCGGTGAGGACGGTGAGCAGATCACAGTTCCGAACAAGGAACTGGTTGGCCAGGTGATCGTAAATTCGCAGGGTAAACGGGTCGTCGAAACCCAGATCGCGATCGGGATCGAGCAAGACTGCGAGCAGGCCATCGACGTCTTGCGCGGCACCTTTGCGGCGTTTCCCGACATCGACTTCGATCCGGCACCGCAGGTCGGCATCCACGATTTCACCTATGGCGGCGTCATTCTCTGCGCCCGGTTTTGGGTTCCGAGTGCGCAATATTTCCAGACCCGCTACGCCATCAATGCCGGCTTTTTAAAAGCGCTCCGCAGCGCCGGCATTTCACCCCTCACCCCGGCAGGTTTGGCGGTCGCGGCGGCTCCGGCACCGAGAAGCACAGAGGTCTGATCCAGCGCTAAGATTAAACCCCGAGCGATAGACCCGGGGCGTGACCAGCTGAGATTGCGGCTATGTCGCCCGAACCCCGGACTCCGGAGCTTCGGAACTCAAGCAGAGTGCCACGAGAGCACGCGTCACCAAGCCGGCTTCGCATCAAGACACCAACATTCGCCATCCTGAGGCGCCCAACCAACACAGCCTATCCCTCCACCGGCGTGTGATCGTAGTTTTGCATCGCCAGGATCGCCGCGCGCCCCCCGAGCTCGGCGATCCGGGTTTCCTGGTCGCCAAGCGCGCGGGCATTGACCGCGTCCGGGTCCAGTATATCGGCGAGCCGCTCCTGACAGACCGCCAAACCCTCGGCGGCGGCGGGATCATCGATCAGATTGCGCAGCTCTTGGGGGTCCGCCTCCAGGTTGAACAACTGCGAGGCAAACCCTGGGTAGACAACCAGTTTCCACTGCCGCCAACGCAGCATGAACATGCCGGTCCTGGCGCCCCAATCATGATACTCGGACAGGATCGCCCGGTCGGGATCGAGCGCGCTATCGGACGTCAGCAGTGAGCGGGCGTGCTGAGGTCCGGCTCCACCATCATCCGCCCCGGCAATTTCCAAAATGCTGGGGTAGAGATCGACCAACGAGACCGGTGCTGTGACCGGTCCAGTTGCAAGAACGCCAGCACCGGAGACGATCAACGGCACCGCCGCCGCTTCTTCATACATCACCATTTTGGTCCAGAACCCACGGTCGCCGAGGCACTCGCCGTGATCGCTGGAAAAGATGATCGTGGTGTCCTCGTCGAGGCCGATTTCGGCCAGAACTGCCATTAGCCGGCCGAGCATGGCGTCGACGAAAGAGCAAAGCCCATAATACGAGGCTTTCGCGATGGCTCGGGTTTCCTCGGTAAAATGGCTGTCGTAGTCCATAGCCACCCGCATCTCAGCCAGGATCGGATGATCGGCGCCCGTTGCGGGCAGCGATGCCGGCATTTGGGCTGGATCATACAGATTGTAGAACTCCGGCGGGCAGGTCATCGGATAATGTGGGCGCAGGAACGAGACAAACGCTGCCCAGGGTTTCTCGGGAGGGTCGGCTGCCTTTTCGCGCAGCCAGTCGGTCGCGGTATCGCAGACCGCGCGATCGTAGACCGTATAGGCATCTTCGCCCGGCCCGATATCCTTGGCGAACCCTGAACCGTCAAACAAATCAAGGCGCTCGCGCAGCAATCCGTGCACCCAGCCCTTGCCACCCTTCACGTGGAGCGGCATCAATTCCTGCGAGAAACCGTTATCGTCCGCGGTATCGCGAAAGTGCAGTTTGCCGACGGAAACCACCTCGTGACCGGCTGATTTCAGGACATGGCCCCAGCTTTTCGGTGTGCCGGTATAGGGCTGGGCATTCGACCAACAGGCAGTTTCGTGCACGTAAAGGCCGGTGGCGATCGATGCGCGCGCCGGCACACAGATCGGCGAGGCGGTGTAGGCGTTGTCGAACTGGATCCCATCGGCCGCCAGCTTGTCGATATTGGGGGTCTTGGCGATTGGATTCCCATAGCACCCCAACGAGTCGCGTCGAAGTTCATCGGTCAGGATTACAAGAACATTTCTATGACCCATTTTGCTCCCCCGACCCCCATTTCAACTGGCCTCCGACCTATCCAGTCAGATCTCGGATTGGCTGCTGCAATTTCGACTCTAGCATGGAAAACTCGCGAAGAATCGGCGGTCCCGCTTGGCTGCAGCGGCGGCCTGGGCGACAGGTTCTCGCCTGTCGATTAGTGTTTGATTTTGTTGATAATTTACATCAAATACAATCAAAATTGAATACACACATCTCTTGACCGGACATTGGTTTGAGAGCACAATAAAGCCACTCGGATGAAAACTTAGGTGAGTACCTAGAAACCGGACATCCGCCGGGGTGCTTACGCAAAATGCAAGGAACGTCAAAATGGCGATCAACAGTGTAAACAACCCGGTTGCCCAACAGTCGGCAGTACGGGCAAGCAGTGCACAGGATCGAGCTGCGAGTAAAACCAGTATCGGTTCAGGTTCTCGTGACAAAGACGAGGCCATCGCTCTCTCCATCCGCAACGAACTCTCCGACACCCGTGCGATCAACGAGATTGCCCAGGCGCTCGGCGGTCACGTTCGCCAGGATATCAACAGCGATGCGGCTCGTGAATTAGCCGGACAGGCCGGAGGACAGCTCTCTGAGCAGACTTTTGGACTGACGGAAAACTCACCAGGACGAGCTCAGGCACTCCTGCGCGAATAGAACACGCATTCTTCGCGAATTTTCTTGCACGGTACCCTTATATCCGTAGAGTGCCGCGCGTTGACGCGCGCGCGCTTATATCCGTAGAGTGCTGCGCGTTGACGCGTGCGCCCTTATATCTCCGTGGAGTGGCGCGCGTTGACGCGCGCGCACGTGCCCCTGGCCCGCAGCGGCTACTCCAACTGTGGTTAAGTGACGACGAGGCGTCCTTTTGGCAAACCTCGGTCCAATTCGCCAAGTCCCTTGGCGCGACGACTGATTTCCGAGAGGGAACCTACGATGCTAACGACCGCCCAGAGCACCCTATTTCCAGTCGACGATGCCGCCATTGGTGAACACCCCGACCATTCAGCCCGGCCGGTGCCGGCGGATCTCGCCCGCATCTCGCCTCGCTTGGCTGCGTATTTCGCTGCGACCGAGCTCGACCGACCGACCCTAGCCGTCGATTTGGCGCTGATTGAGGCGCGCTACGATGAACTGTCGAGCGCCTTCTCTGGCTGCGAGACTTTTTATGCGGTGAAGGCGAATCCGGCTCCGGAGATCGTCTCTCGCCTAATCGCGCGCGGCGCTCGCCTCGACTGCGCCAGCCGGAACGAAATCGCGTTTTGCCTGGGGCTTGGCGCCAACGCGGCCGATATCTGCTTTGGCAATACCATCAAAAAGGAAAGCGAGATCGCCTGGGCCCACGCTCACGGGGTCACGCAGTTCGCATTCGACAGCGTCGGTGAATTGGAGAAACTCGCGCGTTCCGCCCCGGGCGCACAGGTTCTGTGCCGCCTGATTTCCGACGGTGCTGGTGCCGAATGGCCACTGTCTCGGAAGTTCGGGTGCTCGACCGCGATGGCGGTGGACCTCTTGCAGGAAGCGCGCGAAGCCGGGCTCATTCCCTACGGCGTCGCCTTTCACGTTGGCTCGCAGCAGACCGAGCCCGAGCGTTGGACCCCGGCACTGATCCAGGCCCGTGAAGTGTTCGACCGCCTGGAGCGAGAGGCCGGTATACGGCTCGATTGCCTCAACCTCGGCGGCGGCATGCCAGCGCGCTATCGGTCGGAGCTATTTGACCTGGGGGATTACGGCGCCCGGGTGATGGCCAGTGTGCGCGAGATCTTCGCCGGACTGTCGCCGCGCCTGATCATTGAGCCCGGCCGCGGGTTGGTCGCCGACGCTGGCGTTATCCAAGCCGAGGTGGTTCTGGTCTCTCGCAAAGACGAGAGCGAGACACAACGTTGGGTCTATCTCGATATCGGAAAGTTCTCCGGGCTTGCCGAGACCATGGACGAGGCGATCAAGTACCGGCTGGTCACGGCCCGCGATGGCGGTGCAACCGGCCCGGTCATTCTCGCCGGGCCCTCCTGCGACAGCGCCGATATCCTATATGAGAAGTCCGGGTACGCGCTGCCGCTCGATCTTCAGGTCGGCGACAAGGTCTGGATCCTGTCAGCCGGTGCCTACACTACGACCTACTCCTCGATCGGCTTTAACGGCATACCGCCGCTTGAGACAGTGTGCGTGTAGCTGTTCTCAAGAACGCGTCCGCTCGCCGGAAGACGCGAAGCGGTAATTTTCAGATAAAGCGCACTCCCCCTTGACCCGACCCCGTCCAATTCCCTAATCATGGGGCGGGTCAGACGGTTGGATGGCCGCTGGCAGTTTCGACTGCTGGAGGAAAGTCCGGGCTCCACGGAAACACGGTGCCGGGTAACACCCGGCGGGGGCGACCCCAGGGAAAGTGCCACAGAAAGCAAACCGCCAACCGGCTTCGGCCGGCGGCAAGGGTGAAAGGGTGCGGTAAGAGCGCACCGCGGGACCGGCAACGGAACCGGCACGGTAAACCCCACCGGGAGCAAGACCGAATAGGGATGATCGGCCGCGCGCAAGCGGCGGCAGGCGGGTTTTCGCGCCATCATCCGGGTAGGTCGCGCGAGGCGGTCGGCAACGATCGTCCCAGAGGAATGGCCATACAACGTGTCGCCTTGCTCGAAAGAGTGGGGCGGCATGTGGACAAAACCCGGCTTATAGACCGTCTGACCCGTTCATTCTCTCAATATCCGCTTCCCGGTTTGGCACAGCCAAGACCGGGATCTCGATCCGCTGGCTGTGATTTGCTGGGTTGAGTTCCCGGCTCGCGCTTCACTTGGCCGGGAAGCGTGGAACCCAAAGAGGAACAAAACAAGAACTAATATTCACAAAATCATCTCTACATCCATTGAGGACAAACCAAGCAAAACCAAGGATTTCTGGTATATTCCCATTGACGCTCCAGATATTCCCATGATATCCCATATAGTCCCATAAGGGAGGCTGCTTATTCCAGTCCCGCGGTCCATCGGTCGAAACGCGATCGAAAGCCGCGAAAACACTGGGGAAATAGGTGCAGCACTCCAGCGGGACGTGGGAGGCCCGGACTCGGGCCGTAAAGACGAAAGGGCGCCAACATGGCGTCCATGGGGGTAACGAAGTGGCGGTCTTTCTGTCCACTTTCACGAATAAGATCGATCGCAAGGGACGCGTCTCTGTCCCCGCCCCTTTCCGTACGGCGATCGAACGGATCGGCCCGCCGAAGGTCTTTGTTCTGCGATCTTTCAAATATCCCTGCCTGGAGGGCTGGAGCGAGGAGCGGGTGACGCAGATCGTCAACGCCATCGACCAATACCCGGTGTTCTCTGAAGAAGCCGAAATCTACAACGACCTGCTGGCAGAACTGCGCGAGCTGTCAATCGACGGCGACGGCCGCATCCTGGTGCCCGAAGAGTTCCGAGATCACGCCGGCCTCGGCGAAACAGCGACCTTTGCCGGCCTCGGCAAGAGCTTCCAGATCTGGGAGCCGGAGGCGCATGCCGGACGCCGCGAGGCCAGTCGCGCCAAGATCCGCGACGGCGGCCTCTCTCTGCCGCTTGGGCCCAGCGGTAATGGTGGCGGCAGCAGCGGTGGCGGAGGTCAGACATGACCGAGATCCACGCACCCGTCCTCCTGGCCGAGGTCCTGAACGCGATCGAGCCCCGTGATGGTGGCCGCTATGTCGATGGCACGTTCGGCGCCGGTGGCTACACCACAGGCCTGCTGGATGCAGCCGAGTGCCGGGTTTGGGCGATAGACCGCGACCCGGATGCCATCGATCGCGGCAAGCCTCTGAAGGCACGCTACGGCGACCGGTTGACCCTGGTACACGGCCGCTTCGGCGAGATGGACCGGCTGATGGCCGAACAGGGCGAGCACGATTTTGACGGTATAGCACTCGACCTTGGCGTCTCATCACCGCAGTTGGACGAAGCCGAGCGTGGCTTTTCCTTCCGCGAGGACGGCCCCCTCGACATGCGTATGAGCAAAAGCGGCCCAAGCGCCGCCGACGTGGTCAATACTGCGTCCGAGACAGACCTGGCCGATATCATATTCCACCTGGGCGAGGAGCGTTACGCACGCCGCGTCGCCCGGGCCATAGTCGCGGCACGGACGGATGGCGCCATCTTGCGAACCAGGACGCTTGCCGACCTGGTGCGCGGGGTGGTGCCAACCGCCAAATCCGGCGCCAAATCCGGCGCCAAATCGCGCAAAACCATTCATCCCGCAACCCGGACGTTCCAAGCCTTGCGCATTCACGTCAACGGGGAGCTGGACGAGTTAGACCACGGCTTGAGGGCCGCCGAACTCATGCTCTCTCCCAATGGCCGTCTGGCCGTGGTCTCGTTTCATTCCCTGGAGGACCGGCGGGTCAAGACCTTCATACGCAATCGGTCAGGTGGGGCGGCAAGACCCTCTCGCCATCTCGCCTTCGCCGATGCAACCGACGCGCCACCGCCCTCCCTCCGCGCCATTACCCGTCGCCCGATCTCCCCGGGCGAGCCGGAGACCCGGCGCAACCCCCGCGCCCGATCGGCCCGCCTGCGCGTCGCCGAACGGACCGAAGCCCCGGCTTGGCCAGAGGAGGTAGCGGCATGATCCCCCGTTCAATCGGACTGTCTTTGATCCTGGCCACCCTGACCGGTATCGCGTTGTTCCTGATAAAGGGCGAAGTGCAGGAACGTGAAGCGCGACTTGATCGCCTGACCCGCGAAACCCTCGAGCATGAGGAAGCGATCCACGTGCTCAAGGCGGAATGGAGTTACCTGAACCAGCCGGAGCGCATTGAGCGTTTGATCGGACGGCACCTCAATCTGCAGCCCACCGAGATCTCGCAGCTCTCCCGCCTAGATGATCTGCCAACCCGGCTCAGCCAGAATATCGACACCGCGACACCGCAATCGGCCAAGTTGGCCAAGGATGAGCGGCGATGACCTATAGGCCTGGCAACACCAAGCGGCCCGGCGATACAGCGGACGAGCAACCGGCAAAAATCACTCTCCGCCCAGACAAATCGAGCGAACACGTCGCATCAGGCGGGCACGATCGACTGTTGGTCGTCGGATGCCTGTTCGCGGTTGCGTTCGTTGCAATTGCCGTGCGTCTGATCGACGTCGCCGTGTTGCGCCCCAGTCACGAGCCGTCACCCTCAGCCGAACGCACGGATGCGCCGCTTAAGACCGGGCGCGCCGACATCATCGACCGCAATGGCGTCTTGCTGGCGACCAGCCTCACGGTTCCGTCACTTTTCGCCGATCCGAAACTGGTGCGCGACCCGAACCAAGTCGCGCGCAAGTTGGTGAGCGTCCTCGGTGACCTCAACCCGGCCGAAATTAGCGCTAAACTCTCCAGCGCGAGACGCTTTGTCTGGCTAAAGCGCAACCTGACGCCGAGCCAGCAATATGACGTCAATCGCCTCGGCATTCCGGGGCTGTCTTTTCAAATGGAGGAGCGCCGGGTCTACCCGCAAGGCCGCCTCTCGGCTCATATCGTCGGCTATGCTGGCCACGATGCCATCGGTCTGGCGGGTATCGAGAAAAAATTCGACGACCTTCTGCGTGCGGGCACCGACCCGCTCCGCCTCTCCGTCGACATTCGCATCCAGCATATGGTGAAACAGGAGCTTGCCGCCCAGATCGCGACCTTCAGTGGCGTCGGTGGCGCCGCTGTTGTTCTTGATGCCCGCACCGCTGAGATCGTCTCCATGGTCTCGCTGCCGGATTTCGAACCCAACCTTTTCTCGACCGCTGATGATGACGCGCGCTTCAACCGCGCATCGCTCGGGGTCTACGAAATGGGCT
>JABIRP010000410.1 GCA_018699735.1 Rhodospirillaceae bacterium | reverse complement strand
TTCGCTCGGTCACGCGGGTGAAAGAGATGCGCGAGAGCAAGTCCCGCCCGAATGCCGGTCTGGTGGTGTTCGAGCATTTCGGAATTAACCAGCGTGACGAAGAGGTCGCCTACTGTTCGCGCACAGCCTTCATGCGGAAGCGGCCATCATGATCATTCGGTCCTGGCTATTCGTGCCCGGCGACAGCGAACGCAAGCTGGAGAAGGGCCGGGGCAATGCCGCCGATGCGCTGATCCTGGACCTTGAGGACTCGGTTTCGGACGACCGTCAGGAGATCGCCCGCGAGATGGTTCGGGACTATCTGAAGGCCAATCCCGAGCGCGGTCGTCAGCAGCTTTGGGTGCGCATCAACCCGCTCGACACCAAACTATCGCTCCCCGACTTGGCAGCCGTGATGCCGGGCGCGCCCGACGGTATCGTTCTTCCCAAGGTTTATTCGGCGGCCGACGTCAATACGCTCGACAATTACCTGGATGCCTTGGAGACCCGTGAAGGCCTTGAGCTTGGCTCGACCAAGATCCTTTGCGTGGCGACCGAAACCGCGGCGTCGCTATTGACCTTTCACACCTATTTGGAGGGTGTCAGTGATCGTTTGGTTGCCATGACGTGGGGTGGCGAGGACTTGGCGGCGGCCCTCGGTGCCAGCGACAATCGCAATCCTACGACCGGTGAGTATGACGACCCGTACCTGATGGCCAAATCGCTCTGTTTGACCACGTCTCGGGCGATCGAGGCACAGCCGGTTGGTGTGGTCTATGTCGACTTCCGCGACCTGGAGGGGCTCGAGACCGATTGCCTGCGCGATCGGCGGGCCGGGTTCATCGGCAAAATCGCCATTCATCCAGCCCAGTCAGAAGTGATCAACCGGGCCTTTACGCCGTCCGAGGATGAGGTCGCCCATGCCCGTCGGATCGTCGAGGTGTTTGAGCAAAGTCCCGGCGTTGGCGTCGCCAGCTTGGATGGCAAAATGCTCGACATGCCGCACTTGAAACAAGCCCGGAACGTTTTGGCGATGGCCGCGCAAATCGAGGCCATGCAATGAGCGGCACGCTTGACGGTATTCGCGTGATCGATTTGAGCACGGTCATCATGGGGCCTTGGGCGGCCCAGATGCTCGGTGATATGGGTGCCGACGTTATCAAGGTCGAAACCCCGGGCGGCGACAGCACCAGACAGATGGGACCGCGCCGGAACGAAGGTATGGCCTCGGTATTTCTTGGCACCAATCGCAACAAGCGGAGCATCGTCATCGACCTGTCCAAGGAAGGCGGGCGAGAGGCGTTGTTCAAGGTCGTCGGGACAGCCGATGTGCTGATGCATAATTTTCGGCCAAAAGTCGCCGCTAAACTTGGTTTGGAATATGAAGACTTTGCCGAAAAGTTCCCCGACTTGATCTACTGCGCGGCCTATGGCTTTCGCAGCGACGGTCCGATGGCGAATAACCCGGCTTACGATGATGTCATTCAGGCAGCGAGCGGAATTGCCGACTTGCAGACCGTGACCTCGGACCAACCGCGTTACGTTCCGACGGTCATGGCCGACAAGACGACGGCTTACAATGTGGTCTCGGCGATCTTGGCTGGGCTTCTAAAGAAAGAGCGCGGCGGTGGTGGGCAGGCGATCGAAGTGCCGATGTTTGAAACGTTGGTCGATTTCGTCATGGTCGAGCATCTGTTCGGTGCCCGCTTTCAGCCACCGATCGCGAATATGGGATACACCCGGCTGCTGAACTCAGAGCGCAAGCCCTACGCCACCAAAGACGGGTACTTGGCAGTGTTGCCGTATACGGACCAAAACTGGAGGGATTTCTTTGCGCTGGCAGGCAGGCCGAAGCTAGTCGAAGACGAGCGTTTCGCCACTTTGTCAAAGCGGGTTGAAAACTCCGAGACGGTCTATGCGTTACTGGGAGAAATTGTTGCGACCAAAACCTCGGAGGAATGGAAGCGAGAGCTCGATGCCTTGAACATTCCGGTCATGGCGGTCAACACCAAGGAAATGCTGTTGGACGACGAGCAACTGCACGCGAGTGGTTTTTGGCGCGACGAGGAACATCCGACAGAAGGCAAACTACTAGCGACCGACCCGCCGGTCCGGTTTTCCAAGACGCCCTCCACCATCCGACGTCCTGCACCTCGCCTAGGTGAGCAAAGCGCTGAAATTCTAGGTGAGGCAGGCTATTCCGCCGAAGAGATTGAAGTACTTATCGCTGCCAAGGCGGTCCACCAGGCCTAATGCTCGAACTCTAGACTCAAGCCGGTGCTCTGGTGATCACCCAAACATGGCGTGGGTCGAGGCGGATGTCCCAACCTGGAGGGACCACGATTGTTGTGGTTGCCTCCTCGACGACGGCGGGCCCAGGGGCGATTTCGCCGGGTTTGACCCTGGCACCGTCATAAACCGGGATCTCGGCCGAATTTTCATCGAACCAAGCGGTGCGTGTCGTCATGACCGCGTCCGGGAAAGATTGATCACCGCTGTCGCCGTGTTGGATGTGATCGATGGAGTCCGTCCGGCGGCCGATGGCAGCCAAGCCCAGGCTCATGATCTGGCACCCACTGTTCGGGTCGGCGAATGTGTAGATCCGCTCATGGGCTTGATCGAAGGCTGTGCGGATGGTTTCCAACATCGCTGCATCGACCGGCCCGCTGTCGATCGGGATGGTCAACTCGCCAATCTCGCCGTCGTAGCGGATATCCATAGTTCGCCGCAGGTCACGCTGGGTGTCTGGAAAGCCTTCCTCGGTCAGTTCTTGCGCTGCGGCTGCGGTCATCTCTTCGAACGCGTTATTAATAATTGACAGATCGCAGCCGGATAAGCTGGCCATATAGGTGCGGTGATGATCGTGGCGAACATCCGTGATCGCGGCGCCGAAGGCACAAAGCACCGAAGCCGCGCGCGGCACGATCACGGTTTCCACATCAAGTGCAGCGGCTACGCTGACGGCATGGGCGGGGCTGCATCCACCGCCGGCGACGAAGGCAAAGTCACGTACATCGTAACCGCGTTCGGTTGAAATCCGCCGGACCTCATTGGCCATGTTCTCGTTCACGATAGTGTACATCGCGCGCGCAGCCTCGATCTCAGGCACTGACAAAGGCTCGGCGAGGTTTGTGGAAATAGCCTGATGCGCCAAACTCGAATTGATTGCCATGCGGCCGCCCAAGAGGTGGTCGGCGCTGAAATAGCCGAGGGCCACATTGGCGTCGGTCACCGTTGGCAATTCACCACCCCGGTCATAGCAGGCCGGGCCCGGATAGGCCTCGGCACTTCTGGGGCCCATGCGCAGCATGCCGCTGTCGTCGATCCAGCCGATACTGCCGCCACCGGCCCCAAGGGTATTGACCACCACTTTCGGCACGCTGAGGCGATAACGATGCACATCAACATTTGTCGAGGTCTCGATATGACCGTTGTGGACCAGGCTGACATCCAGACTGGTGCCGCCCATATCCATGGAAATGACGTCGGAATACCCGAACATTTTGCCGAAGAACAATCCAGCCGCCGGGCCAGCCGCCGGACCGGAGTCAAGCGCCAAGGCCGGGCAGGCTTTCAAGAGCGAGCCAGAAGTGGTGCCGCCATTGCACTGGATGTAACGAACCGCATTGGCATAGCCGATTTCACGCAGGGTGGTCTCGACCCGGTCGGTATATTGCGACAAGAGCGGGCCCAACGCGGCACAGAGGGCGGTCGTGCTGAAACGCGGGTATTCGCGAATGTTGGGTGCGACCTCGGATGACAGGAAAACCGGCACGCCCGGCAGTTCCTCGCGAAGGATCTCTCCGACGCGAAGTTCATGGCTTGGATTGATCACCGACCATAGCAAGGCGACGGCGACCGCTTCCACGCCCTCGGCCCGAAAGGTCTCGGCGGCAGCCCGGACATCTCGTTCATCAAGCGGTTGGTGTATCGCGCCTGAGGCGATGATCCGTTCATCGACTGCAAGCCGAAGGTGCCGTGGCACTAAGGGCGCTGGCGGGTCAACGCGATAATTGTATCGCTCCTCCTTCAACCCCTCGCGTAACTCCAGAACGTCCCGAAAACCCTTGGTGCAGATCATTCCAGCTTTGGCCAAGCGCCCCTGGATCAGGGCATTGGTCGCGATCGTGGTGCCGTGAACGATGATATCGACATCCTTGACCAGGTCCGCGACCGGGCGTGAGACCTCTTCGGCGAGTTGTTCCAATCCCGCCAGGATCACCGATTTCAGATCCTCTGGGTTTGATGGGGTCTTGGCGACGACCAGGTCGCCGTTCTCTGACAACAGCACGAAGTCGGTGAACGTGCCGCCGATATCGATCCCGAGGCGATAACTCATGCGTCGCGCAACTTCTGGGTTTCGGCCTCGTCGATCTCGAATGTGGTCGGGTCTATGGCGACACCGTAGTCCAATGAGGCGCCCTCCAATGTGACGACACCGTTACGGACATCGGCCTGCACGGCGCAGGGGTCGCGTTCCATCGGGTTGCCGACGCCACCGCCACCGGGTGGACAGGCGAGAAACCGTCCTCCGCGCGGTACATGGCCGCGAGAGTTACCACCGATATTGTGATGGGTGCCGTCGGCATCGATGACGACCCGGGCGCCTATCTTGGGCTCGAGCAGTTTTGAGGACGCTTCTCCGACACTCTGCGCCGGGATCACGTTGATGGTGCCGTGGAAGCGGGCAGTCTGGGCGTGATCCAGCGGTTCCCACTCGCAATCATAGGCGAAACCGCCACGCCATTTACCGGCGCCACCGGAATCCGGCCGAATTTCCAACTGGTGAATATGAAATGGCATCTCGTGTTCCAGAAGCTCAATCGGCTCCTTCAGAACCGCCCCACCTGAGTTTTCCGAACCAACACCGCCCCATCCATCGTGACCGTGAGCGGCGCCCGATCCGCCGGTCGAACCGCCGTTGGGTTGGAAATGCACATAGTACCGATCGGTGCCGGGTCGAATGCCCGCGACCACAGTCGACGAGGCCGTACCCCAACCGGCGGTCAATTGGGTGTCGGGGATGGCCTTGCTGAGTGCCGAGCGCACACTGTCGACGATCTCGCAAAACGGTTGAGTGGTGCAGCCGAGTGTCGCGGCCGGGGGGACTTGCGCATTCATCACTGTGCCGAGTGGGCCGTAGTCGATATCCAGCGGCCGGTAGAGCCCGTCGTTGTAGGGCGGTTGCAGGCCGAGCGAGATCGCCATGCCGTGGCCAACCGCGGCATAGGTGGCGCCAAAGGGTGAGTTGCGAACATCATACAGCTGTGGCGGCGAGGAAAGCTCGATACGGGCGCCGTCACCCTGGATCGTCACCCGCGCCTTAAGTTCGATATGCTCGTCGCCTTCGCGGGCCGACAGCCAAGAATTGCCGTCGTATTCCCCGTCGGGCAGTGCGGCGATGGCCTTGCGCACGCGGCGCTCCGTCATTTTGTACAATTCCTCGACCGAGGCCTTGGTCCGCCCGACGTTGTATTTTTCCAGAATTGCGACGAGCCGTTTGTCGGCAATATTCAATGCAGCCTGCATCGCCAGCAGATCGCTTTGCTGTTGATCCGCCATGCGCACATTGCCGAAGACCAGACGCATGATTTCGGCGCGCGGTTCTCCTCGGTCGGTGATCTTGGTCGGTGGTATGCGTAGGCCCTCGCCATAGGAATCCGATTGCGCCCGCCGCAAGTCCACCGGAACTGGCCCGCCGATATCGATCCAATGGGCCCGAATGGCGCCCCAGAACACGACACTGTCTTCAAAGAACACCGGGCGCAGCAGAGCCACGTCGTTCAGATGGATGCCGCCGTGTTCCGGGTCATTGCACAAGAACAAATCGCCCGGATTGATGTCACCCTCATACGTCGCCATCACCGCCTTGCAGACGAAGGGCAGGGAGCCGACGTGGACCGGTAGCTCGGCATCACCCTGAACCACCTGGCGGCCATCCCAGTCACAGAGCGTGCAGGAAAAATCCTTGGCCAGTTTGAACACAGGCGTGCGCGCGGTTCGGACCACCACATCCGACATTTCCTGGGTGATCGAATGGAACGCACCCTGCAAGGTTGCCAAAGTGGTGATGTCGGTTCGGTTGCCTGTCGCCTGCTGCATCTGTCGCCTTGCCTTGGAAATGCTTCGATAGGGCTGGAACCGTAAAGCGAACCAACCGTTATGGAAATGACATTCCCCGAACACGGCGGAATTGGCGATCCATCAAGTGACGCGGATGACACCCATCATGCCAGCAGCTTGGTGTTCCAGGATGTGACAATGGAACATCCAGTCGCCGGGGTTGTCTGCGACCAGGGCGATCTCGACTTTTTCACGCGGCGCCATCAGGACCGTGTCCTGCCACTCGCGCCGAAGGGTCGGCCGGCCATTTCGAGAGATTACCCGGAAAGAGTGGCCATGCAGGTGGATCGGATGATGCCAGGCTGTGGCATTCGTCATGGCGATTACGTGCGAGCGGCCGCGTTCCAGGGTCAGCAGCGGATCCATGATGTGACCGGTGGCGGCCACCCCGTTGACGAACCAGATCTTGCCGGCGTGCATCATGCTTCTCATACTCTCGGTTCCATCACCGGAGCCCATGCTGCCGCCCATGTCACCCATAACCATTCCGCCCATCATGCCACCGTTGAATATCACTTCGTGGCGCTGCGCATTGGCAATGTCAGGCTCGGGCAGGGGATTGGAGGGTAAGGTCTTGGACCATTCCGGTGGCAGATCTCGGAGTGGAGTGTCGGCATAGGCGAAGTCGATCATCAAATATCCCCGACCTCTATAAAAGCGATCGATTACCGGGACCCGAGAGCCGGCTTTTCCGGTCATGTCGAGGATCACATCGGCGCGCATTGCCGGCCCCAGGACCACGCGGCCACTGTCTGGCGTATGAGGCTCAACCGGTTGGCCGTCGAGCGCGATCACCACCGGATCATGATCCGTGAAGTCCAGTCCGAAGATACGGGCGTTGGCAGCGTTGATCAGGCGCAAACGAACGCGCTCGCCCTTGCGAACCCCGAAGGACTGAGGCACGCGGCCGTTGATGGTTACAGTATTGCCGATCCGGCCACTGTGGCTCATGTCGCCAAGGTGGTTGAAGTCTTCGCTGATCTCCGCCGATTTTGTCAGGCGCCAATCGTCAAGGACCCAAGTAACGTCGCGATCGACCTGGATCGGGTCCCGCTCCTCTACGATCAATGGGCCATAGAGGCCGCGACCGACCTGTTCGGTACTGCCTTGGTGTGGGTGGTACCAGAATGTCCCGGCGTCCGGGGCATCGAACTCATAAACAAAGGTTTCGCCGGGCTCAATTGGGCGTTGCGTCAAATCCGGTACGCCGTCCATGGCATTTGGAACTCGCAGGCCGTGCCAATGGACGGTGGTCGCTTCCGCGAGGCCGTTTTTGACGGTGATCCGGGCCCGGTCGCCTTGCCGAATGCGGATCTCCGGACCGGGAACTTTACCATTGAAGCACCAAACCGGTGTTTTCCCGTATGGCAAGGGAACCAATTGGGCGTGACCGGGGGCTGGGTTTAGGCTGATTTCGGTGATCGACGCGGTCTTAGCGCTCAACCGTTTGGGAAAGGGGAACGCAAGCCCTGCTGCAAACGCAGCCGAAGATGCGAGAAAGCTGCGACGTTGCAGCGTGGGTTTGAAAGTATCGAACATGGGCCGCTCGTCCTAATTATCAGGCACAACGCGCAGTGCGGATAGATAGAAGGCTACGGCCGATTTAAGCAATCCGCCAGATGTTCGGCGGTAAATAGATCGAGGTGCCCGCCACCACCGTTCTTGTAGACGGTGATTTCGTCAGCGCTCAGCCGTCCCTTGGCGCGCCCATTGCACAGATCGAACAAATCGCCCTGAATATCACCGAGCCCAATCACGCCGGCTTCCATTGGCTGGGTCAGGTCCCCGACCTCGCCAATCGTTGCGCCGCGATAATTCACATAGATCTGGGCGCGGCGCATGGTTTCGTCATCGGCCTCGCGCATGTTGGGCGTGTAACCGCCGACCAGATCGACATGTGCTCCTGGCTTCAGATATCGCCCTAGCACCAGTGGCACCGTTGCCATGGTCGCGACCGTGATGACATCGGCCTCGGATACGGCCGCATTCAAATCCTCCACGATCTCGATGTCAGTATCCAGTTGGGCGAGGACAGTTTCGCAGCGTGATTGTGTCCGGTTCCAGATCAAGATCCGCTCCAATCCCGGTCGAGCGGCCAGGTGAGCCTTGATCAGGTGTGGCGCCAAAGCCCCAGCCCCAATCATTAAAAGCGCTTTGGCGTCATCTCGAGACAGCAGCCGCGACCCCAAACCTGAATCCGCAGCGGTCTTCCAAAGTGTGAGAGCTGTTCCATCGATCGTCATGGAGGGGGAGCCGGTCTCCCCATCGAAAAGCTGATAGACGGCCTGAACTGAAGGGATACCGTCGTCCCTTTTGGCATTGTCCGGGAGAGCGATCGCCATTTTCACGCCCATCGCACGCCCTGGTGCCCAGCAAGAATGAACGAGGAATCCTTCTCCGTCCGGCCGCGTGCCGGGAGGCGGCGCCAGGAGTGACCGCTCAATACGCGGCGGTTCCTGGCGATGGGCTAGCTCGAACGCGTCCATCAAATCTGGATAGTTCAGGCTCGAATGCACGGTGTCGGCGTCGATGAACTGCACGGTATATTTCCTTTGTCCGGGTTAAGAATACTGAATTCATGGCAGCTTCAACAGGGCGGTGTCGGCACAAAAACTCAAGGCTCCGAAGCGGCCAATCAGCGTATTCCTTTCGCGACCATCCCATTCCTGATAGGCATATTGCTTCCACCGGCCACAAGGGAGCGGCACCTCAATGTGCGGCATTGTCGGATTATATTTGAAAGACCCGGACCTGAGGCCGCGCCTCGGCCAATTGTTTGCGCCGATGCTTTCAGAGATGACTGATCGCGGGCCGGACAGCGCCGGTTTCGCGATCTATCGGGATGAGATGGCGGGTGATGCCAAGGTCACCCTGTATGACGCGGATGAGCGTTTTGATTGGGATGCGGTGGCGCAGGCGATTGAGAGCGATCTCGGTCTGACGGTCGCTGTTGAACGTGCTGCCACCCACGCCATCTTGCGAGCTAAATGTGCGCCAACAGTGTTGCGGGGATGGCTGGAAAAGAAACGCCCCGAGATCCGCATCACCAGTTCGGGTGACAAGCTTGAAATTTACAAGGAAATTGGCCTGCCGGCGGATGTACTGGATCGATTTTCGGTCTCTCAAATGGCCGGCAGTCACATGATCGGCCACACCCGCATGGCAACCGAGAGTGCCGTGACGACCGAGGGCGCGCATCCGTTCAATACTGGCGATGATCTCTGTCTGGTGCACAATGGCTCACTGTCGAACCACAACGCGTTGAAACGCTGGCTAACCCGGGACAAAGGGTTGGTCTTCCAAACCGAAAACGATTCCGAAGTGGCGGCCGGATATCTGAGTTGGCGGCTGTCGGAGGGCGCCACGCTGGCGGAAGCGCTTGAAGCCGCGATCAAGGACCTGGACGGATTTTATACCTTCACCGTCGGTGCCAAGAACGGCTTTGCGGTGCTGCGCGATCCAATCGCCTGCAAGCCCGCCGTCATGGCGGAAACCGACCAATGGGTTGCCATGACCTCGGAATTCCGGGCGCTCGCCCGCCTGCCAGGGGTCAAGAACGCGACAGTTTGGGAGCCGAAACCGGCCACGGTCTATAGCTGGGGAAGTGCGTGAGCCAATGCCAACGATTGATCTAGCCGATGGCGACATTCGCGCACTCAACCGAGTGCTGCAACGTCGGGACGGCAACACCGACACCGCCTTCGAGGTTACCAACCCGATGGGGC
This sequence comes from Rhodospirillaceae bacterium, assembly GCA_018699735.1. Classification (GTDB taxonomy): domain Bacteria; phylum Pseudomonadota; class Alphaproteobacteria; order Thalassobaculales; family Thalassobaculaceae; genus JABIRP01. The sequence goes on along the minus strand of JABIRP010000410.1, from coordinate 386 downwards.
ACCACTCCATTGCCGCTGGGTGCTGGCACGAAATCGAAATCACTGTCCGAGGTCACGTCGGCTATTACTGCGCCGGCATGAACCAGAGAGCCTCGATCACGATTGACGGTAATGCCGGTGTCGGGGTGGCGGAAAACATGATGAGCGGGCAGGTGCATGTTGCGGGAGATGCCAGCCAATCTGCTGGCGCTACCGGTAACGGCGGGCTCTTGGTGATCGACGGCAACGCTTCCTCGCGTTGCGGTATCTCCATGAAGGGCATCGACATCGTGGTGAAGGGCTCGGTCGGCCACAACTCGGCCTTCATGGCGCAGGCTGGAAATTTCGTCATTTGCGGCGACGCGGACGATGGCTTGGGAGATTCGATCTACGAGGCAGTGATCTAT
>JABIRP010000409.1 GCA_018699735.1 Rhodospirillaceae bacterium | reverse complement strand
GTTGTTGCCACCGGTGAGAGCCACAGTATCCGGGACTTGCTGGATCTGGCCTTCGGGCGTTTGAAGCTGGATTGGAGCGAGCATGTCGAAATCGACCCTCGGTATTTCAGACCGACCGAGGTCGAAGCGCTCAAGGGCGATGCCGCCAAAGCCAATCGAGATCTTGGATGGAAGCCGAAGGTGGAGTTCGACGACTTGATCGTCATGATGGTTGACCACGACCTGGATCTGGCCAAGCGGGAACGGCTGCTCGTCGATTCCGGTTTCGAGCCTTAAGCCCAATAAAACACACATCACTTCGTGAGATAGCGTTTCACTGCGCGGAAGGATCTTTTGCTTTTTGACGCTGTTTTAGCTATCTAACCACCCGATCATTGAGCTTGAGAACGATTTGACCAGGAGCGACGGCATCTTGCGTGACGGAATTCGGCTGCCCAAGGAACAAGGTCTATACGACCCCGCCAACGAGCACGACGCCTGCGGTTTCGGCTTCATTGCCGATATTCAAAATCGCCCGCGGCATGAGATCGTGCATCAGGCGCTTGAGATTGTTTTGAATCTGGATCATCGGGGCGCCATTGGCGCCGATCCGCTGGCCGGTGACGGTGCGGGGATTCTGATCCAGTTGCCGGATACGTTCCTGCGCAAGAAAGCCGCCAATCGCGGAATTACCCTGCCGCCACAAGGCGATTATGCGGTCGGGATGGTGTTCCTGCCACAAGACGACCCCATGCGCGAACGTGCCATCGCATCGCTCGAGAGCTCTATCGCACGCGAGGGGCAGGTTTTGCTTGGCTGGCGCGACGTGCCAGTCGACAACAGCGTTCTGGGCGAGAGCGTCAAGCCGAACGAGCCGATCATTCGCCAGGTGTTTATCCAGCGCGGCCCGAATACCCCGGATACCGATGCCTTCGAACGCAAGCTCTATGTCATTCGCAAGCAGGCGCACCACGCGCTTTGGGACAAGACGCACGCGTCGTGGTCGGATTTCTACATCGCCTCAATGTCGGCCCGAACCATCGTCTACAAGGGCATGGTCCTGGCGCCCAATCTCGCCAAATACTACCTCGATTTCCAGGATCCCAAGTTCGCGACCGCGATTGCTTTGTTCCATCAGCGGTTCTCGACCAACACCTTCCCGTCCTGGCGTCTGGCGCAGCCGTTCCGTTTCCTCTGTCACAACGGCGAAATCAACACCCTGCGCGGGAACGTCAACTGGATGAACGCCCGGCGCGACAGCATGAGCTCGAAAGTGCTGGGTAAGGATTTGGAAAAGCTCTGGCCGCTGATCGGTGACGGGTCGTCGGACAGTTCCACCTTCGATAACGCGCTCGAATTGCTGGTCATGGGCGGATATTCCCTGTCGCATGCCATGATGCTGATGATCCCTGAGGCGTGGAACAACAACCCGTTGATGCACCCAGACCGGCGGGCATTCTACGAGTATTACTCGGCTCTCATGGAGCCCTGGGACGGCCCAGCCGCTATGGCCTTTACGGACGGGCGGCAAATTGCGGCAACCTTGGATCGCAACGGCCTGCGCCCGGCGCGCTATGTTGTCACCGACGATGGGCTGGTTGTTATGGCCTCGGAGGTCGGTGTGCTGCCGATCCCGGAAAGCCGCATCGTCAAGAAGTGGCGCCTGCAGCCAGGTAAGATGTTGCTGGTCGACTTGGAACAGCACCGCATCATCTCGGACGAGGAACTGAAGTCGGAGCTAGCGACCGCCAATCCCTATCAAGAATGGCTCGACCGCACCCAAATCCATCTCGCCAGCCTGCCGAACGAGATCGGACCGATGACGCCCGATCCGGAAACCCTGCTCGATCAGCAGCAGGCCTTTGGTTACACCCGGGAGGATTTGAAGTTCTTCCTGGAGCCCATGGCCGCCATCGGCGAGGACCCGATCGGCTCAATGGGGCGCGATATTCCGCTAGCGGCGCTGTCGGATCGCCCGCGCATGCTCTACGATTATTTCTTTCAGAACTTCGCCCAGGTGACGAACCCGCCGATCGACCCCATTCGCGAAGAATTGGTGATGTCCCTGGTCAGTTTCATCGGCCCACGCCCCAACCTGTTGGAGCTCGATTCCGGCGGCACCCACAAGCGGCTTGAGGTCGACCAACCGATCCTCACCAATACCGATTTGGAGCGGATTCGCCGGATCGAGAACCATGTCGATGGCTCGTTCCACACCTACACGCTTGAGATTCTCTACCCCAAGACCGGACCCAACCGCCAGACCATGACCCAGGCGGTCGAGCGCATCTGCCAGAAGGCCGAGCAAATGGTGCGGGAGGAAGGCTACAACATCATCATCCTCTCCGACCGGGGCGTCGACACCGACCACGTGGCGATCCCGGCCCTTTTGGCAACCGGCGCCGTACATCACCACCTGATCCGCCAAGGCTTGCGGACCAAGGTCGGGTTGGTGGTTGAGACGGCCGAGGCCCGTCGGGTGCATGATTTCTGCCTGCTGGCAGGCTTTGGCGCCGAAGCCATGAACCCGTATCTCGCCTTCGACACGATCTCCAATCAGATCTTCGAGACCGGCAACGGTCTGGACGAGAGCAAGGCGCATAAGAATTACGTCAAGGCGGTCGGCAAGGGCATGTTGAAGGTGATGTCGAAGATGGGCATCTCGACCTATCAGTCCTATTGCGGCGCCCAGATTTTCGATGCCGTCGGGCTATCGAGTGAGTTTGTTGACGCCTATTTCACCGGCACCGCGACTAAGGTCGAAGGTGTTGGCTTGGACGAAATTGCGGATGAGACCGAGCGACGCCATCAGTTGGCATTCGGCGATGCGCCAATTTATCGAACCGATTTGGATGTCGGCGGCGACCTCGCGTATCGCCTGCGCGGTGAAGAGCACGTCTGGACACCGGAAACCATCGGAACCTTGCAACACGCGGTTCGGAGCGGCAATTACCAGCAGTTCAGGTCTTTCACGAGCAAAGTGAACGACCAGACAGCCAAACTGAAAAACATTCGCGGGCTGTTCGGTTTGAAGCCGATCGGCGACCCAGTGCCGCTCGACGAAGTGGAACCGGCTTCGGAAATCGTGAAACGTTTCGCTACCGGAGCGATGTCTTTCGGGTCGATATCGTGGGAAGCCCACACCAACTTGGCCATCGCCATGAACCGGCTCGGCGGCCGCTCCAATACCGGGGAGGGCGGTGAGGAACCAGAGCGCTTCACGCCAATGCAAAATGGCGACAGCATGCGCTCGTCGATCAAGCAGGTCGCTTCCGGCCGTTTCGGTGTGACCACCGAGTACCTGGTCAATGCCGATGACATTCAGATCAAGATGGCCCAGGGCGCCAAGCCTGGCGAGGGCGGTCAATTGCCCGGCCACAAGGTCGACGCGCGGATCGCCAAGGTGCGGTATTCAACGCCGGGCGTCGGGTTGATCTCGCCGCCACCGCATCACGACATCTACTCGATCGAGGATCTGGCACAGTTGATCCACGATCTGAAGAACGTCAATCCGACGGCGCGGATTTCAGTCAAGCTCGTCTCCGAAGTCGGCGTCGGCACCATCGCGGCTGGCGTCAGCAAGGCGCATTCCGATCATGTCACGATCTCGGGACACGATGGTGGTACCGGGGCCAGCCCGCTGACCTCGTTGCTGAGTGCCGGCGGTCCGTGGGAACTCGGTCTGGCCGAAACCCATCAGACCCTGGTGATGAACGGCCTGCGCGGCCGCATCGCGGTCCAGGTCGATGGCGGACTCAGGACCGGTCGCGACGTGGTGGTCGGCGCATTGCTCGGCGCCGACGAGTTCGGGTTTGCAACCGCCGCCCTGGTTTCCCAGGGCTGCATCATGATGCGGAAATGCCACCTCAACACATGCCCGGTGGGCGTCGCGACCCAAGATCCGGCGTTGCGAAAGCTCTTCACTGGCGAGCCGGAACACATCGTCAACTTCTTCACCTTCATGGCCGAGGAAGTCCGCGAGATCATGGCCGAGCTTGGTTTTCGAACGGTGAACGAGATGATCGGGCGGCGGGAAGCATTGGAGATGCGTCCGGCGATCGATCATTGGAAGGCACATGGCGTCGACCTGTTCCGTCTGCTCGCCCCAATCGCAGCCCCCGACGGCGTGGCGATCTACAATAGCGAAACCCAAGATCATGGCCTGGAAAAAGCGCTCGACCACACGCTCATCAGCAAGTCGAGAGACGCGATTGAGAGCGGCAAGCCGGTCAGCTTCGAGAGCCCGATCAAGAATACCAACCGAACCGTCGGCGCCATGCTTTCGGGTGAGATCGCCAAGCGCCACGGCCACAAAGGCTTGGCCGACGACACCATCCACATCAAGCTGAGCGGCCATGCCGGTCAAAGCTTCGGTGCCTGGCTGGCCAGCGGCGTGTCGCTTGAGTTGGTCGGCGACGCCAACGACTATGTCGGCAAAGGCCTGTCTGGTGGGCGGATCGCAATCTATCCCTCGCCAGAGAGCCGATTGGTTCCAGAAGAGAATATCGTCGTCGGCAATACCGTGCTTTACGGCGCCATCGCCGGCGAATGTTATTTCCGCGGCATCGCGGGCGAACGCTTCGCGGTTCGAAACTCAGGTGCCACCGCCGTCGTCGAGGGATCCGGCGATCACGGTTGCGAGTATATGACCGGCGGGATTGTCGTCGTGCTCGGCCTGACCGGCCGAAACTTTGCGGCCGGCATGTCTGGTGGTATCGCCTATGTGCTCGACGAGGCGGACGGATTCGAGGCGCTTTGCAACCCGGCCATGGTCGATCTGGAGCGCATCTCGGCGGGGGATGGCACCACCGCGACCGCCGCCGACCTCAAGGCTGACCTGACCCGGTTCGATGAACAGCGATTGCGCGGTCTGATCGAGAACCATTTGCGCTACACCGGGAGCGAACAGGCACGGCGTATCCTTGAGAACTGGAACGCCTTCCTGCCGAAATTCGTCAAGGTGATGCCGGTCGAGTACCGTCGGGCGCTCCGAGAAATGCAAGATACGGCCGCACAGGCCGAGAGCGAGAGCGGCGCTGCAGTCGCCGCTGGGGAATAAGACCATGGGTAAACCGACAGGCTTCCTGGAAATTGAACGCCGGGACCGCTCTTATGCGCCGGTAAGCGACCGGATCGAAAATTTCGATGAGTTCCTGGTTGCGTTGGAACCGGAAAAGGTATCCGAGCAGGGTGCGCGGTGTATGGATTGTGGCATTCCGTATTGTCACAACGGCTGCCCAATCAACAACATGATCCCAGACTGGAACGACCTGGCCTACCGCGGCAAGTGGCGCGAGGGGTTGGAGCTTCTGCACTCGACTAACAATTTCCCAGAGTTCACCGGACGCGTCTGCCCGGCCCCCTGCGAAGCCAGCTGCACGCTAAACCTCACCGACCAGCCGGTGACGATCAAGACGATTGAGTGCTCTCTGGTCGATCGCGGTTGGCGCGAGGGCTGGATCCGTCCCCGGGTCGCAGCACATCATACCGACAAGCGCGTCGCGGTTGTTGGCTCTGGGCCGGCCGGCCTCGCCTGCGCCCAGCAGCTGGCACGCGCCGGTCACAAGGTCGTGGTCTTCGACAAAAGCGACCGGATCGGCGGCCTACTCCGCATCGGCATCCCCGACTTCAAGATGAGCAAGAGCCTGATCGACCGACGCATGGCGCAGATGCAGACCGAGGGTGTCGAATTTCGATCCAATAGCCATGTCGGCGTGGATGTGTCGACCAACGACCTTCTGCGCGATTTCGATGCGGTCGCACTCTGTGGCGGCTCTGAAAAGCCGCGCGACCTGGAGGTTTCGGGCCGCGATCTCGACGGCGTTCACTTCGCCATGGAGTTCCTCGCACAACAGAACCACCGGGTTGCCGGACATCCGGTGCCAGACGAGACCGAGATTCTGGCCACCGACCGGCACGTTATCGTCATCGGCGGCGGTGACACCGGCTCCGACTGCGTCGGCACCTCGATCCGTCAGGGTGCCGCCTCGGTAACCCAGCTTGAGCTGATGCCGAAACCGCCCGAGAATGAGGACAAGGCGCTCTCCTGGCCCGATTGGCCGAACAAGTTGCGGACCTCCAGCTCACAGGAAGAGGGCTGCGAGCGCGATTGGTCGGTCGGGACCAAGTCGTTGACCGGCAAGGATGGCCGGGTGACCAAATTGAACGGCATCCGCCTCGATTGGTCCGGCGGCAAGATGACCGAGATCGACGGCTCCGAGTTCGAACTGAAAGCCGATCTGGTCTTGCTAGCGATGGGCTTCTTGCACCCGGTGCATGAGGGCATGCTGAAGTCTCTCGGTGTCGAGCTTGATCCGCGTGGCAATGTCCTGGCGGATACCGAGGCCTACAGTACCTCGGTCGACAAGATTTTCACCGCCGGCGACATGCGCCGCGGCCAGTCCCTAGTGGTCTGGGCCATCCGCGAGGGCCGGCAATGCGCCCGCTCGATCGATCAATTCCTAATGGGGTCAACTGACCTGCCAAGGTGATCTGGGTTTCAAAGCCTTCGTCATCCTGAGGTGCCGAGCGTAGCGAGCCTCGAAGGACGCAGGTCGGCGGCAAGTTGCGTCCTTCGAGGCCCTCCCGTCAGTCGGGCACCTCAGGATGACGAAGACTGAGCGAATAATTCCGCTTTGCTTCGTCCAGGATGGCGGCCTTAAGAGGAACTGGTCATCTCCGCCCTCGCATGCGCCGCGATCTCGCCAAGGCTCGCCTGCCAGGCACCCTCGAACGCCACCAACTTGTCCAACGCTTCGTTCAAGTAGCGAATGCGATGCGGCATCCCGAAGAGCCAGGGGTGAATGCCGAGGCCGAAACTCCGACCCGAGCCGGCGCCTTCCTCGTGCAAAACCGAGAATGCCTCTTCGATGATCGCCGGATAGCGCGGGGTCAGAGTACGGCGATGCCAAAGCAATTGCACGTCGTCCAATTCCGACTGATACGGAACCGAAATGAGTTCCGGGTCAGTCGTCATGACGTAAGGCTGGTCATCGTTTGGCCAATGCGCCAAATGATCAAACCCAGCTTCGGCAAGCAATTGCGGCGTGCGATGGCTCTCACCAAAATCTTGAGAAATCCAGCCACGCGGGCGGGTGCCGGTCGCACGTTCAACCGCGTCAGCCGAAGTCTCGATCACCCGGCGTTCATCGGCCTCACTAAGCCGGCTGCTGATCATCCGGGTCGCGTGGGTGCCGTGGGCAGCAAACTCCCAACCGCGATTGCCGCATTCCTCGACTAGGAAGGGATAGCGCTCACAGGCAGACGCGTTCGCGGCGACGGTCGCGCGGATGCCATGGCGGTCCAGCGCCTCCAAAATCCGGAAGAACCCGACCCGGTTGCCATATTCACGAAACGCATAGGACCGATACTCCGGGCGAAAATCGCCGTAGGGATCGATGAACCTCGGGTCACGTACCGCACTTCCCGGTGGATCAAGCTCCCAATGTTCCAGAAAAACCACGACCCAAAGTGCCACGCGCGCACCATCCGGCCACCGCAAGATCGGCCGTGTGGGGAGGGCGGAGTAGGGATAGAGGTCGTGATCCATACCAGGGGCACGATAGGAGACCATCTCAACCCTCCTGGTCCAAGGTTTGGGCTTGCATCTGCGCCAGATAGCAATCTGCGATCTCAGCACCGGTGGCGAGCCAAACTTGATCGTGATCGACGATATGCCTCAAGGCCCGCTCCAGATGTCGGATCCGATGCGGTTGGCCCATGATGTAGGGGTGCAGTGCTATACAGACGACCCTCGGGATCTCGGCCCCCTCATGCCAGAGCGTGTCGAAATGATCGATCACCATCTGGGCAAAATCCTCAGCCTCGATGTGGTGGCGCCAGACCATCGCATCGTTCACATCCATCTGGTACGGGATTGAGATCAAGCTGCCTTGACGCACCTGGATCGGGGTCGGCTGGTCGTCGTGATAAAAATCGCAGGTATAGGTGATGCCGGCTTCTGCGACCAAATCAGGGGTGTTGTGCGTGAAAGTAGCCGCCGGTGAGAACCAACCACGCAACGGTTTTCCTGTCATCCGTCGGTAGGTCGCAACGCAGTCGGCAATAAGCCCGCGCTCTTCCTCCTCGGTGGCGCCCCAAACATACTGCGTGTTGTATATGCCGTGGCACATCACATCCCAATTGCGGGCCATGCAGGCGTCCATGATCTCGGGATAATGCTCCCAATTCCCAAGGTTGAGAGACAGCGTGCAAGGAATGCCGAGGCGGTCGGTCACCTCCATCATGCGCCAGAGACCGACCCGATTGCCGTAGTCGCGGATGCCGTAGCCCAGCACGTCCGGATGCGGCATGCGTGGCCATGGATCTCGAATGCCAATGGGCTCCGGCAGATATTCGTAATGTTCGACGTTCGGCACCACCCAGACCGCGACGCGCGCATCGTCTGGCCAGACCAGTTTCGGGCGGCTTACAATCGGGCTATAGGGTATGCGGTCGTTGGACATCAGGGCGCTCCGCCATCAACTATAATCGACAAAACGGGAAATTGGGAGAAGGTGAAATGAGTAGGGTCGACCTCAGGCTTTCCGGCGGATCGGTTCTGTTGCCCGGGCTTGGGCTTCGCGAAGCCGATGTTCTGGTTGGCGAGGAGCGGGTTTTAGCCATTACCGAGCCCGGTGCGGGCGCCGAGGCCGCCGAAACCGTATCGGTAACCGGCCTGACGGTTCTTCCCGGCGGGTGCGACGTGCATCTTCATCTGGGCCACGGCAACGATATCTCTCGACCACGCGTGCCCTCCGACGCGGCGACGGAGACCGCGGCAGCCGCAATCGGTGGCGTGACCACGTTCATTCCCTATGTGATGAGCGCCACGCCCTATGCGGCCCAGTTCGAGGAGTTGCGCGACGTCACGCAAGCCGGCGCACGCATCGATTTCGGCTTCCACTTTGTCATCAGCACCGATGAACAACTGGCCGAACTGCCGCGCTACATTTCCGAGTTCGGCGTACCAACGGCGAAATTGTTCATGAACATCCGAGGAGACGAGGGCAAGCGGCTCGGTTTGCCGGGCACCGATGACGGCTTTCTTTATCGCCTGCTTGAGAGCCTGGAAATGCATGGCGGTATGCTCTGCCCTCACCCGGAGAATATCGAGATCGCCTGGATATTGCGCGACCGGGTGCTGGCCAAAGACCCCGAAGGCAAGGGCGGGCTCGCCACCTGGAACGCGACCCGGCCGCCCTTCGTTGAGGCTGACGCGGTGCGCCGAGCCTGTTATTTCGGTCGCATCACCGGCGCACCGGTCTACACCGTTCACACGTCCTCTGGCGAGGCGCTGGCGGCAGCCGTCGAGCAGCGAGCCCAAGGCACCAATGTCATGGTCGAGACCTGCGCCCACTACCTGACCCACGACACCACCTCCGACGTCGGCACGAAGGGCAAGGTCAACCCACCACTACGCGATCCGGCCGACCGCGAAGCGCTCTGGGAGGGCATTAAGAACGGCTCAGTCAACACCATCGCCACCGATCACATTCACCGCCCGGTTGCCTCCAAGGACGGCAATATCTGGGAAGCTGGTCCCGGGTTCCCGGGTCTCGATGCCTTCCTGCCGGCTGTGTTTACCGAGGGTCATCACCGCCGGGGTATCGCGTTGGAAAAGCTTGCCGAAATGGTCACCTCGCGCCCAGCCGATGCCATGGGTCTGTCGCCCGCCAAGGGCCGGATCGCACCCGGGGCTGACGCCGATTTCGCAATCCTGGACATGAATTCGCCCTGGACCGTAGAGCGCTCAGGCCTGGCGACGGATGCTGGTTACTCGATTTACGAGGGTCACGAGATGAGTTGCCGTGTGGTTCACACCATCGCGCGCGGGCGCTTCATCGTGCGCGATGGCACGTTGACTGAGGGCATGGAAGGAACCGGCCGGTTTCTGCCTCGGTCTTTATGAGGGCAACACGCGTTTACCCGCGTACGCAGCGCGCGGCGTAGAGCCGGCGAAATGATTTCATGAATCCTTGCGACACCGTCGCGTCATGCGAGACCGAGCGGCCGATGCCAATCTCGGTCTCGATATTGAATCGGCTTGCCAACCAGCCCCGGACCCTCGCGGCCGGGAGTGGGGTGAAGGGTCCCTGATTGGGAACCTGAGCCAGGGATTCGACCCGCCACCAGTGCAGGCCGTATCGCGACCAAAGATTTCGCGTGCTGACGACGAGATGCCCGCCCGGCTTCAGCACCCGGCGCACCTCGTCCAACATGGCTTCCGGATCAGGCATGTGCTCCAGGCACTGCGGCATCACGACCGCGTCGACGCTCGCGTCCTCATAGGGCAATACAGCGCCTGAGATTACGTCGTCATGCACCCGATCGACCGACAGGCCCTCGCGCTGCAATCTCTCCATGATGAAGGAGAGGTTGTGTTCCGACAGCTCGGCCAGGTGCAGCTCGACGCCCGGGTCCAACTTGCGGCGGATCGCGACACTGTTGGTGCCGCCCCAAGGCATGATCTCGACGACGCGCCCACCGGCGGCGATGTCGGGGAGTAGCCCAAGCTCGACCGCTGTCGCCTCGCCCTGACGACGCGAGACATAAACCCCGGCAATTGGCGACTTGGCCCAGACCGAATAGCCCCGGAAATCACCGACCTGACCCCAACTCCAAGCACGCGGGTTCCACTCGGCGAAAGGGTTGTCGTCGTTTTTGATGCGAAAGTATGGATAGGCCTCGGCTGGGCGTACTGGATAGTGCGAGACTTTCGTGCGCTCGAATCCATTCCAGGAGTGCACCTCCGAAAACGGCCGCCGGGGCGCCTTCATCGTCGGCGCGTCCGGTTTGGCCCGGCCTATCGCAAGCGCGCCTTGCAGCTCAAAGGTCGGCGGCACACCAAGCATCTCGACCAGCGGCGCATGCGGGCCAATTCCGGCGTTCCAGATGCCTGCAAATCCACGAAGATTTGCACTCAACAACATGTGATAGGCCGCCGCCGAGACCGATTGGACGATCGAAAAATTACCGTGCGTCCAGCCCTTCTGAAAACAGAGGTAAATCAGCGCCGAGCACTCAGAAAAGTGATGGTTTCCGCCTGAGATGTCATGCGCACGGCGCTTCAGTTCAGGCTCGGTAACGACGATGAAATGCCACTGTTGTTGATTACAGGATGAGGGGGCTTCTGTTCCGTCGCGCACAATTTCAGCCAAAATATCCCGATCGATCTCCGTCCCGTCAAACTCGCGGCAAGAGTAGCGCTCGGCCAATCGGTCGAGGGTCACGCGCCAATCCGGAAGGTTGCCGACAGGGCTATTCATATTTGATTTCTCAATGAATTTTCTCGCGTGGAATCGGGTTTGCAGGACTCAGCAACAGATTGACAGGAAGCCGTCACATGGCAACTATGTCAACGGTTGACCACTATTTGAGGATCGTCTCCGTTCCTTACCCTGTTCCGGTTCCTGTTACTCGAAATTATCCGCCAGCGCCCATCTCCGAGATTTTTGTTAGGGCGATGGCTTGGGTTTTTGGAGAGCAATCCCGGTGTAGTTGAGGTGCAGACGGCGTTTCTTAGGTGGACTGTGACGCAATAGCGATCCACCTAGGGCAACTGTCATCGGACGCATAAGATAAAATTGCATCCGGGACGACTTCACTGGGAAAGGGAGAATTTCATGCACAAGACATCTCGCGTTCTAATCAATGCGGCGGTGCTTGCAACGTCGCTGGCTGTTGCCGGCACGGCTCAAGCCGCAGCTGAGTTCACGTTGCGCTGGGGCCACTACCTGCCAAACAGCTCGTTCCTTCAGCTTGAGAAGGATTTTGCCAAGAAGGTTGAGGCCGACACCAATGGCCGCGTCAAAATCGACATGACCTTCGCAGGCGGTCTCGGCAAGGGCGGAGAGCTTCTCGGCCTGGTCGGTCGTGGCGCCATCGATATGGCGGCTGTCGTGCCTGGCTACTACGCCAAGCAGCTACCGTTCTACAAAGCGTTCCAGATCCCCTTCGTATTCAACGAGCCGAAACAGGCAATCGGGATTTCCATGCGCTCCTTCAAGGAGTTGCCGGTGTTCAAGGAAGAGCTGGATAAGCAGAACATCCACTTCCTGTTCCATCAGCCGCTCGGCGTCTACTACCTCACAGGTAAAGACCCGAACTGTGACACGATGGCCGGCTTGAAGGGTAAGAAGATCCGTAGTTTCGGTGGTGATGTGCCGAAAATGCACGGCGCTGTCGGCGCGGTGCCGGTATCTGTCGGCGTGACCCAGGTTTATGAGGCTCTGCAACGCGGCTCGCTCGACTATTCGTTCCTGAACGCAGGCAACATACTGTCAAACCGCCTGTATGAGCCCGGCAAATACAGCTGTGGCCCGGTCATGGTAATCGCCGGTCACTTGCTGGTCGTCGGCAACAAGACCTGGAACAAGCTGCCGAAGGATATCCAGGCTGTCTTCACCAAGGCGGCGGCTGAAATCCAGTCGAAATACGTTGCTTTCGTCGATGGTCACGAGAACGCTGCCAAGGCGAAAATCGAGGCCGCTGGTGGCGTCTTCAAGCCCTTCAAGGAGATGAAAGAGTGGCGCGCTGCTGCTCCCGATCTTCTGGCCAATTGGGTCGAAGGCATGAAGAAGCGCGGACGCGGTGACGAAGCCGCCGAGGTTGCCAAGAGCTGGCGGGCCTGGATGGCCAAGTGATCTTAGCGATCGACTAAATCCTTCGCCCGACCGGCCGCCACATCCAGGCGGTCGGTCGGGCGATTGTCCTTTAAGAAAGCCTGATTTCCATGCAAGCAATAGGGCGGATCCTTGAGCGACTGGCGCTGGTGGTTCTTCTTGTCGGCGGCGCTGGTATGCTGATGTCGGTCTTCCTTGGAACCGCCGACGTGGTCGGAACCCAAGGCCTTGGTCAACCTGTTGCGGGCGCCCGGGAACTGACCGAAAGCACCATGGTCCTGATCGTCTTCGGCGCCTTGGCCTATGCTCAAATTCGACGCGGACATATCCGGGTGGAGCTGATCTACGCCCATATGTCCCCCCGAATACAGGCAGCGATGGACGTTGTCGCCGACATTGCGGCCCTGGTATTTTTCGGCCTGATGCTGTGGCAGGCGATCGGCGAGGCAACATACAGTTTTGAGATTGGCGAAGTGACCGACGGGTTGATCGAATTTCCGCTCACCCCGGCACGGTTCATTCTGGTGGCTGGCACCAGTCTGATGATGTTGCGGTTGGTGCTCGACCTGTTCATCGATATTGCCCGCATCAGCACGGGCGAAGCAGCGCCAAACCAAATGGATCCAAACATGCCGGACCTTGATCTGTCCGATCTGGATCAACCCGCAGAAAAATCTCCGGAAGGCTCTTAGATCATGGGCGCGATCCTTGACCCCGCGACCACTGGCATTGTTGTCATGGCGTTTGTGTTCATCACACTCGCCGCCGGCGTGCATATCGGTGTTTCCCTCGGGCTCGGCGGCCTTATCGGCATGGCGCTGGCAATCAGCCCCGATGCGGCCCTGGCGCAGCTAGCCTCGGTCCCCTTCGCAACCACCAATTCCTTCGCCCTCGCAGTCATTCCGCTCTTCGTGCTGATGGGCTCGCTCGCGACCCAGGCGCGGCTGACGACCGAACTTTATACCGCCGCCCATAACTGGCTCGGTCGGTTACATGGCGGGCTCGCGATGGCAACGACACTAGCCTCGGCAGCCTTTGGCGCCGCCTGCGGGTCGACCATCGTCAATGCGGCCGTCTTCACCCGCATTGCGCTGCCCGAGATGACGCGCTACGGCTATGACAAGCGACTCGCCGCCGGTTGCATTGCCGCTTCCGGCACACTCGCCTCCCTAATCCCACCCTCAATCCTGATGGTGATTTACGCCATCATTACCGAGCAATCCGTGGCCCGTCTGTTGATGGCCGGCCTGGTGCCAGGATTGCTGTCGGCGGCGATCTACATGAGCGGTATCTATGTCCGCGCCAGACTTAACCCGAAGATCGCGCCCATGCCGGATTTCCATGTCTCGCGTAAAGAAAAATGGAAGTCACTTTACGGTGTCTGGGGCATCACCTTCCTGTTCGCGCTGGTGATCGGCGGCATCTATATGGGCTGGTTTATCCCGACCTATGCCGGTGCAATTGGCGCCTTCGGTGCCTTCCTCATCGTGCTGGGTAAACGCCGGATGAGCCGCGCCGGCATGATCGAGACCTTCAGGGACGCCGGGATCACGACCACGACAATCTTCATCATCGTCATCGGCGGCATCCTGTTCGCGCGCTGGCTGACCTATACCGGCCTGGTCGCCAACATCTCCGACTACTTGCTTGCGCTGCAGTTGGCACCGCATGTCTATCTGCTGTGTTTTGCGGCGATCTATCTGATCTTGGGCATGTTGATCGAGCCGATCTCTATCATGGTGATGACCTTGCCGGTGATGTTCCCGATCATGGTCGGCGTCGGCTTCGATCCGATCTGGCTTGGCGTCATCTCGATCAAACTGGCGGAGATATCGCTGATTACCCCACCGGTCGGCCTAAACGTCTATGTCGTGCGCAGCGCCTCGCCGATCCCGCTCTCGTTGGAGGACGTGTTCGCCGGCATCATGCCGTTCCTGTTGCTCGATATCATAACGCTTGCGCTCTTGATCATATTCCCCTCGATCGTCCTGTTCCTGCCGAACCTGATGATGTAGCGGGCGGCTGTCACGCCCTCAGCCGTGCATCGCTGCGGCGGCGCTCATACCTCGCCCTTGATTTCGGCCGCCGCCCGCAACCCTGCAATGCGGCCGAGTCCGAGCGCCGTCAAGAGCCCATTGCCGGAGGCGTATCCGCCGGCACCGGTGCGCCCGCTGATCCCGGCCGCCGCGCCGCCACCGGCAAACAGGTTCGCGACCACCGAACCATCCGGGCGTAGGGCACGGGCATGCTCGTCGACCATCAGGCCACCCTGGGTATGAAATAGACCGGGTTTGACCCGAACGATGCCGTAGGGTGGATCGAGCGGTGCCAGATTGAAGTTCTTGCGGCCGAACGGATCCGTCACCGCGCCGCGTGCCGCCGCGTTATAGGTCTCGATGGTCTCGGTGAGGCCGGCCGGGTCAATCTCGACGGCCCGCGCCAAATCGCCCGGGTCTTCCTCCCAGCGAATGGCGCCCATCTCGGACATCTCGGCATATTCCTCTTCTTCCAGGGCAACGGCATGGATGCTCTGGTCGTAGATCGCCCAAGCGAACGCGCCCTGGCCCATGACAGTCGGCGCGAAGCCGGAATACCCCGCATCCTCGTTGCCAAAGCGCCTGCCGTCGGCACCGACCAGGATCCCGCCCTTCTCGATCGTGGTCCAGGACAACAGGCTGCCCTGCGGATAGGCCACCGCCGCGTAGCCCTGATAGGCTCCCATATTGGCCAAGCCCGCGCCGATCTCCTCACCCCAGGTAATCGCCTCGCCAGTGCTGCCGAGGGCGCCGAAATACTCCGCCGCCGCGATCTCCGGGCAGAACCGTTGCACCATCTCGCGGTTGCCGGCGTAACCGTTGGTCGCGAGCAGGATTTTGCGGCACGCGACCGTGTCCTCGCCGATTTGCGCCCCGATGACGGCGCCATCCTCCACGACCAACCGCCTCACCGGGTTTCCAACAGCCAGAGGGATGTCGCGCGCCTCGGTGAATTGCAGCAGGTCGTCGACCAGATCCCGGCCTCGGCGTGAGCGCGGCGCATGCAGACGTGGCACCGAGTGACCGACATGCTTGTAGGCCGTGACCAACTCCATGCGCGCGCCAAGATCGTCGATCAGCCACTCGCACAAGGGTGCCGACTGTTCCGCCATCAGGCGGGTTAGAGGGTCGGCCTCGTGCGGGCCAGCGACCGCGATCAAATCCGCGATCATGCGTTCAGGGTCATCCTCGATCCCGGCTTCGCGCTGAAAGCGACTGCCGGCGCCCGGTACCGAGCCGGTGGACAGCGCGGAGTTGCCGCCTGGCCGATCGAGCTTCTCGACAACCGCAACATCAATGCCGGCATCATGCGCCGCGATTGCTGCCGCAAACCCGCAGGCCCCGCCGCCAACAACCAAGAGATCGGTTAGGTAATCCGCATCTTGGCTCATGGCCGCGCTCCCTTTGTCATGGCCGCCACCGTCTCGCTCCAACATGTGGAAAGCGCTTTCGGATCAAGCGCCAACAACCGATCCACCTCTGCCGGCATGGCCGGATAAGGCGCGCTTACGATCCCGTGGATTTTCTCTCGGATCTCGGAGGGTGCGAACGGCCTGTCCGGCCCGCCCCGCGCGCTGAGGCATTCGGAGGTGACGGAACGGCCGTCGGAAAGCGCCCAAGTCACCCGCGCCGGCCGATCGTTCGGCGGGTCAAGCTCAGGCTCATAGACCCCAATCGTCACCACTGCACGCAATGCCGACATATCCGCATCATCCAAGGTCGAGGCATGGAACGCCTCAGCACCGGCATGGCCGTGGATCGCTGTGGCCGCCAAAATATGCTGCATCGAAAACTTGGCGGCCAAGGTGGTAGCCGGGTTGGCATTATCGAGATGCTGACCCTTCCAGTGGGTCTCGATATGAATGCCTTGGATCGCATCCGCCTCGATACCGGCAGCCTCACCGCCCATCAGGTCCAACGTCGCCTCGACCGCCGAGTGAGCGTACTGACAGCAGGCGTGGAGCTTCTGGTAGCCGTCTGCCAGGCCCCAGACTGTCCCGAGACCCTCCGAGAGTTCCTCCGGCATGGCCGTGCCGCCAAGAGAAACAGCGAAAACATCGTGCAGGCTCTCTCGCCGTCCCGTAATACCACCACTGGCCCAATCGACCGCACGCAACCCCGTCCAGGCGGCCACACCCGGCCAGACATTGCGCACCAAAGCCCCCTCAACCGTGTGATTGAACGGTCCCGGCACCACCATGGTCGAGGCAGAAGAGATCGCCACCGCCGCCGCTTCACCCGACAGCCTGCGAAGGGCTGAAATCGAAGCGGCAGCCCCAACCGCCGCCAGGCTGCCGTGGGGGTGCAGCGTCAATGTCTCCCAGCTGAAGGCCCGGGCAACCCGGGTCGAGGTCTCATAGCCGATCACCAGGGCGCGCAGGAGGTCTTGGCCCGTGGCTCCAGTTGCCTCGGCTTCGGCCAAGAGGGCCGGCACGCAATACAGCCCAGCATGACAGATCGCCCGGCGGTAGCCCTCATCCAGCTCGCACCAGTCAGCGGCACTGCCGTTAACGGTGGCGGCGGAGTATCGATCCATCCGGCGGCCTTTTGCGTCAAACACGCTGGCTTCTGGTGCGCCGGCGGACCGCGCCATGCCGTCCGCGAGGGCAATCAATTCCGGCTCATCACGTGCGGCGACGATCGCCGCCAGATCGTCACATAATACTTCTGCCGCGCGGCGCTGGATCGTCTCGGGGATATCCTCCCAGGCAAGACCGGAAGACCATTCGGTCAGAGCCTCCAGCCCGTCAGCGATCCGACTGGCGATAATGTCGTTATCCATTGTTTCGCTTACTCCCCGGCGGCTCGCGCTGCTCCTGCAGTAGGGCCCTGAAGCAGAGCGACCGCGTCATCGGTCGGCATGACATCGGCGTATTTCGCGTTCATGTCCCAGAGGTTGGCGGCATGCGAGGTTGGACTGCGGTCGTAGACGCATTCCTCGGGCACTACGACCTTGAAGTTATACGCAAATGCGTCGCTGACAGAGGAGCGCACGCAGCCACTGGTGGTGCATCCGGTAACAAAGAGCGTGTCGGCACCAAGATCGATCAGATGGCTGACCAAAGGCGTCCCGAAGAAGGCGCTCGGATGTTTTTTAGGCAACAGAACATCGCCCTTTATCGGGGCCACCTCCTCGACGAATTCATAACCCTGGGCATCAATGGTCATGATCGCCGGCACCTTTTCAGCCAGGCGGCCGGAATCAGTATCGACGTTTTTTGGCGCCACATGCGGATAAAGCACCGGCAAACCCAATCTGCGGAACTCGGCTAACAAGGGCTGGATGTGGTCCACCGCAGCCCACCCAACGTCGCCACAAGCGGTCGGGTATTCCTTGATCGCCTCCCAATAGGGTAGACGCTCAGTGCCAACGGTGCGGTACTGAACATCGATGATCAGAAGCGCCGCGCGGGACCCGATGCCGCTTGGTCGGCCGAACCCCGCAGCGTCATAACGGCGTTCTTCCTCGTCGCTGATAATGCCGGTCCACGGGCGCATGGCTGCCTCCCTCTCGCAATTTCGAATGCTGAAGTGTTAGAAGTGATACTGGAAGTTGACGGCCGGTATGCGGTCTTGTCAAGATTCGCCCACAGGCACAACAAACGCCTCTCTCCGTGACGATGAAAGCCCACGCCGTGACCGATGATCTGCCAGATTGGGTCCAGTATTACCCGCACCCAACCAGCGCCAAGGAGCGTCGGACATCCGACGACCGGCACCACTTCGTCGAATTCGATCTCGACGGAAAACGCC
>JABIRP010000408.1 GCA_018699735.1 Rhodospirillaceae bacterium | reverse complement strand
CGTCGGCGAGCGCTTGGCGCCAACCCTTGTCGGCCAATGCCAATGCATGCGGCAAGGTGGCATTGTTCAGTGCCAGGGTCGACGTCCGCGGCACCGCGCCCGGCATATTCGCGACACAATAATGCACGACGCCATCAACAACGTAGGTCGGATCGTCATGCGTGGTGGCGTGTGAGGTCTCAAAGCAACCACCCTGATCGATCGCCACATCCACCATCACTGTCCCCGGGCGCATGGCGCGAACCATATCGGCGGTGACCAATTTAGGGGCGGTGGCTCCTTTGACCAATACGGCACCAACAACAAGATCGGCTGCCAGGACCGCTTTTTCGGTCGCTTCGACGGTCGAGTAGACGGTTTTCAATGCTGGCCCGAAACGCGCCGACAAGCGGTCAAGCACATCAACTGAGCGATCGAGCACGGTAACGCTCGAGCCGAGCCCAAGGGCCATCTGAACCGCGTTCTCGCCAACAACGCCGCCGCCGATCACGACGACTTCAGCCGGTTCCACGCCGGGCACGCCGCCAAGCAGGATGCCTTCGCCGCCTTGTGCTCGCTCAAGGCAATGGGCGCCGGCTTGAATGGAAAGCCGGCCCGCAACCCTGGACATTGGTGCCAGCAGCGGCAGACCACCCTTGGCATCGGTTACGGTCTCATACGCGATGCATACGGCGCCGCTGGAAACGAGGTCCCGGGTTTGGTCGGGGTCGGGTGCCAGGTGCAGATAGGTGAACAGAACCTGACCCGGGCGCAGCATGGCGCGCTCGACGGCCTGGGGCTCTTTCACCTTCACCACCATATCGCTCTCGGCGAAGATCTGGGCGGCGTCGGTTGCGATCTTGGCGCCAGCTGCTTGATAGGCGGCTGCGTCAGCACCAATGCCGATGCCGGCGTTGTTCTCGACCAAAACCTCATGGCCGCGCGAGGTGAACTCGCGCACGCTGGCCGGGGTCAAGCCGACCCGATATTCGTGGTTCTTGATTTCCTTTGGAACACCGACGCGCATAATGACCTCCAGCGCTGAAATTGAGCTTTCCAAAAGCATACGCCCAAGGCCACAAAATGTGTGTGCAAAATCTATGGCTTTTGCCGGTCAAATTCGAATAATATACGAAGAATGCTGATATTATGAGAATTTTGTACGAATGAGTGGAATAGACGCGATCGATCGTCGCATTTTGATGGCGCTGCAGGAAGACGGCCGTGTGACTAATGCCGACCTGGCCGAACTGGTCAATCTTTCGCCGTCGGCATGTTTGCGAAGGGTTCGCCAACTAGAGGAGGAGGGCGTTATCGACCGCTATGTGATGTTGTTAAATCAACATGCGATCGGTCGGGCTACGAATGTCTTTGTGGATATCGCCCTCGATAGCCAGAGCGAACTGAACCTGGATGCGTTCGAGCGCGCCGTCGAAGCCTGCCCTGACGTCATGGAATGCCACTTGATGGCCGGAGATTTCGACTACCAACTCCGCCTCGCGGCCGATGGACCGGAAGGTTACGAGCGCATCCACCGTACCCAGCTCTCGCGCTTGCCGGGCGTGGCCCGACTGCGGACAAATTTTTCACTGCGCACGGTATTCCGCCGAACTGCATTTCCGATTCCGTCGCGCGACGGCGAGCAATCGTGATAGATATGGACTATCGGCCATTCCCGCCGAGCAACCCGTGAGCAATACATGACCGAGACGAGCGGCCAGCCGAGCGCGCCCGCCGACCCTAGTACTCCTCCCGCCGAGCGGCCGCGTCACCCGGTGCGAGAACTGCTGGGTGAGGCTGAGTTCTTGAAGGTTTGGGGCATTGGCGCTTTGGCCGGTTCCATGCGTTGGCTGGAGGTTCTCGCGACCGGAATCTACGTCTATGAGGTGACCGGCATGGCAGTCGTCGTTTCTGTCATTCTGATGGCGCGCACCTTGCCGATGTTCGTGTTCGGGTTCGTGTTCGGGACGGCTGCCGAACGCATGGACCGGCGCTGGATGTTCCGGGTCGCTATGGTGACCATGGCAGTAAACACTGCCGGGTTGGCGGTTCTGGCGTGGAGTGGCGAGATTGAAGTGTGGCACATCTTTCTTGGCGCCCTGATCAACGGCATCGCTTGGGCCACGGATTTTCCTGTCAGGCGCACGATCATCGGATTTATTGCCGGAGAAAAACGGGTTGGGTCCGCCATGTCGCTCGACAGTGCCACCACGAACGTGACCCGCATGACTGGGCCGATGTTGGGCGGTTTGCTTTATGAGACGATCGGATTGCCCGGCGCGTTCGCCGTTGCGGCGGGGTGTTATGGTATCTGCGCCGTGATCGCGATGCTGACCCACGGCGGTGCGGGCGAAGGCGCGCGGAGCAAGGCTAGCGGCGAACAAGAAGGCTTCTTCGCGTCCCTCAAAGCTGGCCTGTCGGGCCTGCGCGGGCGCGATGGTTTGATCGCCGTCCTGGCGGTCACCGTGGCGATGAACCTGTTCGGGTTTCCGTATGCCGCCTTGATCCCAGCCCTTGGCGAGCATCGCTTTCAAATCGATGCATTCTTGACCGGCGTGCTGATGTCGGCGGAAGGCATGGGGGCAACGATCGGCGCGTTTGTGATTGCTGTCGTTGCGCGCCCTGCTTGGTTTCGGCGGGTCTATTTCATTGGTGCACTGACGTTCCTCAGCTCCATCATGGTCATGTCACAGATTTCGTCATATTCCTTGGCCTTGGTTGTGTTGATCCTCGGTGGTTTTGGGCTCGCCGGGTTTGGCAGCATGCAGAGCACGCTGGTCTTCCTCTCGGCACCGCCGGAGGCGCGGTCGAGAATGATGGGATTGGTCTCGGTCTGTATTGGAGCCGCCCCCCTTGGCCTGCTGCACGTCGGCTGGCTTGGCGATACTTTTGGCACCGAAATCGCGCTTATGGTGACGTCGGGATGGGGATTAGTCGCGACGCTCGCCATCATCGCGCTGTCAAGCCGTCGGCGTTAGGACAACACAGACTTGTTTGAATTTTTAACCGGCCTTCGCCAGGAGCCCGCTCAAGGTCGCATGGAAATGGGCAATTGCCTTCTCATACCGACCGAAGGTGAAATGGCTGTTGGCGTTGCTCTCCAACCCGGCCTGGATCGAACAGGCTGCGTCGCGATCTTCTCGTAACCCGGTCTCCTTGACGAACTCTGCGTCGCGTTTGGCTTGTTTCGCCTTGGCCGAGGGAGCCTCATCCGTGCGTGTGTCCAGCGAGTAGATCACCCACCGGGTCTTGGTCGGCGCTACTGGCTCCAAGATGATCAGCATCGCATGGCTGGAGAGAAACGAGATATGGGTGTTGGGGAAGAGCTGATAGACGTCCGTCACCATCCCTTCTAGGCGACGCTTTTCCCGGGGTATGTGGCGCAGTTTCTCGACACGTCGGAACGGGAAGACGATGCGGGAATTGGTGCCGTAGGTTTCGACCACATTCAGGTTGTCGAAGCCATAGGGGTAGAAGGTCTCATTGTGCAGGGCCTTGATGTGATAGCCCTCCATGGAGGTTTCACCGATCAGCTTCCAATTCGCCTCGTCGGAAAATTCTCTTACATCGAAGACGGACAGGTCGGGCGAGAGCAAATCAGGCAAGTCTTCCAGCGCGCCCTCGGAGACCGCTTCGTCCTGAGTTACGAACACCAATCCGCCGCGCTCTTCCACTGTCGTTACCGGGACAAGGTTGTGTGCCTGGCGATCAAGGCCTGGAAATCCAACGGAACCGGCGATGCTCGTCAACCGCCCGTCCAAACCATAGGTCCAGGAGTGATAAGGGCAGGTGAAGGCTTGTGCGCACCCACTGCCCTCTGCGGCGACCGCCATGCCGCGATGGCGGCAGGCATTGATGAAAGCACGGACCTCGCCGTCCTCGCCACGCACTGCCAGTATTGGCCGGCCCGCCGCCGTTCGCGCGACGTAGGATCCGTTTTCCGGCAGCGCCGCCGACGGGCAGAACGCTACGGGCAGACGCCGCAGAAGATCTACTTCAGCCGCAAAGCGTTCTGCCGATCGATAATTTTCTGCTGGTTCGCGCCAAATATCATCGCCAAGATCGGTGCTATTCCCGTCGATATGGTCGAAGATCCGGTCTATGACCTCCGCGTCGCTCAATAGTTGGGTCACGGGCAATCTTTCTTGGATTTTTCAAGCTGATAAGACTGTATCCGGGTGCGTTCGGCCTGTCCATGTGGGCTCTGGCGCCGCGCTTGTCGTGCTTACAGGAAACCCATCTTGTGGCGCGGATTGTAGCCTCGGCCCTCGCGCCATTGGTCGACGAATTTGATCAGCTCTCGGTCTTCGCCGTCAGGCAGCATGATCTTCAGCGTCACGAACTGGTCGCCAGCGGATTTGCCTCGATTGGCTGGTACGCCTTTGCCTTTGAGGCGCAAGACGGAGCCGGAGTTCGATGCCTTCGGAATTTTCAGTGCGACATTGCCGTGGATGGTTGGCACCGTGATCGAGCCGCCAAGGATGGCCTCGTCGAGTGTAACCGGAATTTCGACGTTGATGGTCTGACCGTCGCGGCTGAAATACGGGTGTTCGGCGACGGTCACTTCGATGAACGCATCGCCCTTACCGCCTCTCGGCCCCTCTCTGCCCTGTCCTTTTAGGCGGAGCGTACCACCGGTAACGGTGCCGGGCGGGATGTTGAGGTTGAGCGAGCGGCCATCAGACAATGCCACTCGCCGTTTACCGCCGGCTGTTGCTTCCGGGAAGGGCACTGTCAACTTGTAGGAAACGTCCTTGCCGCCCCGGGCCGCGCCTCCAGGCGATTTGTCGTCTGATCCTAGGTCATCGGAGAATGGGCTGCGAGCGCGCTGTTTTTTGGCGCCGGACTGTCCACCACCGCCAAAGGTCTCTTCGAATATATCGTCGTAGACTTCGTCGCTTTCAGTACTGCGTCCGGTCCAGGAACGCCAGAAGCCCTTACTTGCCGAAGCGGGTTCGGCACGCGGACTTCCACCAGTCTCACGGTCAAATTTCGCACGCTTTTTCGGGTCTGACAGGACGTCGTAGGCGGCCGTGACCTCCTTGAACCACTGTTCGACGGTTGCGTCACCGTCGTTCACGTCCGGATGCAGGCGTTTTGCAAGTTTTCGGTAGGCCGCCTTGATCTCGTCCTGGCTGGCAGACCGCGAAACTTTTAGGGCCTTGTACGGATTTGTATCGCTCGGAGCCAATGCGGATCTCAGTTATTCACGATCTGCCAGGAGCCATCCGGCTGCCGACATGCTTTGCCATACGCATCTTCGGTACGGCCGCCGATTGTGACTGTCTGGCTGTATTCACGGCAATACTGGCCGCTACTCTGTTGGATGGTCCGGGTTGGTGTGACGGTGCCATAGTGGCCGCTGTCCGGGTTGCGCCAGGTTGTAGCGGTACCGGATGGTCGGGTCTCGAGCGCGGTGTTGGTTGCGCTACCCATGGCTAGCCGGTCCGCCCGATCAAGCGACGCACCGACCTCGTTGCCGGCCCAAGCGCCAAGTAGAGTGCCGAGGCCCACAGCCGCGATCCTGCCCTGGCCTTTGCCGAACTGGGCGCCGGCGACGGCGCCCGCAACCGCGCCAAGCAAGGTGCCAGCGGTCTGCTTATTGCCTTGCCCGTCGGCGGCACAGGCGCCGAGTGCCAGGGGGAGCGCTAACGGGAGCACAAGCGAAGCGGTAGCCTTAAAGGCCGTAAATTTGGTTCTCATCAGTCGTCCTTTCTCCTCGCGGAGCTAAAAGCAGATCTCTCGTCCCGGTCGGTCGGAGTGGAATTACATCCACACCTTGCACGGTTTGGGCCAATATCACATACAGAAACCTCGGTGCGACGTTATGTGCGGCCTCGAACAGGGGTCAAGAGACTGGACAGCCGTCCATGCTCTGCGAATATTAGACAAATTGTACCACAAATTGGGCAAAACCAAGGTGGTTCCCGAAAGGAGCGGCGGCGGAATGCCGGCCGAAAGCGAATGTTTGAACTTAATACTGATGACCCATTCACCCAATTCGGGGTCTGGTTTCAAGAAGCGGAAGCTTCGGAGCCCGATATGGCAAACGCCATGACGCTTGCCACAGCCGATGCTGATGGGCGTCCGTCAGCGCGGATCGTGTTGCTGAAGGACTTTGACTCGTCAGGGTTCGTCTTCTACACGAACTGCGACAGCCCCAAGGGCCAGGAACTCACGATCAATCCATTCGCCTCGCTCAACTTTTATTGGAAAAGCTCGCAACGTCAGGTGCGCATCGAAGGACCGATCGGGCGGGTCAGCGATCAGGAGGCTGACGAGTACTTCGCCACCCGGCCGCGAGGCAGTCAACTTGGTGCGTGGGCATCGCGTCAGTCGCAACCCCTCGCCAGCCGGCAGAGCTTGATTGATGAGGTCGACCGGTTCGACAAGGAGTACGGTAATTCCTCGGTTCCGCGGCCACCGTTTTGGTCGGGCTTTCGGCTGATGCCGCTCTTCGTCGAGTTCTGGCAGGCCGGCGAATTCCGGCTGCATGACCGGTTTGGGTTCTCGCGATCGGCCGAGGGCGACGCCTGGGCGACAACTCGGATGTATCCGTAAAAATACCCAGAGAACGCCCCATATTTTAGGCATCGAGACCAGCTTTTAGTCTGGCTTTATCAGACGTTGATCTGCATCAATACGAGGCCTGAGGCGAGGTGCTAGCGTTTAATCGATGACAACCTGTTGCGAGGAAAACACCATGCCAATCAAAACAATTCTAGTTCCGATGATGGGCGGCGAGGCCGATGGCCCGGCGCTCAATGCGGCGGGGAATCTGGCCAAGCGCAGTGGCGCACATGTGGATGCGGTTTTCGTTCATCGCGATCCGCGCGCGGTCGTCGCTCCCCAGGTGGGAGAGGGTGTTAGCGCCAGCATGATCGAGGCTCTGGTCAAGTCTGCGCAGAAAGAATACGAGAGCAGCCGGGACGATGCGCGCACGCGTTTCGACACTTGGTGCTCCGAAGCCGGTATCGAAATCCAGGATCGTCCTGGCAAGGCCACCGGCGCCTCGGCTGCGTTCTCCGAGATGACCGGCGAGCCGGCTGAATGTGTCACTAAACGTGGCCGGACAGCCGATGTGATTTCGGTCACCCGTGTCGGCGACCGCGACAATTCGGATCAGACCGCCGTTCTGGAAGCCGCACTCATGGAAACCGGCCGCCTGGTGCTGCAGGTTCCACCGCAAGGCTCGGTTGATGTCGGTAAAACGGTCGCCATCGCCTGGAACGGATCCAAGGAAGCCTCGCGTACGGCCGCATTGGCCTTGCCGGTTCTGGAAGGGGTCGAGAGCGCTGTCGTGATTGCCGGCATCAGCGACTATCTGACGGCTGATGACGTCAATAGTTTCGTCGACTCGCTCGCCTGGCATGGGGTGAATGTTACGGCGCGGACCTTCCCACTCGATGGTGGTTCGGTTTCCGGTCGTCTGCAGGCGGAAGCGCGTTCGGCTGGTGCGGACACCATCTTGCTTGGTGCATACAGCCATAGCAGGCTGCGCGAGCTGGTCTTCGGTGGGGTAACTGCCGATGTTCTGGATGGCGCCCACATGCCAGTGTTGATGGCTCACTGACCAGTTGAGGGGGCCACCTGAGGAGGCCGCCTGAGGAGGACTGCCACGATGTTAAGGAACATCCGCCTGGAATTGGCAAGAAACCCCGAGTTCCCGCTCGGCAGTACCGAGCACGGCTACGAGTTCAAGGCGCCGCTTAATGGTGACGGTGCCTTGGACCTGGACGCCTGGAAAACGGAGCGTCGCAAGTGCAACGTGCGGCGCTTCTGGCGTGGCGAGCCGGAAGAAGTTGGGTACCTTGTACATACCCGCCGTCGGACCTGGGCGTTCCATTACGACGGCATGGATGATGAGGACGAAGAACCGATCTTCGCCTTCGACCGGCATAATTTCGTCGAGGGTGAGTACGTATCGATCACCGAACATGACGGCGTGCAGCGCACGTTCCAGGTGATGTCGGTCCGATAAGACGCAAAAGACAGCAGGTTGTTGTGGCGGGCCCGAGCGGCCCGCCATACATTTGGGGTATGGACGAGACACGCAAAACGCTCCTGCTCACCGGTGCCAGCCGCGGCATCGGCCACTCCACGGTCGGATTGTTTAGCGGCCGTGGCTGGGAAGTGATCACCTGTTCGCGCGAGGCGCCGCCGGATGAATGCCGACGTGACCCGAACTGGTCGCACCATATCACCGCTGACCTTGCCGACAGCGACAGCCTGGACGGCTTCATCGAGGAAGCGAACGCCATCCTCTCGGATCGCCCACTGCACGCTTTGGTCAACAATGCTGGATGGTCGCCGAAGTCATCGGTCAAGGAACGCCTGGCTTGTCTCAACGGCGATCTCGACGATTGGCGCCGGGTGTTCGAACTCAACTTCTTCGCGCCGCTCAGGCTCGGCCGGG
>JABIRP010000407.1 GCA_018699735.1 Rhodospirillaceae bacterium | reverse complement strand
GAACCTCGTACCTATCGCAAATCTCGCGGATGCGCGGGAAATAGTCGTCTTGCGGCACGATAACGCCGCCGGCGCCCTGTACCGGCTCTGCGATGAACATCGCCACAGTATCCGGGCCGGCGGCGAGGATCGCTTGCTCGAGCTCATTTGCGGCCGCGACGCCCTGGCTCTCGCCCTCGGGTGCCTCGTAGAGATAGGGATAGGGGCCGGGAATATGGATGAAGCCTGGTACCCTGGGTTCGAACATTGGCCAATAGGCATCGATGCCGGTTGCGCTCATGGCAGCTAAGGTGACGCCGTGATAGCCCCAGATGCGTGATATGCATTTGGTCTTCTCGGGCATGCCCTTCAGCTTCCAGTAATAGCGCGCCATCTTGATATTGGTGTCCGTCGATTCACCGCCGCCCGAGGTAAAATAGAAATGGTTGATATTGGAATAGGTGATCTTGGCCAGCCGTTCCGCCAGCTCAATCGCCTGGGGATTGGAACTGCCCGCATAGCCCGACGCATAGCCCATCTCCGTAAGCTGTTTGGCGCCCGCCTCGGCTAACTCTTTACGGCCGTTGCCGGCCGTGTTGTTCCAGAGACCACTAAGTCCGTCGATATACCGGTCGCCATTGGCATCCACGAGGAACGCGCCCTGCCCGCCGGTCCACACCTTGCCGCTGGTTTGCGCTGCGCGGTTGTGCAGGGGGTGGATCAGATGCGCCATGTCCCGTTTGTTCAGGGCGGCTTCGGCATTGTTTGCGACTTCAGTGGTATTCGACATCGTGGATTTCCTCGAACATTACATAGCGAAAGGTGAAGTGTGCGCGTTATTGCGGTTTGGGTTCAAGTGGATTTCGCAACCGCGATTTTCATGATTTGGCTGGGCGCTGACGACGCGGTCTTCCACGGCGTTCGTCCTGGGTCATCCTCGACGGTCTCCAGTTCGACGGCGGATGCTTGAAGTCGGGGTAAGAGCAGAAACTGCCGTTCGGGCCCGTGACCAGCGGTTTGTGCCATGAGCCGACATCACGAGCGGCCGACACCAGTCCGGTTTGCCGGAAGCACCCAGTATGATTGGCGATGGGCGCATCAAGTCTTCTAAATTGACTGCTTTATTGTGGCTAGAATTTCATCGCGCGCCCCAAATAAATCCGTTCGTATTCGTTCGGCCAACTCTTTGGAAACACGGGTTTTTGGATCATATTTTTCCGCCCAGGCGAATATTGTCAGCATGATGGGGAGCAGGTCTTTTCCCTTGTCCGTCAGTTCGTATATGACTTGGCGTCCGTTGGACGGATCCTTTTGCCGGCTGATGATTTGCTGTGCTTCGAGCCGGCTTAACCGATCGGACAACACATTGGTTGAAATGCCTTCACCGGCATCCAGGAAGTCCTGAAACCGGGTGTGGCCGCGAAACATCATGTCGCGGATTATCAACAAGGACCAGTGATCCCCGAATACACCTAGACCAAAACGAATTGGGCATTGATTGGGTTCGTAAATCATGAACCGAGCATAGCGACATTCAATTCACTTGCAAAGAACAAGTGTTTCTGTAACATCACTTGCAAATCGCAAGCAATATATGGCCATCTTCGATGAGATCAAAACCATGACCCAGGAACAAGCGCCCGCCGCCGTATCCAGTATCGACGCTCGCCTGAGCCGCCTGACCCTCGGCATCGCTGGTCTCGCCGCAATGGTGACCTATTTGGACACGACGATCCTGTTCGTTGCCTTCCCCGACATCACCAACAGTTTCGGCAGTTCGCCCGCATCGACCCTGTCGTGGGTGTTGAACGCGTATACCATCATCTTCGCGGCGCTACTGGTCCCGGCGGGAAAGCTCGCCGACCGTCTAGGGCACCGGCGTGCTTTCCTCGTGGGCTCAGCCACCTTCTCCATGGCATCCATGGGCTGTGGCCTGGCGCCGAATGTCGAGTGGTTGATCGTGACCCGGGTCCTCCAAGGCGCCGGTGCCGCAATCCTGGTCCCGGCGTCATTGGCACTTGTCATGGCGGCGTTTCCGCGCGAGAAAGTTCCCCAAGTTGTGGCTATCTGGGGCGCCATAGGGGCGCTCTCCGCCGCGCTGGGACCCTCGCTTGGTTCACTGGTTGTCGATACGCTCGGCTGGAGATGGGCCTTCTTCCTCAACCTTCCCATCGGCCTCGTAACCCTCGTCGCCGGCGGTCGTTTTCTTCGGGAATCGAGAGACCCCAAAGTCCAAATTCCCTCTTTGATGGGCATCGCCCTCATCGCGCTCGCGGCAGGGGCCATGTCGTATGCCTTGGTTGAATCGGATACTGTTGGCTGGGCGAGCACCCAGACCATAATCGTATTCGCTATAGGGTTGGTCCTTCTCGGAGCCTTTGTCGCCCACCAGCGATGGACCGATGCCCCGACACTCGATCTCGAACTCTTTGCCCTCGGAAATTTCCGCTGGGGCAATCTCGCCATGTTCAGTTTCTCACTGGCATTCTCCGCCATGTTCTTCGGCCTGATCCTGTTTCTCGTAAACGTATGGGGGTGGTCTATACTCAAGGCTGGTTTCGCTGTCGCCCCAGGGCCGGCCCTCGCCGCCATCCTGGCTCCCCGTTGCGGCAAGCTCGCCGGACAGATCGGCCAACGGCCGCTCGTCGTTCTAGGCGGGGCGGTGTTCGCAATCAGCGGCCTCTACCGCTTGGCGTTTCTCACAGCGAACGTCGATTACTTGATCGCTATCGCCGTACCGCTTGCCCTGGACGCCGTCGCCATCGCGCTGGTCTTTCCCCAAGTCACCAGCGTGGCAGCCCAGGTGCTTCCGGCAAACCGGACTGGTGTCGGCGGCGCAACGACCCAGGCTGTCCGCCAGTTTGGCGGATCGTTCGGTGTCGCCTTGACGATTGCTTTTCTCGGGGCGGCCACCGAAACCGCTAACCTCCTCGCGGGGTTCGAGCGCATCTGGTGGCTCCTCGTCGCCGGCGGTGTCGTCACTACACTCTTTGCCCTACGGCTACGAACCCGAGTGGCCGTTTAGTGGCCCGGAATTTCATCCAATGAACAAGTAGTTTGATGTCGACGTCGATGAGACGACAACCATGAACCACGCGATGACACGGCACCTCTTCGAGCCTTTGTATCAGCAAGGTATTCTGACCTTTGTTTCTTTTCTTTTACTGACGAGGACCCAATGCATAAGCTCACATTAACGTACTTCGACTTCCCGGGTGGACGCGGAGAGGCATCACGCCTCGCCCTGCACATCGCCGGCGTAGATTGGACCGACAATCGGGTGAAGCGTGACGACTGGACCGCACTCAAGCCTACAACGCCGTTCGGCGGACTACCAACGCTCGAGGTACAGGGCCAAGGTGTTCTGAGCCAATCCAACGCGATCCTGAGCTACATCGGGCGGCAGTACGGCTTAATGCCGTTCGATCCTTTCGAGGCGGCTCGCCATGTAGCGGTGATGAACGCCGTCGAAGAGCTGCGCGCCCAGGCGAATGCCACCGGAAGGAAGGACGAGGAGAAGAAACGTGCGGCGCGCGAAGCCTTTGCTGCCGGTTACTTTGCGCGCTGGACGGGCCACCTGACGAGGCAAATCCGCGGCCCGTTCATCGGCGGGGACGAGCTCTCGGTGGCTGACTTGAAAGTGTACGTCGCGATGCACTCGTATCGCGAAGGCGTATACGATCACATCCCGGCCAATGTCCTTGACCCGTTCCCCGCGATCGCCTCCCTGATGCAAGATGTCGAGGTCTACCCCGGAGTGGCGGAGTGGCGGGGCTGAAGTGGCCGGTGCATTAAGGTTGACCAGGGGGCCCAGGAGACTGGCGTTGCTGCCTCCGAGGTTTTGGACGCAACGCATGAACTCAGCAAACAAGCCGGCGGTCTGTGAGGAGAAGTGGAGAAGTTCCTGGCTTCGGTGCGGGCCGCCTAATCCCCTGCCCTGGAGAACGACAAGGCCCAACGTTAAACCCTGAAGCACGGCAACGTGGAAATACCCAGCCCCTATCTGGGTCCATTTCCTCCAGCCAAGCGTCCGGATCGGCGTTCGTAGGCTGGAGCGTTTGGCGGTTTGGGCCAAGTTGATTTCGGTTCGAGGAGTGCCCTCATTGCCGGCTTGGTTCAATTGATCGGGCTCTATCCCAAGCCACAGGAGCTGCCATATTCGAGGTTCCTGAGCACCAACTTTTAAATCCGCGATAGTCGCTATGGGTCACGAAGGGACATAAAGATTTCCTTATTTAATGCTTGAAGCCGGGGGTGAAGCGGAAGTCAGAGATATGGTTCAACTCGGCGCATCAATCCATCTGCGCTCGAGATCCTTAACCACCGCGTACTGTGTCCCCATTGGTTCGGCGGATCATTAATCGAAATTCCATAACCGATCAGAAAAGCGTTCAAACGCTGTTACCGGATGAACAGGTATTGAGGCCTCCCGACCATAGATTTCCGAGCGAAGCCAGGCAATTTCCGCTTCCGGCTCGACAGTCATTGTCCACCATACTTTGCCGTTCAGTAATTCTGCAGGTCGCCAGCGGTAGCCACGATGCTTGAGCTGGTCGCGAAGGTCGAAGGGCGCATCGACGGCACAAACAAGATGATCCTTCCGAAGCGCTGCTTCGCGCACCGCTGTCATGACAGTCTGGCCCGAATTAGGGAGCGTTTGCGCCAGAAGTGCCAAACAGGCCTCGCAATCGGCCATGGCCCGGTGGCCGTCGTAGAACCAGCCAAACTGCATGCCAAGATAATCAAGTTTCCCCGAGCCATAGCCCTCGCGGAGCCAATCAACGCTACTCAGCGTGCAAGCCCATGGCTTCTCGGAAAAACAGTACCACAGGTGTTCGACCATCGGTCGATCAAAAGACGCATTGTGGGCAATGATCAGATCAGTGTTGGCCACAACAACCGCGACGTCAGACTCATCGATATGTTTTCCAGTGACCATGTCATCGGTGATGCCCGTGATTATCGAGGCTTCGTCGGAAATCGGCATGGCTGGTTCGCGCAAGCGATCAAAGGCTTGATCCTTGTGAACCGTCAGAATACGGCCGCTTTCAGCTTCATATTCGAAGGGTAGCATTGCCAGCTGGATGACATCGTCATTCTCGGTCGAAAGACCGGTTGTCTCAACATCAATCACAAGGGCTCGCTTGACCGTGCCGCCTTGCGG
>JABIRP010000406.1 GCA_018699735.1 Rhodospirillaceae bacterium | reverse complement strand
CAGGGAGCGACGGTATAGCGGCACTAGAGCTTGCAGACGCTGCGGCACACTCGGCAGATACCGGAAAACCGATACGGCTGGCCGCGCCCGGGGAAACGATCTCGGCGCCCAAGAAATGGTCGTCTGAGGGTTTCAGCGCCTACAGAAGAAACGTCTTGTACACAGGATTACCGGTCTCCGGCCAATATCTGTACCCGAGAGTATCGACGAATGACTGGAAGTGTTTGGCGTCGGTTTTCGGCACCTGTATACCGCATAAAACGCGACCAAAGGCCGAACCGTGATTTCGGTAGTGGAAAAGGCTGATGTTCCAGCGGTTGCCCATTTGGTCGAGGAAATTCATGAGCGCGCCTGGCCGTTCCGGAAACTGAAATCGGAATAGCTGCTCGTTTTCGATGTTCGGCGGGCGCCCGCCGACCATGTATCGGATATGGAGTTTTGCGGTGTCGTTATCGCTGAGATCAATGGCGTTATATCCATGTTTCGAGAACATCTTTAGCAGTTTTGATTTCTCGATCTCCTCGCCGTCCATTCGTAGACCGAGGAAAATCTGTGCGTTGCCTCCGCTCGCGTATCGGTAGTTGAATTCAGTCACGGATCGTTTGCCAAGCATCATGCAAAACTTGCGGAAGCTCCCAGGTTGCTCGGGGATCGTTACGGCAAAAAGCGACTCCCGGCTCTCACCGAGTTCCGCGCGTTCAGATATGTGCCGGAGCCGGTCGAAATTGACATTTGCGCCGCTGTTGATCGCGATCAGCGTTTCGTCTTTCAGGCCGTGCTGAGCCGCATATTTCTTGAGCCCAGCAAGCGCCAATGCGCCCGCTGGCTCGGCGATCGAGCGGGTGTCCTCGAACACATCCTTCACCGCAGCGCAGATCTCGTCGACGCTGGCGAGCACCATTTCATCCACGACCTTTCGCGCGACCCGAAAGGTTTCCTTGCCGACTTTTGCGACGGCAACCCCATCAGCAAAAATTCCAACCTCCGCCAGCGCCACCCGGCGGCCGCGTTCCAGCGACCGTGTCATTGAAGCTGCGTCTTCCGGCTCGACACCAATTATTTTGATATCGGGGCGGACCGCCTTCACGTAGGCGCCGATACCGGACAACAGGCCACCACCGCCGACGGGGATGAAGATCGCGTGGATATCTCCCATGTTTTGTCGCAGGATCTCCATTCCCACCGTACCTTGCCCGGCGATGACCTCCGGATCGTCATAGGGATGAACGAAAGTCAAACCACGGTCGGCCATAATCTCCATCGCGCGTTCGTAGGCTTGCTGATAGGCGTCGCCATGCAGGATGATCTCGGGTTTCCATTTTGCGACCGCGTTGACTTTGATCTCCGGTGTGGTTTCCGGCATGACGATGGTCGCCCGAACTCCGAGTTTTTGCGCCGCCATGGCGAGGCCCTGGGCATGATTGCCGGCTGAAGCTGCGATCACGCCTTTCTCGCGCCCTTCTTGCGTGAGCGAGATCATCTTGTTGTAGGCGCCCCTGACTTTGAACGAAAAGACCGGCTGCAAATCCTCACGTTTGATCAGCACGCGGTTTCCGATCCTGTGCGACAGGGTCTCGGCGCGCTCCAGCGGAGTTTCCCGCGCCACGTCGTAAACCCGAGCGTTCAGGATTTTGTTCAGGTATTTCTTAGTCATGCTTTTGAACCTCTCGGAAACCCGGCTGTTTCCAATTCAGGGCTGGTATGGTTTGGATGAAAGTTTGGGTGCGCCATCGACTAGCCTATTGCGGTACGCGAGATAGGCCAACTCCTTCCGACTCTCGACCTGTCGGCGGGGCAGCAGAGCCGCTCGTGCGCGGTTGCGCGGTGCTCAACTCGGCTATCGGGGGGCGCGGTTGGACGAGCCCGCTCTTCCGTTTCAGTACTGGCCGGTTAATACTGAATTGACCTGTCATGGGTGCTTACGATCTTCTCATTGGGAGAGTTACATATGTCGGAGATCGATCCGACTTCTGTCGCTGGCATGTCCTTGCCTGTTGACGAAGAGACAGACCTGCTCGTCATCGGTGCGGGAGTGGCTGGTTGTACAGCCGCAATCGAGGCTGTCGGTCGGGGGCTCAAGGTTGTCCTGGTTGACGAAAACCCGGTCGATGCAGAGACGATGGGGGACGAGATTCCGCTCCATTTCGGCGGCCGAATGAGCGGTGCTGCGCGCAATCGAAATGCAATGATGGAAGCGGTTCTGGAGCGTATGCCGTTGATCGCCGAGGCATTTGAGGCTGGCGTTGATGTCCGCCTGTCCACCGCGTGCTGGGGGATCTTCACCAGCAATCCGACAGCCTGCTGGATCGCTCGCCCGATTGCCGGTTTGGCTGATGTGGAGGGCGTACGCCATCTTGCCTTCGACAATGTCGTTGTTG
>JABIRP010000405.1 GCA_018699735.1 Rhodospirillaceae bacterium | reverse complement strand
ACTTTGATCACGCGATCGGTCGAGTCATGAGCCGCGCGCAATGCCAGCATGTTATCGGAGAGGATGGTACGGAACCGTTTATACAGTGCCCGCAGATCACTGCGCTCGCCCTCACTCAAAGTGCGGAGCAGAGCTGGGTTCCGATAGACGGTTTCCTGATGTTGGGCGTACTCCCGCGAGAGCTGGGATTTGCGGTTCTGAATGGTTCGCATGTCCTTCAGCCGCTTTTCTTTCAGCAATTCAGTTTCTTCACCCAGGACCGCCATTAATGCAGACATGGTCTCGACAAAGGCTTCGAGCGTCGCGCGGGTGTCCATGTCACTTTCCTTCCTGTAGCGAGATAAGCTGGCGTTCGATATTATCGGCAAGGCCTATGCCGCCTGATTGGGCGATGCTCTTGCCGTATTCCTGAATTAGCAGGCTGTTAAAAACGTTCTCGCCGTTGCCGCCACCAAACCGCTCGTTCGGTTTGATGCCTTTGAACATGTGGCCCATCATTTCGGTTAGGAACACGGCTTCAAAGTCTTCAGCCACCTCCCGGATCCGTTCTCGGCTAGCGGATTTTCCGAGTTTCGATTCAATGTCGGTGTTCGCCTTCGACGTGAGCATCTGATTGGCCAGCAGCGTGACGTCGGTTGCGCTTGAGATTGAGGTTGTCATCGTCCGTTTCCCTACAGCAACTCGATTTCGGCTTGCAATGCGCCGGCGGCCTTGACCGCTTGGAGGATGGAGATCATGTCGCGAGGGCCGACGCCGAGAGCGTTCAGGCCATCGACCAATTCCTGCAAGGTCACGGTCTGGGGCAGGACGGTCAGCTTGTTATCTTCGTCTTCGTCGATCTCGATTTGGGTGCGTGGTACGGTCACGGTCTCACCCTGCTGTGCGAAGGGCTGAGGTTGTGAGACCTGCGGTGTCTCGGTAATTCGGATCGTGAGATTTCCCTGGGCGATGGCGACCGTGCTGATGCGCACGTTTTCGCCCATCACGATGATGCCGGATTGCTCGTCGACTACGACCTTGGCGACCATGTCGGGGGTTACCCGCAATTGCTCGATGTCGGTGATCAGCGCGACCGCGTCATTGCGGTAGGCGTCCGGTACGAGCATGCGCACGGTGCTGGGATCAGTCGGCTGGGCGATCGGGCTACCGATGAAAGCGTTGATCGCCTGAGCAACACGCCGGGAGGTCGTGAAATCTGGATTTCGCAAAGATACGCGGATCGTATTCATGCCCTGCATCTCGAACTTTATTTCGCGTTCGATAATGGCGCCGGAGGCGATGCGACCGTTGGTCGGGACGCCGCGGGTGATGCTGGCGCCTGCTCCTTGAGCGGAAAATCCGCCGACCGTAATCGGACCCTGACCGACGGCGTATACTTCGCCATCGGCGCCAACTAGGGGTGTTACCAGAAGGGTGCCACCGAGCAGACTGGACGAGTCGCCGATGGTTGAGATTGAAATGTCGATCCGCGTGCCCTGGCGAGCGAACGGGGGCAGGGTGGCAGTGACCATAACGGCGGCGACGTTGTCAGTGCTCAGATCATCGTCCCGGGCGTTGACGCCAAGGCGCTCGAGCATGCCGACCAAACTCTCACGTGTGAAGATTGACGCATCAAGCCCATCGCCTGTGCCATTCAGGCCGACCACGAGACCGTAGCCAATTAGGAGGTTCTCACGAACCCCTTCAAAGTCGACGATGTCCTTGATCCGGGTTTGCGCGTTCGCCGGGCTTGGGGTGAGTGCCAAGCAAAGCAGCAGAACCGCGAAGCATCGGCCAATGCGACCGGATAGGGTGGCGAAATTGAGTGTGTTCAAAGTCATAATGGCGTACCGCTGTTTCATGTTGTCCCCGCGTGGGCGGTCCCAGTTCCTCCAGGTTTATGCGATTTCCGTGCCAAGTATTGCGTGGCGAATATCCGCCGGGTTCTTGCGATTTTGGGCTCCATGTTCGTAAAATTGTGGGCGGAGGGCAGGAATTGCCGTGCTCAGTGTTCCAAAATCGTTACCGGCGTTGACTTATCATGGTATACAACGGGGCCAATTTCGCGGACACCAAGACATGAAAATCGATCCAACACGACGGGTCTCCACCCCGGTAACACGGAAGACAGCCAAGGCCGGTAAAGCCGGTGGCAGTGAGTTTTCCAAAATGCTGGAGGGCACGGATGCGCCCGCTTCTGTCTCTGAAACCGCGCCTGCGGCGTCGGTTGATTCCATCTTGGCCATCCAACAGGTTGCGGGAGACGCTGGCGGGAAGTCGCGCCGTGCGCAAGAACAGGCTGAAGAAATGCTGCTGCGCCTTGAGGCAATCCAAGATGGATTGTTGTTTGGTTCAATTCCGCAGTCGCATCTCCATGAATTGACCCGAATGGTCGATCGCTCACGCGAGGATTTCGTCGATCCCCGACTGTCGGAAATTTTGGATGATATCGAGTTGAGAGCCCGGATCGAATTGGCAAAACTGGGCATGTCTAACTAATAAGTATTATTTTACAATAAGTTGCAGCATATTTCCGCGATCGATATTTGGCGATCGCAAAGGCTTGATGCGACAGAGGCACGCACCTATACTCCCGCCGCTTCGGCGAACCTCCGCGAAGCAGAAATGTTTAAGAGCCGAGGACGACAGTGTTGGAGGATGCCATGCGCGTCACACTCCCCGAGGACTACAAACCGTCCGACAAAGAGGAGTTCATGAACCCTTTGCAGCTGGAATACTTCCGACAGAAGTTGCTGCAATGGCGTGAAGAGTTACTGCGCGAAGCGAACGAGACACGCTCGCACTTGACCGAAGAAAACCTGCAGCAGCCGGATATGGCTGATCGTGCCTCTATGGAGACAGAGCAGTCGATCGAGCTTCGAACCAGAGACCGTGAGCGTAAGCTGATCAGCAAGATCGATTCGGCCTTACAACGCATCGGGATCGGCACCTATGGGTATTGTGAGGAGACCGACGAGCCGATCGGTTTGAAGCGACTCGAGGCCCGTCCGATCGCAACACTTTCGGTCGAAGCCCAAGAGCGCCACGAACGTATGGAACGCACACAGCGCGACGACTGATCCCAGCTGCGCATATGCTCGCAATACGCCTGACCCTAGTTCGAATGTGAGAGAGGCCGCCTTCCATTTCGGGACGGCGGCCTCTTTGTATCTCCGGAGCGGTGCGGGGATTGCACCGGAGATATGCGGTTGTCTGATTAGAACGGCATGATGATATCGAGGACCTGGCTGCCGTAGCGGGGCTGCTGCATATCGGTCAGTTGGCCACGTCCGCCGTAGGCAATTCTTGCTTCAGCCATTTGGTCATAGCTGACGGTGTTCGTAGTGCCGATGTCCTGCGGGCGAATGACACCGCCGATCACGACTTCGCGAACCTCGAAATTGACACGGACCTCCTGGCGGCCGTAGAGCACCAGGTTTCCGTTTGGCAAGCGTTGGGTGACGACTGCGGCGACGCGGAGGTTGACCTCTTCCTCGCGGTCGACGACCCCGGTCCCTGCATTGCTGAGGGCGCTGGCGAGATCGACGAGATTGGCGCCGGTGATCCCCTCAGGAAAGACTTCACCCAAGGTCCCTTCAAAGCCGAAAAGGCCGTTCATGTCGGCTGAATTGCTGTTGGTCCGCGTTCGGGTCGTGCTGTTGGAAAGACCAGCTCCGTCGTTGATTGCGACAACAACGGTCAGAATATCCCCAATATCGCTGGCCCGTTGGTCCTTGAAAAACGCGCGTGACCCTTCTTGCCAAAGTGAGTTTGCCTGCCGAGTGGCGTTTACCGGCGCGGGCATTGGCATCGTCACCGGTTTGTAACCCGCCACTTTCTTCGGATTGCTAATATCGCTCATCTTCGGCGCCGCACCGATTTCGGATAGACGGTCAAGCATGCATCCTGAAAGTGACAGCAAGGCAGTTGTAGCGACCACCAGGCGAGTAAGGGTCCGGGTATTCATTGTCTTAGTCCCTTCTTAAGGTATTCGAGTTTTGTGCGTTTGAGCGCGGTATCAGTTCAATGCGGCGACAGAAATCCGTTGGATTGATACGACCCCTGGGCCGACAACCCGTGCTTCGACGATCTTATTGCTCTTGGTGTTGCGGACGCGGATCGTGTCGCCTCGCGCACCGGCATCAAGCGCTTTGCCGCGCGTGGTCAGGCGCATGAACTGTGTCTTAAGCTGAATTGTCACGAGTTCACCTCTTGGCACCAGAATGTTCGGTGTCACGTCGGTTCGCCGGATCACCTTGCCTGCAATGATTGGCCGGCGAACTTTGAAACCGATGAGCATTTCTGGGTCAGTGATCGAATTGTAGTTGCTGCGAAACGTGCGAACCGACCGCCATGCGATATCAGATGCCTTTATGATCTCGCCGGGAGTCACGTGACGAACTGTCACCGGGATCGAGATCAAGGAATAGGCGCGACCGGATATCTTGAATAAACGACTGGAGTCCTCGCTGACCGAAACCAGGGCCGCGAACCGTTTTGCCCTGTCGTCATAGCTAAGGTCACGAACGGATATGGAAATCTCGCTTTCGCTTGCCACATGAGGCTTTACCCGAAGCCGGGAAATTTCAACTTCGACTTCGCCCTCGACATGTGCCGCGCGTAGCTCTTCTTCGATCGCCCTGCGGAGGGAAACCATGGGGACAGCTTTGCTCGCCCGGTCGATGACGATCCGGGGACGAGCCCGTAACGGCCGCCAGGAGAGGCCGAATTGGTCCGCCAGTTGCCGCAATTGACCGGGTGTGAAGCGGGCGCTCTTGCCCGGTGCCGGAGAATTCGAAACCTTAATATCAAGGTCCGTTGGGACGCCGGAGAACACATCGCTTAATTTGATGCCGTCGCCGTTTACCAATCCGTGGTCTTTAAGGGTGACCTCCGGGCGGTTGTCTTTGACCTTGGCGGCGCCTGCCGCCGGCGTCGTCGCGATGACGCCGGCGAGCAGGAGGCCCGAGATCGAGGTGGCTAGGGCTTTGAGCGAACGATGTGTGTTCATCTTGCTAATCCCGTCTTTCACTTTCGCTAGCTAACGTGCCGCTTAGCGAACGTTGTTGGCTGTGGCCATCATCTGATCCGAGGTCTCGATGATCTTCGAGTTCAACTCGTAAGCCCGCTGAGCGGTGATCAGGTCGGTGATCTCGTGCACAGGGTCGACGTTCGAAGATTCGACGAAGCCTTGCAGCAATCCACCGAAACCGGCACTGCCGGGAGTTCCTGTGGTTGGCGCACCGGACGCTGACGTCTCACCGAGCAAGTTGTTACCGAGGTTCTCCAGTCCGGCCGGGTTGGCGAAATTCGCCATTTGAATTTGACCGAGATTGGATTCTGCGACCTGACCGTCGATCTTGGCGAAAACCTGGCCCGATTCATTGATCGTGACCCCAAGCGCATCCGACGGGACCGTAATTCCAGGCTGAACCGTATAACCGTCGGAGGTGACGATCGTTCCGGTTTGGCTGATCTGGAGTGACCCGTCTCTTGTATAACCGGTGTTTCCGTCGGGCATGGTGATCTGGAAGAACCCGCTGCCTCGAATTCCGAGATCAAGGGGGTTGTCTGTCAAGATCATCGAGCCTTGCTCGCTAACCCGGTAGGTGGACGCGATCCGAACACCGACGCCGAGTTGAATACCTGACGGTAGAATTGTGCCGGCATCCGAGGAGTTGGTGCCCACCCGGCGCAGGTCCTGATACAGCAGATCCTGGAACTGGGTACGTTGGCGCTTATAACCGTTGGTGT
>JABIRP010000404.1 GCA_018699735.1 Rhodospirillaceae bacterium | reverse complement strand
GCCGGTGTCCAGTTGTCGCGGCGGCGTTGACGCTTGCCAGCTTCGTTCTCGCCATCTAGGTGAACCGCGTTCGGTTCCGGAAACTTTTCCCGATCATCCAGCACGTTGACCATTACGTTGGCATAGGCCTCCTCGCCATCGGGCATATAGGCCGAAACGTAAACGCCGCATTTTCGGCAGATTAGAAACTCTGTTGCCCCCAGCCCAAATCGATAACGCTCTAACAGTTCAGGATCGTGTGCCGCGATCTCAATAGCGCCGGCCGGGTCAGAGATTGCCCGCGCATCGTGCTTGCGGCAAAACGAACACTGGCAGGCTCGCACCGCTGCGGCTTCTGCTGCGGTAGAGGTGCTGTAGTCGACTTCGAGATTGCCGCAGTGGCAGCTGCCGTGAAAATGATGCATTGCGTGCCCTATTCCTGTGCCGCCGTCATGTCCGCATGAGCGGGGCGTTCAATATGGTCTCGGGGCCGAGGATGCCGCCAGGACGGTCGATTTCAGCGCGTTGGCCATGGCGTTCGTAGAACGCGTCCGGCAGCGGCCGACCGTCGAGGATCTTTAGCCAAACCCGAAGCAAGTGGCGTTTGCGGTCAGGATCTTCATGGTCCTCAAAGGCCTTGCGCGTGTGAAAAATCACGTGGTTGTTGACGAACTGCATGTCGCCTCGGCGAAAGCCCATATCGAAGCGTTGCTCATCGGCAATTTTCTGAGCCAGGGCGATCGCTTCCTTTTGCACCGCAGTCATCTCCGGCACTTCGTCGAAGCGGTGGGCAGAGCCTATATAGGTCGGCTCGATCGAGGCGCTGAAATAGCCTTGGTGATAGTGGAACACCGCCAAGCTATACCAAGGCTCCATGCCTTTCGGTATTTCATCACGGCGGTCGCGATAGTATGGCTCGGCTAGGACTCGGACCAAGTCCGGGCGATGTTTCAGCATCTCATTATGCACATTGACCGAGCTCGCCAGGCTGCTCTCGCCGCCGGAGATCGAGGTCTCCATGCAAAGCAGGCCGACGATGTCGCCGCAATCGACATGGAACGGGATCGACTCGGTTGAGTACGGGCCGCGCTGCGAGGGGTTGGATTTGCTCTCGCCGAGATCGGTGACATGCCCCAAGACATGGCCGTGTTTGTTTTGCGAGAAAGTGCCGTCGCCAAGATGCTGGCTGATCGCCCAGAACGCGAGCGCGGTCGCGCGCTTGCCAAGCTCGTCGACGGGCAGGCCACGAAGCAGGCAAAAACCCCGCCCGTAGACAATATCCCGACGGATCGCGGTCAAGATCGCGCCCAGTCGGGGCAAAGGAAAGTCGCTCCGGCCAAGCGGCATCACATCGATGTTCGGTCGGTCGAAGGGCGAGATCGCGGCGCGGATTTCCGATATGTCGGCAGCCGTGAGATCATATCGCCACGTCTTATCGGCTGCCATATCCGAGGGCGTCCAATCTGCTGGGTCTAGTACCGGCATCATCGGCACGGCCGGCTGGCGTTCGGCTCGAAAGGGGTCGTTTTCGTTCGCGATCGGGCTCATCCCATGCCTCCCAGGCAAAACAGCCGGCGCCTAAAGTGGAAACACCAATAGGATATCGATGCGCCGGGACTCCAACACGACCCGGCGATCCCGCAACATCGGGCGCCCATCTTCAAGAGCGATGGTATCGACATATTTGCCGACGGCGAACATCTCTCCACCACCGTCCTGCATGGTCCGGAAGACATTGAAGTTGGTGCGTGCCTTGAAGGCACCGTCCGCATCCCGGTTAAGCCGAGGCCGCCCAAGAATGTGGCA
This sequence comes from Rhodospirillaceae bacterium, assembly GCA_018699735.1. Taxonomy (GTDB): domain Bacteria; phylum Pseudomonadota; class Alphaproteobacteria; order Thalassobaculales; family Thalassobaculaceae; genus JABIRP01. Next base: position 1,792 of record JABIRP010000404.1, on the reverse strand, counting down.
ATAAGTGTGCGGTTCAAAAATATTCGCGGTCTCGAGCGCCAAGACCCGATCCGACATCATGCCCCTGCCCTCGCAGTACATAATCCCCATGGGAAGCCCGGCATCAAAACTCTCGCGCGGAATGATCTGGTAGACACCGTCGGCCGTAAAGAAATCCGGCCAGCGCTTCAGGTCGCCATCGTCTATGGCGTGAGCGTAGTCGATCAGGAAGTCCTCGATCAGAACTCGGCTGTCCGGGGCAATCGGAGGTGCGGCCTCAACCATCAAGCAAATCCCATGATGCGGCGATAGCCGGTCCAGAAACCACGAATGGCGACCTCGGTGGCGCGCGAGGCCTCGCTCGGCTCGACGTCGCGCCCGCCCATCTCGATGAACGCCTCCCGGTCGCCACTGCCCCGGGTTCCGCGTTGGACGAACTCATTGATGCAGCCGTCTTCCAGTGACACCAGCCCGGCGGTTCCGGTCAGATTACCTTGCATGACCCGCATATTGGTCTGCTCTTCGGTGTCGTCCTCGCATCCGAGATAAATCCAAAACAATTCTGTCTCGTCGACACCCCGAGGAGCGAAAAACCGAACGGCCAAGGAATTCAGAGTTGAGTGGATCGCCAAATTAGGAAAGATCCCCTGAATGGAGTGGGTGATGCCATCGTCATACTCGTCCCAGGTATTCAACAGCTCCGGCCCGTCGAGCTTGGACTCGTACTGGGCCGAGTGGACGTTGGCATTTTGATATTCCTCGGATTCCTGCAAGGTCTTGCGCTTGGCGAAACTGATGTGGTGCCACTTGTCATCGGCCATGACGATGCCGCCATCCATATCGAGCCGGTTGATTTTAAAGGTCGTATAGAAGGTATGCAGCAGGGTTGCGTGATAGCTGTCGCGCACATTCTCAGCGTAGAGCTTCCAATTGTTGTGGATGATCTGGCTGTGCATGCCGAGCGGCTTCAACGGTCGGCCTAGGTTCCGGCGGATGGATGCGGTCATCTTTTCGCCGAGATAACTCTCGATCGAAGGCGTCTCATCGGAAAATGTGCCGAAGACCAGCCCACAGATGATCTCGATACGCAGCGGCTCCAGACGATGCTTATCGCGATCGAAATCCTCCGGCATGCCGCCCTTGCCGTTCAAGCCGTCGCGAAACGCAATGCCCTTCAGCCGGCCGCGCAAATCGTAGGACCAAGAGTGATAGACGCAGGTCATGGTCTTTGAATTCCCGCGCTCCTTCAGACAGACCAGCGCACCTTTGTGAGCGCATCGATTGACCATCGCATGGACATCGCCGTTCTCATCGCGGGTGACGACGACCGGGATTTCGCCAACGGTCGTGGTCTTGTGGTCACCTGGGTTCGGGATATCGATTTCAAGGCAGAGATAGTTCCAGACTGGTCCGCGAAAGATCCTCTGCTGTTCCAACGCGTAGATCTCAGGATCGGAGAACAGACGATAGGGGACCCGGGTAACGCCCGCGTCCGGCCACTCAAATGGATCGCTCAGATCTTCCGCCGCTGCCAGAACCATGCCGTCCTCCCGCTTGTAAGATTAGCCCTTTAAAAAACCTAGATTGGGCGATCACCCTTGACGGTAACCCGAAAACCGGAGCGTACCTGGGGGAAATAATCCCACATGGCGATATGCTGGACGCAGCGATTGTCCCAGAAAGCGATACTGTCAGGCTGCCAGCGAAATCGGACCTGGAAGGCCGGCTGCGAGCAGTGCTGATACAGGAACGAGAGTATGGCGTCGCCTTCGTCGCGGGGAACCTCGTTGATCCGGGTGGTAAAGGTGGAGTT
>JABIRP010000403.1 GCA_018699735.1 Rhodospirillaceae bacterium | reverse complement strand
GTGGGTTTCATGCCGAGATCCTGAAGACCCCGATCCGCTGGGAAGACGGCCACGTCATCCCACCGACAGCACCCGGGCTCGGCGTCGAACTCGATGAAGCGGTGGCGCTGGCGCATCCCTATGTGGACAATGCGCTGCATTTGGAGATGGCGGAAGTGCCGCTGGGGTAACTCTTTAAACCCCACTTAACGTTCCGCTTCCCGGTTTGCCGTAAGGCAAGACCGGTATCTCGGGCCGGGGAGTACGCGACTGCGAGATCCCGGCTCTCGCGATGCTCGGCCGGGAAACGGTAGGTGGGGTAAATCACCGCATGCGGCGATCATCGCCAGATTTCATCCTCATCGAATCCGAGTTCTGCGAAATCCTCCTTCCGGAGAGCCTGCTCGCGCTCATGCCCGAGGAAGAACTCGTCGAGTTGCGGCGGCGCCACCGATGTTCCCGACAACATCGCATGAACTTGGCCGCGATGATGGGTTTGATGCTGGAACAAATGGAGCAGGATGCGGCCGATCTGCTCGGTCTGGATCCAGCCGTCTCGGATAAGGTCGGCGGTCTCAACGAGGAACGCCTCACTCCGCCCATCGCAGACGGCGATCAGGCGCCGGTCGATCGCCCGTTGCTCGCGTTCAAGGCTCACAATGTCTGGATGCGGTATTTCCGGCTCGAAAGCCGAGTACCCGATGCAAGCCCCCTCCAGCGCGCTCACATAGAACCAATCGACCGTTAGAATGTGGTTGAGCGAATGAATGATCGACGGAAAAAAGCTCGTGCGCTTGGCTGCCAGCTCATCGCTCGTCAGTTGCCCGCACGCTGCTAGCAGCCGGTGGTTGGCCAAGGCGTTGTTGCAGGCTTGGGCATGGAAGTAGGGGATCTGTCTCATCAGAAAATTCTAAACCTGAGTGCGGCCTTTGGACAAGAACTGACGAACCTGCTCCGCGCTTTTTTGTCGCACTCCGGTTTGACCGATTCCCGCGATGATACCGCCGGTTGGCGAGTGGGAGCAAAGATTTGGAAACCTTGCACGCGGATGTCTGGGTAATCGGGTCGGGCGCGGCCGGATTGCAGGCGGCGATTTCAGCCCGGCTTGAGGGTGCGGATGTGGCCGTGGTCGGCAAGAGCGGCCCCGGCAAGGGCACGTCGACCACCTTTGCCGTCGGTGCTTTTGCCGGGCCCTGGGACGGCCTTTCTGAAGACGAGTACAAGACCCGTGTTCTGACCGCCGGGCGCGGCCTGAACGAGACCGATATGGTCGATGTCGCCGCCGCCGAAGCACCGGACCGCTTCCGGGACCTCATCGACTGGGGCCTGACGACGAAATCCGCGCCCGGGGTCTTCATGGCCCTGCCAGCCGATGATCCGGGTGAGCGCATCCCGGTCTGGGGCCGAGAGATCGTGCTTTGCATGGTCGCCAAGGCGAAAGAGATCGGCGTGCGCTTCGTCGACAACCTCGTGGTCCGGTCGATCGCATCCGGTGAGGACGGCGTTTGCCTGAGAGCCTACGGCGCCCGTCAGAGACAGTGGCTGGAGCTGCGGGGCGGTGCCGCGATCCTGGCTGCCGGCGGGTCCGGCGCGCTGTTTTTGCACCATGACAACCCGAAGCGCATGGGCGGCGATTCGCATACCCTGGCCTATGAGGCCGGATGCGTGATGCAGGACCTGGAATTCGTGCAGTTCTATCCCGTCGCCATCGCCGAGCCGGACAAGCCGGTGTTTCTGATCGAACCGGAAGGCGCCGACCTTGGGATCTTGGTCAATGCGGACGGGGAGGACATTCTCGACAAGTACGACATCACCGTGCGCCCAGCCGCCACCCATGCCCGCGACGCCCTCTCCCAGGCGTTGTTCGAGGAGATCGAGCAGCATGACGGCAATGTTTATATCGACCTGACACATGTCACCAAGGAAACCTGGTCCAAGAACCCGATATCCGCCACCAAATGGGCCTACCTCGATGCGAAGTTCAACGCCTGGAACCAACTGCTGCGCGTGGCCCCGGTGGCGCATTTCTCCGGCGGCGGGGCCCGCACCGACCTCCACGGCGCCACCAGCGTTCCAGGCCTGTATGCGGCAGGAGAGGCCGCCGGTGGGATGCACGGCGCCAATCGCATGGGCGGCAATGCGTTGACCGAATGTCTTGTCTTCGGTCAACGCGCCGGCAAGGCCGCAACCGCTTTCGCCCAAGGCAAGGATCAGGGCGTTAAAGCGTTGGCACCTGCGGCACCAGTTGAAACCGGCGAACCACAAGCCGACCCCGACGCCCTGCGCGCCGATATTCGACAAATCATGTGGACTTACGGCGGCATCCGCCGGGATGCGGATGGGCTTGCCTACGGTTTGGAGAAGATCCGAGAGATCGCTGCCGAGGCGGCCCGAACCCGCGGTATCAACGAGCCGCGCCGCTTGGAGAAGTTCCTGGAAACACTGCTCGCCGCCAGCGCCGCCGACCTCATCATTCAAGCCGCCAGCCGCCGCGAGGAAAGCCGCGGCACGCATGCCCGTGCCGACTATCCAGCGGCCGATGACGACAACTGGCGCGGCCATCTGAAAGTCGTGTGCGAAGCCGGCGGCCCGAGCTGGTGGTTCGATGCCCTGCCGGAAGACGAGGCCGATGACGAGGCCGATGACGAGGCCGAGGTTCAGGCCGCACAATAGGGACCCAAGCGCCCACCTACTTGTGCCAGCACTTGTACCACCAGAAAATGCGGTTATGTTGGGCGCCCGATCTCGCGCAAGCTTTTAACATTAGGGAGTAGGCGATGAGACGCCTCCTGCAACTTCTTGGATTGTTGATCTTTGTCATGACAGCAAATGAAGCCGGGGCAGCTGACCCCGAGAACCAACTCTTTCTCGACACCGAATATGGCCGCGTCGTTATCGACCTGCGCCCAGACGTGGCACCGAACCATGTTGCCCGGGTCAAGGAACTCGCCCGAGAGGGCTTTTACGACGGTATCGTCTTCCACCGGGTGATTGACGGCTTCATGGCCCAGACCGGTGATCCGACGGGGACCGGCATGGGTGGATCCGGCCAGAAGATCAAAGCCGAATTCTCCAGCGCGCCGTTCATTCGCGGCACCGTGGGTGCGGCCCGCTCCCAGGATCCGAACAGCGCCGACAGCCAGTTCTTTATCTGCTTTGGCGACGCCCAGTTCCTGAACAACCAATACACCGTCTGGGGCAACGTCTCGGCCGGTATGGAGTTCGTCGACCAAATCAAAAAGGGCGAGCCGCCGGCTGAGCCGGACCATATCGTGCGCATGCAGGTTGCTGCCGACGCCAAAGACTAAAGGGGAATTCCTTTGTCCATTCTGATCGCCGGCGGGACGGGCTTTATCGGCCTGTCCATCGCTGAAGAAGCATTGCGCCGTGGTGACGACGTGGTGCTGTACGACCCAGGCGCCATGCCGGAGGTTGCGGCCAAAGTGTTCGACAGCCTGGACGGCTCCTGGAGCCATGTGCCGGGCTCGGTCACCGACCGCGAGCAAGTTGCGGACGCCATGAAACAGCATAGCGTCAGCCGCGTGTTCTATGGGGCGGCCCTCACATCCGGCCCAGATCGTGAGCGCGAACATCCCGAACAAGTTTTGTCGGTCAATCTGGTCGGGCTAGCCGCCGTAACCAAGGCTGCAGCCGATAGCGGAGCGGAACGCCTGCTCAATATCAGTTCTGGTGCGGCCTACGGCACTGGCGGCTTCGGTGACACCGGATGGACCGGCATGCTTGATGAGGAAGGCACGCGTGAGGATCCGCTGACGCTTTATGCAGTCAGCAAATATGCAACCGAGCGCGTCGCTCGCCGGGTTGGTGAGTTGAACGGGCTCGATGTGCTGAGCGTTCGGCTGTCCGCGATTTTTGGGCCTTGGGAGCGTGATACCGGCCTTCGGGATACGCTCAGCTCGCCAATGCAGGCATCCGTCATCGCGCTGCAAGGCGGTGAGGCGACGCTGTCCTACCGCGAGGCGCGCGACTGGACTTACAGCCGCGACGTGGCCAAGGCCTTGATGGCGTTGATCGGGATTTCCGATCGCAAGCATCGGACCTACAACATCGGCAGCGGTGTGGAGTGGAGCACGCTCGATTGGTGCGAGCGGCTGGCGAAGCGTTATCCGGATTTCAGCTATCGCATGGCTGAGGCCGGAGAAACACCAACGGTCAACCTGCATTCGGATCGAGATCGGATCACCATGGACCCCCGCCGTCTGCGCGAAGACGTCGGAGAGATCCCATCCGGTGATGTCGACGCATTGTTCGCAGACTTCGAGACCTGGCTTGATGAAGCGGACGGTTACTGGGCGTGAGTGGATTGGTTCGTCTTACATTCAAAATTTGCCGCTTCCCGGACGAAGCGTAGCGAAGATCCGGGATCTCGAAGCAAAAGGTACCTCTTGCCGCGAGATCCCGGCTCTCCCTTTGGTCGGCCGGGAAGCGACGTACTTAGGGAATTGAACTCCATGCAAAAGCCAACCGTTCGCACCGGCATCATCGGCGCCCGATTTGCCGCCAGCTTTCACATTGAATCCGTGCATCGCGTCTACGGCGTCAACACCGAGGTCGTCGGCGTGCATTCCAAAACGCCGGAGAGCCTGAACGCTTATGCCGACAAGCATGGTATCAAGGCCTTCGACGACCTTGACGCGTTGCTCGATCAAATCGATGTACTGCATGTCTGCGTGCCACCCGCCCTGCACGAAGAAATGGCGATCCGAGCTTTGGAGCGCGGCGTCTATCCGATTGTCGAGAAACCGCTAACCGGCCGCTTCGGCGACGGCAGCGAGGACTACGATGGACGGAACGACTCAATGGAGGTCGCGCGCGACGGCGCCCTCGACAGCATCAAGCGTATGCTCGAGGCCGAAGCCGCATCCGAGGCCCGCATCCTCTATGCCGAGAACTGGGTTTATGCGCCGACCATCCAGAAAGAACGCGAAGTGCTTGAGAAAACCAAAGGCCAGGTTCTCTGGATGCACGGCGAGGAAGCGCATTCGGGCTCGCACTCGCCGTTTTACGGATATTGGAAGCACGGTGGCGGCGGTGCCATGATCGGCAAGGGCTGTCACCCGCTGACGGCGGCGCTGTATCTGAAAAAGGTCGAGGGTCGGGCTCGGTTCGGTAAGCCGATCCGGCCGGCATCAGTCACCGCGCGCATCCATGCGCTGACCCAGCTACCGAACTTCGTCGACGACGGCCATATCCGCGCCGACTATTTCGACATCGAGGATTTCGGCATGACCCACGTCACCTTCGAGGACGGGACAATCGCCACCGTCTTTGCCTCGGAGATCGTGCTCGGCGGGGTGCACAATTGGCTTGAGGTTTGCGCCACCAATCACCGGACCATCTGCAACCTCAACCCCTCGAACCAGATGCAGACCTACAATCCGGTCGAATCCCAGTTCGACGACATCTACGTGGTCGAGAAAATCGGCACCAAACAGGGCTGGGCAATGACCGCGCCTGACGAGGATTTCAGCCACGGCTTCCCGCAGGAGATGGAGGCGTTCTATCGCACTGTCGGCCATGGCGACGATGTTGAGAGCGACAGCCAACTCGCATCCGACACCATCGCCACCATCTACAGCGGTTACGTCTCTGCCGCCAATGGCGGTGCAGAAGAGCCGGTGACGCTGTTGTAGCGAAGCGTCAAAATGACGACCCATTCATCACATCCCCTCTGGAGCGGCTTCGCATTCGCGATGATCGCGTCGCTCGGGCTCGGTCTGGCGATCCCGGTTGCGCGCCTCGCATTCGAAGGCGGGACCAACGGCCTCAGTGTCTCCTTCGCGCGCGCTGTCGTCGGCTCCGGCATGCTCGGGATTTGGTGCCTGATGCTCGGCAAGCGTCTCACCGTGTCCTGGCGCCATTGGCTGCATTTGGTCGGCCTCGGCGTGTTGTTGGCGCATATGAACTACGGCAACATCGGTGCGGTTGCCTATATCCCGGTGACGGTGGGCGCGTTGCTGTTTTTCGCCTATCCGCCGATGGCCGTGATCCTCGCCGCCGTGATCGATCGCCGCTGGCCCGGAACGCTTCGCAGTATAGCGGTGATTGGGGCGTTCATTGGCTTGGCCATCATGCTCGGCGTCGGTTCCGTCGACGGCGAAGACCTGGATATACGCGGTATCGCCATTGCCCTTTCGGCCGCACTCGCCTGCGCCCTCAACATCACCTGGATCAGCCGCACGCTCGCCGGCACCGACGCGTTGGTCAATATCTTCCACATGTCGGTGGTTGCCGCTGTTACGCTTGGGCTCTTGACCACCGCAACCGGCGAGTTGGCCTTGCCAGTCACCAATATGGGCTGGTACGGAGCGATCGCCGTGGTTCTGCTACAAGCGCTTGGGCTGCCATTCTTCTATGCCGCCGTCGACCGCATCGGGCCCGAGCGCGCCGGTGTCACCAACAACCTGCAGCCGGTGACCAGTATCGCCGCCGCCTACCTGCTGTTCGCCGAGAGCCTAACGCCTGAGAGATGGGCCGGGGCCATTCTTGTCATCGGCGGTATAGTCCTGATGCAATGGGCCTCCATTCGCGAGAGGCGACGCTGAGGACTGCCTCCATAATCGAACGTCTCAACGCCTCCCCCCACGCCGCTCCCCGGAAGACGCGGAGCGGCTATCCGGGGTCTCGCGGAGACGATGCCACGGAGTCTGATCGAGGTCCCGGCTCTCGCTTCGCTTGGCCGGGAAGCGGTCTCTAGTGGCGAAGACTTAACAGTTCCTAGACCTCCGGCCCAACAAAGGGGTGCCAGCCGTCCGGTGTCTCGACCTCGAGTACCCAGAGGTCTGGATCATATTTTGCCTGCCGCTCGATATAGGCATCGGCATCGCCTTCTGAAACCGGGTCGGGGCCGGTGGCGCGCATCCAGGCGGCATCTCCGTCTTGGGTGCGAACCTGGCTCAAGACCACGCAATCGCCGTTCATGTGATTGAGCTTCACGTAAACCGCGCCCGCATCCTCGTCGCCCTTTCGCACGACGAATGCCGGCACGCCGCGCGCATTGCAGGTTCGCGCTCCGGCACGCACTAGGAGGCCGGATTTCAATCTGTTCGACATTGTGTTGGGTACTCGAATGTCGGTTGCTGGGAACGATTCAGTATAGGCGCCGCCACGCTGTTTCTCTACAGTGCGCGACATAAACAAAGCAGGGAGCAAATAAAATGCGGGTAACTCTAATCGCCGCTACCGCCGCCGCCATGTTGACGGCCGTCAGCGCACAAGCGGAAGAAATCAAGCCAGCCGTCGTTTTTGATATGGGTGGAAAGTTCGACAAGAGCTTTAACGAGGGTGTCTATAACGGCGTCGAGAAATTCGCCAAAGAGACCGGGATCAAGTATCGCGAGTTCGAGGTTACCAACCCGAGCCAGCGCGAACAGGCCATCCGTCGCATGGCGCAGAAGGGTGCCAATCCAATCCTCGGCGTCGGCTTCGCGCAAGCCCCGGCAATCGAGAAAGTCGCCAAGGAATTCCCGAAAGTCCGCTTCACCATCATCGACATGGTGGTCGACCTGCCGAATGTGCAGTCGGTGGTCTTCAAGGAACAGGAAGGCTCGTTCCTGGTCGGTGTGATGGCGGCCGAAGCCTCAAAAACCGGCAAGGTCGGTTTTGTTGGCGGTATGGACATTCCGCTGATCCGGCGATTTGCCTGCGGCTACGTTCAGGGCGTGAAATGGGCCAATGGCAGTGCCAGTGTTTTGCAGAACATGACGGGCACGACGCCATCGGCCTGGAATGATCCGACCAAGGGCGCCGAGCTCGCCCGCTCGCAGTTTGACCGAGGCGCTGACGTGGTCTATGCGGCGGCCGGCGGTACCGGCATCGGCGTTTATCAGGCCGCCAAGGATGCCGGCAAGCTCGCGATCGGCGTCGATTCTAACCAGAACCATATCCAGCCCGGCACCATGCTGACCTCGATGCTCAAACGCGTCGATGTGGCTGCATACGCGGCTTTCAAGGGCGCCAAGGACGGCACTTGGAAAGCCGGCATCCAGGTTCTGGGGCTGGCCGAGAACGGTGTCGGTTGGGCGCTTGATGACAACAACGCCAAGCTGGTTACCGGGCCGATGAAAGCCAAGGTCGCGGAGGCCGAGAAAGGCATTCTGTCCGGCTCCATCAAGGTCCACGACTACATGGCCGACAGCAAGTGCCCATAACCGGCGCGTGACCAGCACGTGACTGGCACAACGACAGATACGGTGACGGCGGGGGAAGGCACTTCTCCCGCCGTTTCCAATTCTACACCGCCACCGGCAATCGAACTTGCCGGCATCTCCAAGCGCTTCGGCGCGGTACAGGCCAATCGGGCGGTCTCGCTTAACGTTCAGGCCGGGACAATTCACGGCATTATTGGAGAGAACGGCGCCGGCAAATCGACACTGATGAGCATCCTCTACGGCTTCTACCGGGCCGACGAGGGCGTGATCCGGGTCGATGGCGTTCCCGTCGTGATCACCGACAGCCAGCACGCGATCGCCCAGGGGATCGGCATGGTGCATCAGCATTTCATGTTGGTGCCGACATTTACGGTGCTTGAGAACGTCATGCTCGGTATGGAGCGGAACTGGCGGTTGGCGCCCGATGCTGCCAGTGTCAGAGGCGAGCTGGAAGATCTGGCGCGCGACTATGGGCTCTCGGTCGACCCGGACGCGGTGGTTGCCGACCTACCGGTGGGCTCACAACAACGGGTCGAGATTTTGAAGGCCTTGGTTCGCGGCGCTCGTATCCTGATCTTGGACGAGCCGACCGGCGTACTCACCCCCGGCGAGACCGAGCAGTTGTTCGAGATCCTCCGCGCCCTTCGCAAGCGCGGCGTTACCGTCATTCTGATCACACACAAGCTGCGCGAAATCATGGCGATCACCGATACCGTTTCGGTCATGCGCGGCGGTGAGATGGTGGCACATCGAGCCACATCAGAGACCGATCGCGAGGAACTGGCAGAGCTCATGGTTGGCCGCAAAGTGCTGCTCCGGGTCGAACGCACCGAGGCCCGACCCGGTGCGCCGGCGCTCTCGATCAGCGATCTCGGCATCACCGACGCGGCCGGCGTCGAGCGCTTGCGGCAAGTATCCTTCGAGGTTCGCGCCGGAGAGATTGTCGGGATCGCGGGGGTTTCCGGAAATGGCCAAAGCGAGCTGCTGGAGGCACTCTCCGGCATGTGCCCGCCGAGCCGAGGCACCATACGGCTTGGCGATACGGAGATAACCAAAGAGCGGCCAATGAACGCGGCTGACATGCGACAGCTCGGTCTGGCGCATGTGCCGGAAGACCGCCGGCATATGGGTCTGGTCATGCAGTTCAATGCCTGCGAATGCGCCATCCTCGGCCACCATGACGACCCGGCCTACGTTTCGGGACCGCTGATCGATCAGGATGCTATTCTGTCGGAATGCGCCGACCGCATGGCCGCCTATGACGTACGCCCCCCCGATCCCAGCTTGCTGTCGGCCAATTTCTCCGGCGGCAACCAGCAGAAGATCGTTCTGGCCCGTGAGATGGAGCGCCACCCGGATGTGCTGCTGGTTGGCCAGCCGACCCGCGGCGTCGACATCGGTGCCATCGAGTTTATCCACAAACGCCTAATCGCCATGCGCGACGCTGGGGTTGCGATATTATTGGTTTCGGTCGAGTTGGATGAGATCATGTCCCTGGCCGACCGCATCCTGGTCATGTCAGCCGGAGGGATCGTCGGCGAGGTGGCGGCAGCGGAAGCGGATGAACGAACGCTCGGGCTGATGATGGCGAATGTGACAGTGGGGTGAGGAAAGGCGGAAAAATGTGATTACGCGGACTGACGCTTCAATCACGCAGGCCCTCCAACACAGCCTCGTAGCTCAATCCCATCGACGCCAGAAGATCGACCGTTCGCATCACATAAGCGGTGTCCATCAAATCCGGGTAGGGCCGGAAACCCCAATGTCGCCAGAACCGTGCGGCCTCCTCGTTCGCGGCATCCAAGGCGATCAATGGTGCCGGAATGGCCGCAAGCGAATGGACAATCCGATTGAACATGTCCTTCAGCAACGCCTTGCCGAGCCCGCTGCCCTGGTGATCCAGGGCAACGGCGAACTGGCCGATAAAAACCGCCGGGATCTCGGGCGGCATGTTTCGGCGCATCCGCCCAGGCAAGCTTCGCCCCGTAATCACTTTGTGGGACAGCGCGTAGAAGGCGACAACCTCACGTGTATCACTCACGGAAACCACTCGGACTGAACCCGCTAATTTTATGGCATTTGAGACAGCGTGATCGCGCAACCACCTGTCAATTCGATCGTCTCCGCAGCGGAAATTGCTCAGTTCATGCGACAACGTAATCGGTTCGGGCTTCGCGTAGGTCACTCCCACGGAGAGCGGATCGCTATCAAATCCTGTATTTCAGGAATTGGCTTTGCCGGCTGGCGCAGCATATCGACTAGGCTCTCATATGCGTCCGAGGAAATGCGTAGCAGCGATTGCTCGGAGATCACCCTTTCGGCCTCGCGGTAAGCTGTATTGGTCATGAACTCCGTGCGCGAGGTATTCTCGATTGCCGCTGCTCTATCAATCACATCAAGGCGATCCGAAGCGAGCCGCAGGTTGACCTGTCGGTTTGCCGGAAGATTTGCATCGCGAGGGTTTGCTACATCGGTCATGGCATCGCTCGTGTCACTGTAGGTAGCAATATAATCAATTTATAGCATTATGCTATACATATACTTTATTCCCCCTGCCCCCAATCAAACCCGAATTCACCTCCACCCGCATCGACCACATGCCCGCAGCTGGGGGTCAGGAAATGGGCCGGTAGCAGCAGCGAGTTGCGCTCGCAACATTTCTCCAGGATGCGTCGGCGTGATTTCGCGGCCAATAATGGGTCGGAGCAGGCGCTGGTGGACCAGTCGACGTTGTAGATCTGCACCGGGTGGTGGAGGGCGTCGCCGGTGAATTGGGCGTCCTTACCGTCCGAGACCAGGCGGAAATCGTGATGGCCGGGGGTGTGTCCGGGCGAGGCCTCGACGGTGAAGCTGCCGTCAACATCATGACCATCCCGGATCATCTCGGCACGGCCGGCCTCAACGATCGGCAGCACGCTGTCGTTGATCGCGTTCTGGCGCACCGAATTATCCGACGGGTTGGCCAGCCAATGCTCATATTCGACCTCGCCGAAAAGATACTTGGCATTGGGGAAGGTCGGCACCCAGCGACCGTCTTCGAGCTTGGTGTTCCAGCCGACGTGGTCAGGATGCAGATGCGTGCACATGACGTAGTCGATATCTTCCGGGGCAACGCCGGTGGCCCGCAGGCGGTCGAGGAAGGGCGTGTCCATCTGATGCCAATGGGCGCGCGGCATGCGGTCTTTATCGTTACCAACGCAAGTATCGATCAAGACCGTGTGCCGGCCGGTCCGGACCACCCAGGCATGCATCGAGAGCGACAACCCGCCGGTGGCGGGGTTGTAATGGTTGGGCGCCAGCCAGTCCATGTGCGGCGCCAGGGCAGCCTCGTCGAAGGAGGGAATGAAGTCCGTCGCAACGAAGCTGGTGTCGATCATCTCCTCGATCCGAAACAACTCGGCATCGCCGACGCGTAAATGGTTCATCGTCTTCCCCCGTCCTACTCGGCTTCAATCGTGGTTGCCTGGTTCCGTGATACGACCCGGCGCAATAAGCGGTGGACCGCCATGCCGACGATCATGGCTGAAAAGATCAACCCAGTCTCCCACCGCCCTTGCAACAAGGTCGAGAAGGTCGGCCCAGGGCAAAGCCCGACAATGCCCCAGCCGATGCCGAAAACCGCCGACCCCCAGACCAAGGGTCGATCGATGGCGCTAACGGTCGGCACCTGGAACCCGTCGCTCAGCACCGGTTTGTCACGCTTGAGGATGGTTCGAAAGGCAAGTGCCGCGATCCCGGTCGCACCGGCAAGCACAAAGGCCAGGCTCGGGTCCCAGTTCCCGGCGAGATCGAGAAAGCCCAAGACTTTGGCCGGGTTGATCATGGCGGAAACGGTCAGACCAACGCCAAACAGAATGCCGGCCAGCCCGGCAACAATGACGCGGGTCATGACAGCACTCCAAAGACATGACGGGTCAAATAGACGGTGATCAGTGCTGCGGCCATGAACGTCGCGGTGGCCACCAAGGATCGCTTGGAGAACCGCGCGAGACCGCACACACCGTGGCCGCTGGTGCATCCGCTTCCGGCGCTGCTGCCAAAGCCGACCAAAAATCCACCGATAATGAGGGCCGGCACTGAGCTGGTGACATCGATCGAAATCGCCTCGCCTGTGGCCAGAGAATACAGCACCGGGCCGACGGCGAGACCGGCCAGAAACACAATCCGCCACAGGGCATCACCTCGCATTGGGGCCAATAACCCGCCCGCGATACCGCTGATACCGGCGACACGTCCATTGAACAACAGCAGAACAATCGCCGCTCCGCCGATCATCAGTCCCCCGGCAAACGCCGAAATTGGTGTGAAATTCTCCATGGCTTTGGCATCTCCCAATCATGTCCATGCAAGCAAGGTTTTATCGTACATATGATAACATGAATATATATCTGTGAAATTGATTAACCCCAAAACACTGCGGACCTTTTTGCCGACCCCGCCCGCTCTCTTACGTCATTCCTGCGAAGGCGGGAATCCAGAATCTGGCTCCAATACAAGCTTGGATTCCCGCCTTCGCAGGAATGACGGTAAATTTAGAGAGTCACAGGATCCACCCCACATCACAACACATCCGCTGCCAATTGTCTTGACGGACAGCCATCGCGCATCGTGAAGTGGTATCGTAAAGAAAGACCGGGAAAATCAGACGCATGTGCGACGAAAGTTCCATCCTGTGACGCAATCCGGCCAGCCGCCACGTTGGGTCGATGTCGGGTTGATCCCGCTTTTGAACATCGCGGCCGCGTTTCTGGTCTCCGGGCTGATCATCTTGATCATCGGTGAAGATCCGCTGGAGGCACTCCAGGTGCTTGTCGCTGGCGCCTTCGGGCGTGAGGAGGCGATTGGTTACACGCTCTACTATGCAACCAATTTTACCTTCACTGGTCTCGCTGTCGCTGTCGCCTTCCATGCCGGGTTGTTTAACATCGGCGGCGAAGGACAGGCCTATATCGGCGGGCTTGGGGCCGGGCTGGTGGCGCTTGGGCTGGACGGGCATTTACCGGCCGGACTGGTGCTCCCGGCGGCAATTTTGGCGGCCGCCGCTTTCGGTGCCGGCTGGGCCTATATTCCCGCCTGGCTGCAGGCGCATCGCGGCAGCCACATCGTCATCACCACTATCATGTTCAACTTCATCGCCTCGGCGCTGATGGTCTATCTGCTGGTCAATGTACTGATCAAGCCAGGTCAGATGTCGCCGGAAAGCCGCGAGTTCGAGCCTGGCGTCTGGTTGCCGTTCATGCATGAGGTGTTGGCCTGGATTGGGATTGAGGTCAGCCGATCGCCGCTCAATCTTTCCTTCGTACTAGCGCTCCTGGCTTGCGTCTTCGTCTGGTTCTTCATCTGGCGTTCGCGCCCTGGTTACGCAATCCGCACCGTCGGGTTCAACGATACAGCAGCGCGCTATGCCGGCATCGACACTCGGCGCGTCATCGTCATGACCATGGCGGTCTCGGGCGCATTGGCAGGGCTGGTCGGCGTCAATGAGATCATGGGCGTGCAACATCGCTTGCTGCTCGACTTCACCGCCGGCTACGGGTTTACAGGCATCGCCGTATCCCTGATGGGGCGTAACCACCCGGTCGGCATCGTGCTGGCGAGCCTGCTGTTCGGCGCACTCTATCAAGGCGGCGCCGAGCTGGATTTCGAGTTCCACTCCATCACCCGCGACATGGTATTGGTGATCCAGGGCCTGGTCATTCTGTTCTCCGGTGCGCTGGCTTATATGTTCAACCCAGTGATGGCACGCCTGTTTTCGCAAACCGCCCCGGCACCGGGCGAGTGAGGCGGTGATGGAAGACGCCTGGCTCCTCACGCTCCTGACATTCGACGCCACACTTCGGGTCGCAACACCGCTCATATTGGCGGCGATGGCCGGGCTGTTTTCCGAGCGTTCAGGCATAATCGACATTGGGCTCGAGGGTAAAATGCTGGCTGCCGCCTTCGCCGCCGCCGCAACCGCTTACGTCACCGGCTCGCACTGGTTCGGGCTTGGCGCTGGGATCGCCGTCTCATTCGCGCTCGCGATGCTGCACGGGTTTGCCTGCATCACACACCGCGGCAATCAGGTGGTCAGTGGCGTCGCGATCAACATCCTGGCAGCCGGGTTGACGGTTGTGCTCGGCATCGCCTGGTTTCACCAAGGTGGCCAGACACCGGCCCTACCGACAGAGGCGCGCTTCACCCCGATCATCTGGCCGTTCGCCGAAGAGATCGGCCGCATTCCGATCCTGGGACCGATCTATCGTGAGCTGCTGAGCGGCCACAACCTCTTGGTCTACGCTGCTCTCGCTATCGTGCCGCTGACCTGGTACGTGGTGCAGCGGACCCGGTTTGGGTTGCGCCTGCGGGCGGTTGGGGAAGCGCCAGAGGCGGTCGATACAGCCGGCATCTCAGTGACGGCGCTGCGGTATGGCGCGCTTGCCTGCTGCGGCGTGCTGTGCGGTATCGCCGGCGCCTACCTCTCGACCGCGCATTCAGCTTCCTTCGTGCGCGACATGACGGCGGGCAAGGGGTTCATAGCCCTTGCCGCCATGATTTTCGGTAAGTGGCGGCCCGGCCCGGCACTCGGCGCGTGCCTATTGTTCGGCTTTCTCGATGCGGTCGCCATTCGCCTACAAGGGATAGCGATACCGGGCATCGGCGAAATTCCCGTCCAGGCAATCCAAGCGCTGCCCTACATCCTGACCGTGATCCTGCTCGCCGGCTTCATCGGCAAAGCGGTCGCACCGAAGGCGATCGGCATGCCTTATGTGAAAGAGCGATAGCTCAGAACCATTCGGTATCCATATCGAATGTGGTCATATCGAAGTGCTCCAGGGTATCGGCCAGCGGACTGATTTTCGGCAACTCCCGAGCGAAGACATATCTGCAGGTGTGTAACTTGCCCTTCAGAAAATCCTCTCGGTCGCCAACATGTCCCCCATCTTCGCCACGCAACCCCTCTACAGCAGCACTTGCCTGACGCAGCCAAATCCAGGCCAGCACCAAATGCCCCATCATTTCCATATATTCTGACGCATTCGCCAGCATCTTCATCGGGCCAAGCTGGGCCGAGGTCAGCACCGAGGTCACGTGCCGGACACGGTTGAGAGCACTTGAAAGCTGGTCGCTCAAATCCTCCAGCATTGGCGCCTGACGGGCCGTCACGGTCTCGGCCTCGATCTCGCGAACTAGCAACCCGAAGGCGGCGCCGTCGCGCATAGTCGCCTTGCGGCCGAGCAAGTCGATCGCCTGGATACCGTTGGCGCCCTCGTGGATCGGGTTCAACCGGTTATCGCGCCAATATTGCTCAACCGGATGGTCGCGGGTGTAACCGGCGCCGCCCATGATCTGTATCGCGGCATCGTTTGCCGCAAGCGCCTGATCGGAGAAGAACGCCTTGATGATCGGGGTGACGATATCGAGCAGAAGACCGGCTTCGATGCGCTCTCGCTCGGAGGGGTCCTGACCGTGCCGGTCGACCAGCCGCGCCAACCAGAGGCCAAGCGCCAAACCGCCCTCGGCCACCGCTTTCTGCTTCAGCAACATGCGCCGGATGTCGGCATGTTCGATCAGCATGACCTGCGGCGCGTCCGGATCCTTTTCGCCCGGGTGCCGGCCTTGGGGTCGCTCACGAGCGTAGTCGAGACTGGTGAGATAACCCTGATAGGCCAACATTATTGCGCCGAGGCCGACACCGATCCGCGCCTCGTTCATCATCCCGAACATATAGGCGAGGCCTTCATTCGCCTCGCCGATCAATTCGCCGTGGCAATCACCACCATCTCCGAAGGCCAAAGCCGTGTTGACCGTGCCGCGATAACCCATCTTGTGATTGAGCCCGACCAGACGCACGTCGTTCAAGGCGCCGTCTTCTCGGATCCGCGGCACAAGGAATAGCGACAACCCCTTGACCCCAGCCGGCGCCCCCTCTATCCGCGCCAGAACCAGGTGCAAAATATTTTCCGCCATCTCGTGCTCGCCGCCAGAGATCCACATCTTAGAGCCGGTAAGCCGGTACCCTTGATTGCCGTCAGGCTTGGCGGTGGTGCGGACATCTGAAAGCGAAGACCCCGCATGCGGCTCGGAAAGCACCATGGTGCCGAAATATCGCCCCTTCAACAGCGGTCCCAGATAGCGCGCCTTCTGCGCATCCGTGCCTTGTGCCCGGATCAGGTTTGCGGCCGCGATCGAGAGAAAGGGGTAGGCAGCGGTTGAGAGATTGGCCGCCTGGAAATGCACAAAGGCGGCCTGCACCACGGTCCAGGGCAACTGCATGCCGCCGAGCGCCTCGTCGTGATGTGCCGCCGAGAAGCCGGCCTGATTGAACGCTTCGATCGCCTGGCCAATCTCGGGAATGATTTCAACCTTGCCATCCACCAGCTTCGGTTCAGCCAGATCGGCGGCGCGGTTATGCGGCTGAAACTTGTCCTCGGCAATGCGTCGCGCGGTCTCCAACACCGCCTCGAAAGTCTCGCGCCCGTGCTCCTCAAAGCGCGGGTATTCGGCAAGCTCCTCCACTCGCAACATGTCGTGCAGGATGAAGTCGAGATCTTCCGGGCGGGGAGCGAGAACCATTCTATCGCACTCCATTTGAAACAGTGCTTCCGCTCCCCGGAAGGCGCGAAGCGGCTATCCGGGGCCTCGACGGGATAGTGTGCAAACATTTGATCGAGATCCCGGCTCTTCGCTTTGCTGCGGCCGGGAAACGGGCAATTGGAGGAGCGAGAACCATGATCTCAGCGCAGCACGAAGCCGCCGTCGACAGTGATCGTGCTCCCGGTCATATAGGCCGATGCGTCCGAGGCGAGCAGCAGCAGCGCGCCATCCAGATCCGGCTCCTGGCCGAGCCTACGTTGCGGGA
This sequence comes from Rhodospirillaceae bacterium, assembly GCA_018699735.1. Lineage (GTDB taxonomy): Bacteria > Pseudomonadota > Alphaproteobacteria > Thalassobaculales > Thalassobaculaceae > JABIRP01. The sequence goes on along the minus strand of JABIRP010000403.1, from coordinate 43,795 downwards.
TCGACTTGACCAGCGCCTGACCGGTCGGGCCCTGAAAGAACTCGGAGTTGATCGGTGTTTCGATGTAACCGGGCGCGATCGCATTCACTCGGATTTTCGCCCGCGCCAATTCCAACGCCATCCCTCGGGTGAGCTGGGTCAACCCGCCCTTCGAGGCGCAATAGGTCGAGAGCTGACCCATAACCTCGGTCGACAGTATCGAGGTGATGTTGATGATCGAGCCGCCCTCGCCCCGTTCGGTCATCCGCCGAGCCACCGCCTGGCCTACCAGGAAGCAGCCCTTCAGGTTGGTGTCGAGCACCTGGTCATAATCGGCTTCCTCCATCTCAAGGAACGGCTTGGTGATCGCGATGCCGGCGTTATTGACCAGCACATCGATCGGCCCAAGTCCTGCCTCAACCGCCGTGATCGCGTCGGCAACGCTAGCGGCGTCTGTCACATCCATGCGCACCGAAACGGCACTGCCGCCCGCCTGGTCGATCTCGGTCTTGAGGTCCGCGATCTTGTCGGCTTGCCGGGCCGCCAAGCCCACAGCCGCACCGGCATCGGCAAGGGTCTTGGCAAAGCGAGTCCCCAACCCCTGAGATGCGCCAGTGACCAGCGCTACCTTGCCGGCGAGATCGAATTTGGTGGTCATGGATCAGGTTTCCTACAGCTTAAAATACAAAAATTCCGTCATCCCTCGCGTGCCTTAAACACGAAACCGATCATGTTCATCAGTAGTTGTGCCGCAAGAATTGAAGTGATGCCGGATGGATCATAGGGCGGTGCCACTTCGACCAGATCGATGCCGACCACGTCTCCCTTTGACGCCAACCCCTGCATGATCTCCAGCACCTCGTAGTACAAGAACCCACCATGGCTCGGCGTACCGGTGCCAGGCGCGATCGAAGGGTCGAAACCGTCTATGTCGATGGTGACGTAGTAGCGCGCACCATCGGGAATTTTCGCCAGTACGCCTTCTCGGCCGAGTGCCCGCACTTGGCGCACCGATAGGATGGTCGAGCCCGCCGCCCGGGCGTCGTCATGGTCCTGGCGGTTCGAGGAAGAAACATTGCGGATGCCAAATTGCGAGAGCCCGGTGACGTGATCCATTTCTGACGCCCGGCGCATCGGGTTGCCGTGACCGTAGCGCACGCCGTGGCGCTCATCGACGAAATCGAGATGGGCATCAATCTGCACCACGTGGACCGGCCCGTGTTCGGAGAAAGCGGCGATGCAGGGCGCCGAGATCGCATGGTCACCGCCCAGCACCACCGGCATCGCACCCGACGCCAGGATCGCGCGCACCGCAGCCTCGGTATTGGCGCGGCAGGCTTCACTGTCGGTGTGCACCATATCGGCATCACCGATATCGACCATGCGGACCTTATCCGGTTCCAGGTAAACGGTATCGTCTTCGTAATCGTAGGCGCCGGCATGGCCGAATGAGAACAGGGTCGAGGCTTCTCGGATGGCCCGCGGCGCCAGTCTGGCCCCTGGGCGATATTGTGTTCCCATATCGTATGGCACGCCCAGCACAGCGACATCAGCGTCGATTGCCGTCCAATCCAGACAAGGCGGCGACTTCGCGAAGGTGCAATGTCCGACGAAAGGCAAGTTCAACCGCCCGCTCTGGTAACCGTGACCTGCCATGTCAAACGTCTCCCTCTGCTTCGAACCGCGCTCGCACGGCGAGCAGTCGTTTCAGCACCTTGCCATTCGCATTTCGCGGCAAAGCATGATCGATGACCGTGAACCCCTCCGGCACTTTGTAATCGGACAACCGCTCGGCGGCAAAGTCTCGCACCGATTTCGTATCGACCGATGACCCTTTCGGCACGACAAAGCAATGCGCGCGCTCGCCCAACACCGGGTCCGGGCGCCCGACGACGGCCACCTCGGCCACATCCGGATGGTAGGTCAGCACGTTCTCAACCTCGGCCGAAAAGATCTTGTAGCCGCCTCGGTTGATCATATCCTTCAATCGGTCGCGGACATGCAGAAAACCGTCGCGCATCATCCCGATATCGCCCGAGCGCCAGTAACCGCCGACAAAGTTTTCTGCTGTCTCTTCCGGTTTGTTCCAATAGCCACGAACGACCATCGGCCCCTTGATCCAGACCTCGCCGGTTTCGCCGTCAGGGACGGCGCGGCCGTCCTCGTCCATGATCAGGATCTCGGCACAGGGCACCACGCGGCCGACGCTGTCGGCATGACGAGCGGTATCGCGATACGGCATGATCGTGGTTGGAGAGGTGGTTTCGGTGGAGCCATAAGCATTGCCTAGCTGCAAATTTGGCAAGCGTTCGGCCAGGGCCATAATCGTCGCCTCCGGCATCGGCGCTCCACCATAGAGGCCAACCCGCCAGGCCGAGAGGTCATACTCACCCGGCTCGGATCGCAGGATGCAGAGATTGTACATTGCCGGCACCAGGATGGTGTGGGTCATGCGCTCGGCGGCGGCGGTGGCAAGGAAGCTTTCGACCTTGAACTCGGATTGCAGAATGACGCAGCCACCAGACCCCAAGATCGGCAACAAGATCCCCGCCAAGCCGGTGATATGGCTCGCCGGTACCACCAACATAGCGCGCTCGCCCGCCGCCAACCCCAGACAGTGGGTGTAATGCATGACGGAGTGAACCATGTTCACATGGGCGATCATCGCGCCTTTGGGCTGACCGGTGGTCCCGGATGTATATAGAATGATTGCGGTCTCTTCCTCGTCGACCGCATGCACCGGCGGTTCGGGAGCACCATCTGCCAACAGATCACCAAACTCGCGCGAACCCGCAACCGACCCACCGACCGAGAACCGATGCACTAGCTTCGGCATTTCAGCCACGGTCGGCAATCGATCAGCGAGATCGGCTTCATGCACCAGCATGCGGGCGCCGCTGTCGGCCAGCACATAGACCAACTCGTCATGCTGCTCGCGCACATTGAGTGGAACCGCGATAGCGCCGACCCGTTCTGCCGCGAGCAACGTGACAACGAACTCGACCCGATTGGCCAGCAGGATCGCCACCCGATCGCCCGGCGCCACGCCGAGCGCGGCCATATTGGCAGCAACCCGGCGGATTTGGTCCGCGAGCTCGCCATGAGTAACGCGCCTGGAGCCCTCGACCAGCGCTTCGCTCGCCGGGTCAACGCCGGCGAGCAGCGCACCGATACTGCCTAGGCGCTCGGAATAGCAGCGCGACACCCGCGTTCCGAAATGAGCTTCCTCGCGGACCGAGTAACCGTCTTGATTTGGCCAGGGCATGGGCAACTCAGCTCCCGTTTCTTAACTTTCTCGCACTTTGACCCGCGGGCTCAAGCAGTTCAAGGCTTCCCAGTCTTACCAAGGTGCGCTATTGCGATACCCATGACAAACCGCACACTCATCGGCCTCATCGGGGCCAATATCGGGAACTCGCTGGCACCGGCGATCAACGATCTCGCTTTCGCGCGCGCCGGAGCGGAGGGGTTCTATCATTCCATGGATCTCGACCAGCTCTATCTTTCGCCGGACGACCTGCCCGCCTTGCTGGATGCGGTGAAGCTTGCCGGATTTGCTGGCACCAACGTGACCTATCCCTGCAAACAAAGCGTCATCCCACTGCTCGACGAGATCGAGCCGGCGGCGACGACGATCGGTGCGGTCAATACGGTACGGTTCAGAAATGGCCGCGCTTTCGGCTTCAACACCGACTGGATTGGGTTCGGGCATGCGGTTACCACGCAGCTTCCCAAGTCCGGCCAGCGTCTCGACCTAATTGCGATCGTCGGGGCTGGTGGGGCTGGACGAGCGGTTGCCTATGCTTTGGCAAACCTGGGCGTGAAGTCACTGCTCGTATACGACACCGCCAAGGCGCAGGTCGACGGATTGATTACTGACATCTCGCCGACCTTCCCAAACATCGAATTCAAGGCAGCGGCGAGCCTCGATGAAGCTTTGGACGGCGCCACCGGCGTGGTCAATGCAACACCGATCGGCATGTTCGGGCATCCAGGCACACCGATACCAACATCATTGCTGCGGGAGGGACTCTGGGTCGGTGATGTGATCTACACCCCGCTCGAGACCGAGCTGATCGCCGCCGCCCGAGAGCGTGATCTTGAGGTGGTTACCGGCGACGGCATGGCGCTCGGCCAAGCGGTGGCGGCGTTCGAACTCATGACCGATCTCAAAGCCGATCAATCGGCGATGCAATCGGAGCTCCAGAGATTGCTGGTCGAACGGGCGACAGAACTCTAAAACGAACCACGGAACTCTAGAACGAGCCCAGAATAAACCGGCGGTTCATCGGTTGCACCGGCCGGGCATTCAACGGAAACAAGCCGGCGAATTTCTGAATTTGCGCGCTTGAGGCTTCGATCGGCTCATTGAACACGATCCAGCTGACAATTTCCGAACATGGCGGCGTGGTCAAAGATCCGGCGTAGCGGAAATGCTCGTGATCGTCCGGCAGCAAATCGGACGGGCGCACGATGGTGGCGTCGCGCACGGTCTTTCCACCCTCCATCGGCATCCGGTCCCAAACCCGTTTAAGCATCGGATGCTCTTCACCAGCGGCAATAAAGGCACCAAGCACAGCAAGGTCGCCTTTCGCCGACTTGTGTACGAAATGCGCCTCCATCGGGAAGGATGAACCCTCAACCAGATGCTCGCTCGGGTGGTGGAAATGGAACTGCAAAAGCTCGTAGCGCATGCCATCGAGCACCATGAAGCTACCCTTTGGAACCACGACCTCGATCGTGTGCCCGTTGTTCAGTACTTCTAATTTGGAGGGCCGGAAATGCACTTGAATATCCGACAATTCGGCCGGGATCGGATTGCGCAAATCGATCGGTGACTGCTGGCGCCCAATCGAACACGTGATGTTAGCAGGGCTGACGGCACCCCAACGTTCGGGTCCGTATTCGCCTTCATAACCCCAGCTTTGGCCTCCTTTGTCTTCCGAGGCATTGGCAATTGCGGCGCAGGTCGGGCACGCGACAGCAGCGCCAAGGAACGTAAGAGCCTGTCGTCTATCCATCATTCCCTCCCAAATAGAATAATTCCAGTATGAGGCGTTATGAGCAGAATAAAACCCCAAAACCGCCAATTAGAGAATATCCTAGCCCAACATCTCCCGCGCTACGGCGTCGCGCTCCAGCGTGTCAGCCGCCGCGTCCAGCACGACCCGACCGCGCCGCATCACCGCAACCCGGTCGGCAACCGCCAGGGCGCGCGCCGCCGCCTGCTCCGCCAACAGCACCCCGACACCTTGCGAGGCGAGCTTCCCGACCACCTCCATGAGTTCACCAAGAACCGCAGGCGCCAGACCGAGAGACGGCTCGTCCAAAAGCAAGAGTCGTGGTGCCCCCATGAGCGCTCGGGCAATGGCGAGCATTTGCTGTTGGCCGCCGGAAAGTTGCCAGGCAAGCGCCTCCGATCGCTCGACCAATTGCGGAAAGAGATCATGGACTGCCGCTTTCCGTCTGATGCGCTCCTCGGGGTCCGATGGCCCGGCGGCATCCAGGGTATCGGCAATCGTCATTGCGTTAAAGAGACGTCGGCCCTCGGGGCAATATCCGATACCGAGCCTGGCCCGCCGATGGGTTGCATACCGCGACAAGTCCCGTCCACCGAACAGAATGCGCCCAGCCGACGGGTTCTCAAGACCGATAATCGACCGCAGAAGCGAGGATTTACCTGCCCCATTGGCCCCCAATACAGCAACGACTTCCCCCGCTGCGACCGAGAGCGACAGGCCGTCAACCGCCACCGCACCATCGCTCTGGACCGTCAGGTTTTCGATCGATAACAAAGGAGCCATCATGCCGAATCCATCATGCGGGCGCTTCCCCGAAGTAGGCCGAGATAGCGGCCGGGTCACGAACAACCTCGGCGGCCTCTCCCTCGGCCACCCGCCGCCCGGCAACTAGGCAAACGACCCGGTCTGCCAGCGGCAGCAGAAAGTCCATCGTATGCTCGACCACCAGAATTCCGAGCCCGCCCTCCGCGAGTTGACGCAGCTGTCGAGCGAGATCAACGCGCTCGTTCTCGCCTAACCCAGCGGCGGGTTCGTCAAGCAACAAGACCCTCGGCTGGGTGGCAAGCGCCCGGGCAATTTCCAGGCGACGCTGCTCTGCCGCCGCCAAATCCGAGACCCGGCGGCTCGCCAGCATGTCTATGCCCAGCTCTCGCAAACAACCGATTGCCCGGTCAGCAGCACTGTCAGCAGCACGGTCAACAGCACTAGCGTCACCTGGGGTCGCCGCCAATACTGCCTCGAACGCGGTCAACTCGCCCGGCAGGTCCGGATGCTGAAAACAGCGCGCAACCCCAAGCCGGGCAATATGATTGGCCGGCAAGCCAGAGATATCCACCGCGTCGAGCCGAACCCGGCCGGTATCGGCGCGTTCCAGCCCCGAGATCAGGTTCAGCAGCGTCGTCTTGCCGGATCCGTTCGGACCGATCAGGCCGATTATGCGTCCGGGGGAGATGTGCAGGTCGACGCCTTCCAGTGCGATGAGACCGCCGAAGCGCTTGCCGGCACCAGCAACCGTCAGCGTCGCAGGTGGCCGCCGAGCAAGCCCGGCCGGTCGAGCAAAGCCAGTTTGTGACTTAGCCAAAGGTCCTGTCGCGACCCAATTCGGTGGCCGAGTTGGCGGTCGAGCCGGAGTACGCCGGATCAGCCCCGCTAGACCGCTCGGCAACAGAATAACCGTGGCCAAAACCGCGACGCCGTAAGCGATCAGGTAATAACTCTCAAACGCTCGGAACCATTCCGGCAGGTGGGTCAACAACACAGCCCCCAGCACTGCGCCGAGCGCACTGCCCCGCCCGCCGATGACCGCCATCGCCAGGATCGCTACCATGACGTCAAATCGCGCAACCGCAGGCGAGACGACACCAACCGCATGGGCTTGCAAGGCCCCAGCCGCACCGGCAAACCCGGCACCGATCAGGAACAGCGTCAACCGGGTCCGGCCAGCATCGATGCCGATGGCACCGGCAGCCAGAGGCGAGCGCTCCAAAGTCGCCAACCGAGCGCCTCTGGCACCTTGGGTCAACAGGCCGAAAAGGATCACACCGAACACCACCAAGCCCCAGACCAACACCAACATCGCCGAACCCACCGGTACTGTCTGGCCGAACGCGGCTATCTCAGGCACGCCGTAAATACCATTGGCGCCACCGGTCACATCTTCCCAGTTGACCGCCACCAAAGTGCCAAGCTGAGCAATCCCGAGGGTGGCCAAAGCGAAGTAATGCGAGCCAAGCCGCAGCACCGGAATTGAGACCACCAGCGCGACGAGCATCGGGGCCAAGATCGAGACCAGAAAGGTGACCGGGAAAGACAACCCCCAACGCGTCGCCAGTAACCCAGTCGCGTAAGCACCGACGGCGAAGAAGATGCCTTGCGCCAAAGACAATGCGCCAAGACGGCCGAAGACCAACTGATACCCCAGCACTGCCAGCGCGTTGATGCCGGCAATTGTCAACACCTGCTGCTCATACGGCCCGGCAAACCCGACGCCCCAGGCGGCGAGCAGGGCTGAACCCAATATGGCGAGTGCCAATCTCATGCCCGCCTACCCTCAGCCTCGCCGAACAGACCTTGCGGACGCAGGACCAGAACCGCCAGCAACGCACCGTAGAGCAACGCCTCAGCAACCACATAGGAAGCGGCAGCGGCGACCACGACCTCGAACATTCCGATCAACAACGCACCGAGCACGGCGCCATGGATCCGCCCCCAACCGCCGATAACGACCGCGATATAGGCCTTCAGCATATAGTTCCCACCGTCGTCCGGGCTGACGAAGAACTGGTTGGCGAGCAAGGCGCCGGTGGCCCCCGCCAACGAAATGGCAAGAGCAAAGGTGACGGCAATCATTAGGGGCACATCGATACCGATCGCCTCGGCCATCTCGGGATCCTGAGCGGCAGCGCGAAGCCGCCGTCCGAATCGTGTGCGCGAGAGGACCAGCGCCACGGCCCCGATCAACACCGCCGCGACCACGATCACCGCGACCTGCTGCATCGACACGGATGCGATGCCAAGATCAACCTGCCCGTCGCCGAACACAGGCGGTGCAGCCCGTGGGGCTGGGCCAAAGATCGCATTGGTTCCGTGCTGCAGGATAATCGCGACTGCGATGGTGGAGATAAAAACCGATACGGGCGGCCGGCCCCGCAACGGGAAATAGGCAATCAACGAGAGCAGCAGCCCAAGACCCGCCGCAACCAGCATGGTCAACGGTAAGACCACCAACCCCGGAAGCTCCAGATCAGCGGGCAGATAACCGGAGATCGCGACCGCGAGGAAGCCACCAGCCATCACAAAATCACCATGCGCAAAATTGACAGCGCCAACCGCGTTGATCACCAGCACGAACCCAAGCGCCGCTAGCGCATAGGCAGCACCGAGCGCGATGCCGTTGACGGTCAGCTGTGCCAGCGCGTCTATCATGTGGTGGACGGGCCGGCTAGGCGTGGACGCCACCTCGGTTTTCGCCCATCGTCATTCCCGCGTAAGCGGGAATCCAGACCAGCAGCTGGGCCAAGAGTGGATTCCCGCTTACGCGGGAATGACGATCTGGAGTCAGCGAACATTTCGCACCATTACTCCAGCACCCCATCCACATTATCGTAGCGTTTGACAATGCGCGGCGCATTTCCCGATCCGTCATAGCAAAGGATCAAGGCGTCATGCGCCATGTTGCCCTTGCCGTCGGATTTGTAGGTCATGGCTAGGCCCTTATGGGTATGGCTTGAAAGCCAGGCGCGAACACCCTCGGCATCCTTGGCACCGTCCTTGAGCGCGGCCAGAACCATGCGGATACCGTCATATTGACCGAGTGCAAAGGCGTCTGGTTCCGTCTTGAAGCGCTTGCGGAATTCGGCCGTGAACGCCTTGACGTCGGCAGTGCTCTCGGAGATCGGCGAAGAGGCGCTTTCGGCGCAAACCCCCTTCAATTCGGCCGGACGCAACAATGCCGCCGTGGTCGGTTGATGCATGGCCGAGCCGGCAACGATTGGAACATCCCATCCGGCTCCGCGAGCCTGGCGCACGACCAGCGCCGTCGACCCGGAATGCAAGTGCAGCAACAGCATGTCAGCTTTGGCGGCCCTGGCCCTCGTGATCGCCGGCAGCATATCCTTCACCTTCACCGACAGCGCCTCCTCGAACACCGGGGGCGCACCGAGTTTGGTGAGGATGCGGGCAAGCTCGGCGCGGCCGCTCTGACCGTAGGATGTGGTCTGGTAGATTATCGCCGGACGCTTGGCGCCCAGTTCCTCGACCGCGTAACGCGCATGCGCCACTTTGACTACGGCATCGCCGGGGAAGAAGCGGAAGATGTACGGGTTGCCGAGCTCGGTCAGTTTGGCTGTACCAGAAACCGTGATCAATGGCAGACCGGCCCGCTTGGCAATTGGCAGCATGGCCAACATCTGAGTGCCGAAGATGGATGCGGCGGCCGCGACCGGCTTGCCCTTGGAGATCGCCCGCCTCAACGCATTAACCGCAACTTCTGGTGACGTTGAGGTATCGGAGACTTCGTAAGAGACCGATACACCGGCCGGTGGGGTCTCCAATGCCTGAACCGCACCATTGCGCTGCGCGGTTCCCTCCAATGAGATAAACCCGGTGATCGGCACAAGAATGGGAATATCGACACTCTCGGCCAGGGCGGACCCACTTGAGAGGGCGCCTGCAAGAAACGCAATTTGGGCTGTCGCTACGATGATCTTCCGCATGGATTCGCCTCCCCGTTCGGAGCAACTCAAAACGCTAGGGGCGGTGGAACCATCGAACGGGCGGCATGCCCGGTGACGTCTCCCTACGCCGGAATCACCCGGTTCAGGTTCGATGGGTTTTCTCTCAGTCCCGATCAGCCATCCTGGTCGTCATGGCCGTCGGGGCACCCCAGCATCACAATGGCAATCGTGATGCCAGTCGAGGGCAGTGTCAACTCGCCAGGATCAGGTATTGTAGACCCATGCTGATCGAATGGCTGACATATCTGACAACCCCCTGCCCACGTCATCTGCGTGCCATGGGCTATCTGCGTGAGGCAGTCGGCATCGAAAGCCGGTATCGCCGGCACCGCCGAGCCTGGGCCCCACATTTGGAGAAAAGCCACGAGACAATCCGCAAGGCGATCGAGATGAGCGGCGGCGGCGAAACGGTTGTCGTGCTAGGCGCCGGTCTCGTCTACGACCTGCCGATGGATGCGCTTTCGGCCGCCTTCAAGACTGTGCAGCTGATCGATCTAGTCCATATGCGGCCGGCTCGGCGCGCGGCCCGGCGATACCCAAACGTAAAGCTGGTTGCATGGGATGTGACGGAAAGCCTGGAAGCGATTGCAGAAGGCCGCGCAGAGATTGGCAAACCCGAGCGCTATCTCGATGACCCGTCAATTTCGTTGGTGATTTCAGCCAACCTTCTCTCACAACTGCCAATTTCGCCAATGTCCTATTTGGAAAAGCGCGGCATGCGGGATGAGGAAGCCGAAGAGGTTGGACGAGCGTTAATCGACCGACATATCGAGTACCTCTCGCGATTCGCCGTGCCGGTTTGCTTGATTACCGATATCGAGCGCGAGATGACGGCGCTTAAGGAGGGTGACGAATGGGCTTATGTCGTCACCGCATTGTTGGATGCCGAACTGCCTTGGGTTGGCCAGGAATGGTTCTGGGATATAGCCCCGAGGGGCGAGGTTGATAAAACCTACTCGGTCAAGAACCGCGTGGTCGGAATTCCGGATATTTCGGTAGCAGAGCCCTCACCCCCTTCGCAACGCTGACGATAACGGTATAGTTGGGCACCGTAGTCCTTCGATCCCGCCGAACACCCAACCAAGGAAATACCACCATGCTTAAGATCCTCGGACGCCCGAATTCCGGCAATGTACAGAAGGTCACCTGGGTTTGTGGTGAAATCGGTCTCGCCTTTGAGCGCGAGGATATCGGTGGCGCCTTCGGCCGGACCAAGGACGCCGACTACATCGCGATGAACCCGAATTCGGTGGTACCGACGATCGTCGATGATGGTTTCGTTCTATGGGAATCGAATGCCATCACCCGATACCTGGTGAGCAAGCACGCAAACGGTACTCTGGCGCCGACCGACCCGCAAGCCTATGCCGACGCCGACCGCTGGATGGATTGGCAGCAAACCACGGTCGCACCTAACATGTTGCCCATATTTTGGGGTCTGGTGCGCACACCTGAGGCAGAGCGTGATCTGGATGCGATTGATCAGGCGCGCCTTCGCGGCATCCAGGTCTGGCAGATCCTCGATGATCGTCTCGCCGGGCGCGAGTACATCATGGGCGACGCGCTCACCATGGCCGACATCCCGGTTGCCATTCAGTGCTATCGCTGGACAACGCTGATCCAAGACCGCCCGGCTATGCCCAATCTCGAGGCCTGGTACGCTCGCTGCGCTGAGCGCCCGGCTTTCAAGGAACATGTGCTCGATATCCCGCTCACCTAAAACACGCTAGAGCGTTTCAACCATCTGACGGACTGGATAAAATGCGTATCGCTGACATGAACTGGATGCAGGTCGAGGATTACCTCGCCGGCGACGACCGATGTATCGTGCCGATCGGCTCGACCGAACAGCACGGGCCGTTGTCGCTCTGCGTCGACGCCATCCTTTCCGAACGGGTTGCTATCGAAGCGGCTGAGCCGCTGGGTGTACCGGTTTACCCGGCCATGCCCTTCGGTTGCGCGCCGTATTTTTCGGCTTTCCCGGGTTCGATATCGCTTCGGGTGGAGACCTTATTGGCCGTCGCACGGGATTTGGTGGCCTCGCTGCATACCTCGGGTTTCCGGCGCGTAATGATCGTCAACGGGCATGGCGGCAACTCTGCCGTCGGCAATCTGACCCAAGAGCTAATGGCCGAGTACACCGACATGTCGATCAAATTTCACGCCTGGTATGCCGCCCCACGCACCATGGCCAAGGCCAAAGAGGTCCACGCCAACCCGTCGCATGCCAATTGGTTTGAGAACTTCCCCTGGACGCGCCTCGCCAATATCGCCATGCCGAGCGAAGAAAAACCGATGGTGGATTTCACCGCCCTCAAGCTTTCCTCGCCGGCCGGCGCAAGAGAGCTCTTGGGTGATGGTTGCTTCGGCGGGGCCTATCAAATCGAAGATGAGAAGATGCTGGCGCTTTGGGCGACCGGCGTTGAGGAAACCCGAGAAATGTTGGAGGGACCATGGCCGAAATAAATACTGGGGCCGACCTAAACACAGACCCAATCCTGATCTGGGGGGCCGGCGCAATCGGCGGCACCCTCGCCGCCTACTGGGCCCGCGCCGGGCAAGACGTGCTGTTGGTCGACATCGTACCGGAACATGTCGAGGCCTGCCGAACCGACGGTCTGGCGATCGAAGGACCGGTCGAGGAATTCAAGATCGCGATCCCGGCGGTCACGCCGGAAGAACTCACGGGAACATTCTCTCGCATTGTTCTGTCGGTGAAAGCGCAACACACACCGGCTGCAGCCGCAGCACTGGCACCGCATCTGGCGGCGGACGGCTATGTCCTTTCGGCCCAGAACGGATTGAACGAGATCGAGATCGCACGCCATGTGGGCGCCGACCGGGTCATGGGCTGCTTCGTGAATTTCAGTGCGGATTGGCACGGGCCAGGCCGGATCATGTTCGGCAGCCGAGGTGCGGTGGTCGTAGGTGAAACCGAAGGGCCAACCCGAGAACGCACCCACGCAATGTTCGAACTGCTCAAGATTTTCGAACCGGATGCGGTGTTGACCGACAACATCTGGGGCTATCTCTGGGGCAAGCTTGCCTACGGCTCCATGCTGTTCGCCACAGCCCTCAACATGGATAGCATGACGGCGAATTTCGACGACCCGGCCCGCTTCCCAGTCTGGCGTAAACTTGGTGCCGAAGTGCTGGCGGCGACGGCAGCGCGCAAAATCGAACCGGTTGGATTCAATGGTTATGAACCGCATTGCTTCGGCGCCTCGGCAAGCGAAGCCGATGCACGAGACAGCATCGCCAAACTTGCCGACTTCAACCGCCACTCGGCCAAAACCCATTCCGGGATCTGGCGCGATCTTGCGGTGCGCAAACGGACGACAGAGATCGACATGCAAATCAAGATCATCGCGGATTTGGCGGGCGAGGTCGGTGTCGAGACGCCGGCCATCGACAAGCTGGTCGAGTTGATCCACGACATAGAGGAAGGCCGGCGCGAGCAATCCATGGAGACTTTCGGCGCTTTGCTGGCGGTATGTGAGTAGAGGTTGAAGAGCGTCCTTCGACACGGGTTTCGACAAGCTCAACTCGGCTCAGGATGACGGAATTTAATTTACCCTTTGGTCGTCATCCTGAGCCAGATCGAGTGAGTGGAGCGAACCGAGATCCGTGTCGAAGGGCGTTTTCACCATGTCTCTATAAAGCACCCGCTCAAACCCTTCATTTTGTTACACAGCCACCTCCAGGACCCGACACGCTATGAACATAACCTTCGACAACCAACTCGCCGTCGTCACAGGCGCCGCTCAAGGCATTGGCAAAGCGATCGCTACCGGCCTGAGAGATGCCGGCGCCAAGGTGCATCTGCTCGATATCGACGCGGACGGTGTCGCCGCCACGGCGGCCGAGCTTGGCGCCAGTTTCACCGCTCTAGACCTCGGTGATCGCGAGGCTGTTGCGGCAGCAGTATCCGGGATCGAAACCGAGCATGGTGCGATCGATATTCTAGCCAGTGCCGCCGGTGGGGTACGCGGTCAGGTCGGACGCCCGATCGCCGAGGTGTCGGAGGCCGACTGGCGTTCGGTCTTCGCTGCCAACGTGGACGCCGCGTTCTGGTTGGCGCAAGCGGTCGGCCCGGGCATGACGGCGCGCGGCCGCGGGCGCATCGTCTACATCGCGTCCGGTGCAGGATTACGCCCGAGCCTGACCGGCATCCAGGCCTATAGTTCAGCCAAACATGCGCTGGTTGGCCTGACCAAGCAGCTCTCCTGGGAGTTTGCACCTTCGGGCGTGACGGTGAATGCGGTCGCCCCCGGCTTCGTGCTTTCCAATCCGTCCACCATCAAACAGTGGGAGAGCTATGGCCCGGAGGGTCAGAAGCGGTTAGTCGACGGGCTGCACACCAAACGCTTAGGCACGGCCGACGACATCGCGGCGGCAGTGCTATTCCTGGCCAGCGATGCTGCCGGATGGATCACCGGCCAAATTCTCTCGGTGGACGGTGGGCGATCATGACCGACCCGGTACTGACCCATCTGAAATCCGAGACGCCGGCGATCATCGAGCGGGTTCTGGAACTGGTCAGCATCCCTTCGGTCTCGACCGATCCGGCCTACGGCGAAGGTATGGAAGCCGCCCGCGTACTCCTCGCCGGTCGGCTGACCGCGATGGGGCTCGCCAATGTTCAGCGGCTGGAGGCCGGCGGAAACCCGGCACTTTACGGCGAGTGGCTCGGCGCACCCGGACGACCGACACTGTTGGTCTATGGCCACTACGACGTGCAACCACCGGACCCGACCGAACTTTGGCATTCACCGGCCTTCGAGCCGGAGGTCCGAGACGGGCGTATCTACGGACGCGGGGTGTCGGACGACAAGGCGCCGTCCTCGATCGCAATCGAGACCATCGCTGCCTTCCTCGCGGTCGAAGGCAGGTTGCCGGTCAATGTGAAAATCCTGCTGGAGGGCGAGGAAGAAGTGGGCAGCGCCAGTCTGCCGGCGATCCTCGCCAACCACCGCAATCTGTTAGCAGCCGATGCCGTACTTTCGGCCGATGGTGCGCGCTGGCGCCCTGACCTGGTCACGGTGAATGTCGGCTCGCGCGGCAATGCCGGTTTCGAGTTCTCCGTCACCACAGCCGACAAGGATCTGCATAGCGGCCGCTATGGCGGTGCTGTGGCCAATGCACTGCACGTCATGGCCGGATTGGTCGCCGGCCTGCACGGGCCAGACGGTGCCGTTGCGGTGGATGGGTTTTACGACGGGGTCGCAGAGGTCAGCAACGCCGAACGCGCCACGCTTGCCGATATTCCTTTCGATGAGGCCGTATTCCTGGATGCCATTGGCGGTGTAGCCGAGGGCGAAGCTGGATATACCGCCCTGGAGCGGCTCTGGCTGCGCCCTTGCCTGGATGTGAACGGTATGTGGGGTGGCTATACCGGGCCTGGTGGCAAAACCGTGATCGCCGACCGTGCACATGCCAAACTGACCCTGCGACTGGTCCCGGGCCAGGACCCTGAGGCGGTCTCGGGCTTGGTACAGGCACATCTGAAACGGGTTTGTCCAGACGGCGTCCGCCTCGACTTCGATGATGAACGCGGCAGTTCCGCCGCTTACGAGGTGCCACCGACACACCCACTGCTGCTGGCGGTCGAAGATGCGCTAGAGCAAACGGTGGGGGAGAAGCCACGACGGGTGCGCATCGGCGCCACGTTGCCAATGTCCGACATGATCCGCCGAGAACTTGGCCTGGATACGGTGATGTTCTCGTTCTCGACCGCCGACGAGGATTTCCACGCACCGAACGAATTCTTCCGCTTGTCCTCGATCGACCAAGGCTTGGCCGCCTGGACAGCACTGATGCGGCGCCTGGGCGAGACGGATGCGGCGGATTGGCAGCACTAGTCCAAGTGGCTACAGGAAAAGGGGACATTCTGTTTTTCAGAATAAAGCAGAACGTCCCCTTTTCTTCTTTATGGTCTAAACTGCTCATCGCCTGGGCGAAGGGGCACGACAGGGGCGGGGGCACGATTGGGGCGGGGGAATGATTGATGCCAGGTGCAATAAGGCGCTACGTGCGATGGGTCGAAGCCGTGAACTACCGTATCGGCCGGATCGCGATGTACCTGATTTTCGTGATGATGGGGATCCTGCTTTGGTCTTCGGTATCTAAAACATTCTTTCTGCCGTCGCTTTGGACGCTCGAGATGGCGCAGTTCGCAATGGTCGCCTACTACCTGCTCGGCGGACCCTATTCCATTCAACTCGGCTCGAATGTCCGAATGGACCTGTTCTATGGCGATTGGCCGCCGCGCAAGAAAGCGTGGTTTGATGCCGTCACCGTGCTCTTTCTCATCTTTTACCTCGGCGTTCTGTTGTATGGCGGAATAGACAGCACGAGTTACGCCATCGAATACGGCGAGCGGAGCTACTCAGCCTGGCGGCCTTATATGTGGCCGATCAAAGTCGCGATGTGTTTCGCGATTTTCATGATGTTGCTTCAAGCTGTCGCCGAGTTCATTAAAGACATCGCCCGCCTTCGTGGGGTCGACATCTGATGCCCTACGAGTTGATCGCCATCTTGATGTTCTCGTCGATGATGCTGATGCTCATGACAGGACAACGCGTATTCGGGGCTATCGGCGCGGTGGCCATGGTTGCGTCGCTGACGCTTTGGGGAACCGGCGGGTCAGACCTGGCTTTCTCCGCCGCCATGAAGTTGATGAAGTGGTACCCGCTGCTGACATTGCCGATGTTCATCTTCATGGGCTACGTGTTATCGGAGTCGCGGATCGCCGACGACCTTTACCGTATGTTCCATGTCTGGATGGGGCCGGTCCAGGGCGGGCTCGCCATTGGTACGATCGGGCTGATGGTCCTAATTTCGGCGATGAATGGACTGTCGGTGGCCGGCATGGCAATCGGAGCGACGATCGCGTTGCCGGAGTTGCTCAAGCGTGGATATGACAAGATCATGGTGACCGGCGTGATCCAGGCGGGTTCGTCGCTCGGTATTCTGGTACCACCGTCGGTGGTGCTGGTGCTCTACGCCATGATCGCCCGACAGCCGGTTGGGCAGCTGTGGCTGGCCGGGATTTTGCCGGGGTTGATGATGGCGGCAATGTTTATCGCCTACATCTACATCCGCTGCAGGCTCCAGCCGGAGATCGGCCCGGCGCTGCCCGAAGTGTCGCGGAATATACCATTGGCGGAGAAACTCCGGCTATTGCGCGCCGGTCTACTGCCATTTGCGATTTTTGCCTCAATGATGGTGCCATTCATCAATGGCTGGACGAGTCTTGTGGAAAGCTCGGCCATCGGCGCATTGACGGCGGTCTTGGCTGCGGTTCTGAAGCGGCGGATGACCAGGCAGGTTTTCGAGGACTCGGTGCGCAAGACGCTTGGCATCTCTTGCATGTTCATGTGGATCATTTTGGCCGCGCTCGCTTTCGGCGCGGTCTTCGACGGCTTGGGCGCCGTCAAGGCGATCGAAGGCTTGTTCGTCGATCGGCTCGGGCTGTCGCCGTGGACGATCCTGATCCTGATGCAGTTGTCGTTCTTGTTGATGGGCACATTTCTCGACGACACTGCCATGCTTGTAATTGTCGCACCGCTCTACGTGCCGTTGGTGAATATGCTTGGCTTCGACCTGATTTGGTACGGTGTACTCTACACGATTACCACCCAGATCGCCTACATGACGCCACCTTTCGGCTACAATTTATTCCTGATGCGCGCCATGGCGCCTCCGAAAATCTCGCTCACGGACATCTACCGCTCCATTATTCCCTTTGTCGGTGTGATGATTCTGGCCTTGACCATCGTCATGATATTCCCCGAGATTGCATTATGGTTACCGGACACCGTTTACGCTAAATGATCCGGTCACCCAATAATGACCCGTCGAGCGACGGCCATCGAAAACAAACATTGGGGAGTTTCACATGACAACAAGACGTAAGTTTCTCGCGACCGCTGGCGTGGCCGGGGTCGCTGGTGCTGCAACGCTGGCATCGCCAGCGGTTCATGGCGCCTCCAAGATTAAGTGGCGGCTCCAGACCTATGCTGGCGCGGCGCTGGCCGCACACGTCGTCAAGCCGGCGATCGACAGCTTCAATAAGATCGCGCGCGACGAAATGGAAATCGAGCTCTATCTGGCCGACCAACTGGTGCCGACCGGCGAGCTGTTCCGAGCCATGCAAAAAGGCACGATCGACGCTGTCCAGTCGGACGACGACAGCATGGCCTCGCCAACAGAAGTCACAGTGTTTGGCGGGTATTTCCCATTCGCCAGCCGATACTCTCTCGACGTGCCGGTGCTGTTTAACCAATACGGTCTCGACAAAATATGGGATTCCGAATACTCCAAGGTCGGCGTGAAGTGGCTGTCCGCCGGCGCCTGGGATCCGTGCCATTTCGCAACCAAGGATCCGATCCACAAGCTCGCAGACCTGAAAGGCAAGCGCGTCTTCACCTTTCCGACCGCCGGGCGGTTTCTAACCCAGTTCGGCGTCGTGCCGGTGACCCTGCCATGGGAGGATATCGAGGTCGCGGTACAGACCGGCGAACTTGACGGGATCGCCTGGTCCGGCATTACCGAGGACTACACAGTCGGTTGGGCCAATGTGACCGACTACTTCCTGACCAACAACATCTCGGGCGCTTGGGCAGGTTCGTTCTTCGCCAATATGGACCGCTACAATGAGCTTCCCGACCACCTGAAGGAGCTCCTGAAGCTCACCATGGACAGCTCGCACTACTATCGCCAGTGGTGGTACTGGGGCGGCGAGGCACATCTCAGGACTAAGGGCACAAAGATGAAACTGACCTCGATCCCGGACGCCGAGTGGGCAACGGTCGAGGCGGCGGCGGTCAAGTTCTGGGATGAAATCGCGTCTGAGTCCGAGACCAAGGCCAAGGTCGTTCAAATTCTCAAGGACTACAACGCGGCGATGGAGAAGGCCGGTCGGCCCTATCGCTACGGTTAAGACACAATACCGCAATAATGGGGACATTCTGCTTTTTGGGAAAATGCAGAATGTCCCCTTTTTCCATTACTCATCCCCGGACAGCAACCCACGCTCGGTCAAGAAGGCCTCGGCGACCTCGAAGGCATCCCGGGTCGCCGGGATGCCGCAATAGCCTACTGTGTGCAGCAGCGCCTCCTGGATCTCTTCGACGCTGCAGCCATTGTTCAGCGCGCTCATCAAGTGCATGCGTAGTTCGTTCGGTCGGTTGAGCGCCGTCAGCATTGCCAGGCAGAGCAGGCTCCTGGTCTTGCGCTCCAAGCCCGGCCGGCTCCACAGCATGCCGAAGGCGGCGGTCTCCGAGAACTCCCGGATCGGTGCGTTGAAGTCTGTCGTCGAAGCATCGCGCTTGGCCAAATAATCCGCTCCGAGCACTTCACCTAGAATGCGTCGGCCTGTTTCTCTCAGTGATGTCATTGCGCGTCCCCATGTGTTTGATTTACCTCAGCGATGGTAACCACGTATCATCACCGCGTAACAAGCCTCGCTATGGACCGGACAAGAGGAACGCGCCGAATGAGTACCGAGAATTTGCCGGATCTGGGAAGTTTCGATTATGTGGTCGTGGGGGCTGGATCGGCCGGCTGCGTGCTGGCCAATCGGTTAAGTGCCGACCCGTCCAACAAGGTCCTACTGCTGGAGGCCGGTGGCAGCGACAACAGGTTTTGGGTCCATGTGCCGGTCGGCTACCTCTACTGCATGGGCAACCCCAAGACCGACTGGTGCTTCAAGACCGAGCCCGAACCGGGTCTAAACGGCCGCGTGCTTGCCTATCCGCGTGGCAAAGTGCTTGGCGGCTGTTCATCAATCAACGGCATGATCTACATGCGCGGCCAGGCGCGCGACTACGATCATTGGCGCCAGCTTGGCAACACCGGCTGGGGGTGGGACGACATCCTGCCCTACTTCAAGAAATCCGAGAGCTACTTTGGCGGCGCCGACGAATTTCACGGCTCCGACGGAGAGCTTCCAGTGGAAGAACAACGCCTGTCCTGGCCGATCCTGGATGCGGTGCAGCAGGCGGCCCAAGAAATCGGTATTCCGCCGACCCAGGACTTCAATACCGGCGACAACGAGGGCGCCGGCTATTTCGAGGTGAACCAGAAAAGCGGCATCCGGTGGAATGCGCGAAAAGCCTTCATCGATCCGGCCAAGGGGCGCAGTAATCTGCAGGTCGTGACTGACGCGCATGTCGAGAAGCTGGTCTTCGAAGGCCGTCGGGTAACTGGCCTGATCCTTCGCCACGGCAACACCCGAAAATCCGTGAGCGTAAACCAAGAGGTGGTGATGGCATCCGGTGCCATCGGCACGCCGCAAATCCTCCAACTCTCCGGCATCGGGCCGGGTGGATTGCTGAATGACCTGGGCATCCCGGTGCTCCACGAGTTGAAGGGTGTCGGTGACAACCTGCAGGATCATCTGCAGATCCGGACCATCTTCAAGATCTCCGGCGCCGAGACGCTGAACGAGATGCAAAGCACCCTGCTCGGCAAGGCGACCATCGCGGCGCGCTATCTATTCAATCGGTCCGGCCCAATGGCAATGGCGCCCAGCCAGTTCGGCATCTTCACCAAATCTGACCCGTCCTACGAGACCGCCAATATCGAGTATCACGTTCAACCGCTGTCTCTGGACGCGTTCGGTGAGCCCTTGCATACCTTCCCTGCGATCACGGTGTCGGTCTGCAATCTTCGGCCCGAGAGCCGCGGTGACTGCCACATCACCCAGAACGACCCTCGGGTGCCGCCGGCAATCCGGCCGAACTACCTGTCGACTGAGGCCGACCGAATGGTCGCAGCCAGCAGCATTCGCCATGCCCGCAAGCTGATGGCGACCAAGCGCCTGGCTGAATTCACACCAACCGAGATCAAGCCCGGGCCGGACGTGACAAGCGACGAGGACATCGTCAGGGCGGTCGGCGATATCGCCACCACAATTTTCCACCCCATTGGTACCGCCAAAATGGGCGCTGATGACATGGCGGTCGTGGATGATCGCTTGAAGGTGCACGGCATCGAGGGCTTGCGGGTCGCCGACGCCTCGGTCATGCCGACCATCACCTCGGGCAACACCCATGCCCCGGTGACCATGATCGCCGAGAAGGCATCGGACATGATGCTGGCGGATCGTTAAGCGGATCTGTTTGAGCCGGTGGCCTTGTGGGCGCGGGCGTCGGTGCAGCGCGCTTGGAACTCGGTCGAATTCGGGTCGATGGAACCGAACCGGTCCAGGGCGAAAGGTCCGAGGTCATAGCTTAGAGTTGAACCGGTCACACGTTCGCTGAGGGCGGCGCCAATTCCCCCAGACGCGGCGACACCGGATCCGCAACAACCGGCGGCAACGAACAGCCCCTCGATGCTGGGCGACGCGCCGAGCAGGAACAAACCATCGGGCGTGTAGCACGATAGACCGGCGACATAATGCGCAATCTCCCAGTTCTCCGCTTCGGGTGCTAGAGCGCTTAGCGCCGGCATTTTCTCGACCAGGACATCCCAATGATCCTCGCGTTCGGCGATCGTATGCGCTGTCTCGTCACCGGCGAGGGTTCGGGCGTCAAAGGCCAAGGATTGATTTTCTTGCACGCCAACCAGAAGCCCACCCAACTCGGGTCGGGTGTAACCGGGCACGTCCGGCAAAACGGTAATTGGATGATCGGGCGGGTATCCCGCCGTCGGCGGGACAAGCCAGTAGTGACTGCGCACCGGCGTGAATGCCAAGGGTTGGTCTACAGGCGACACCAACGCGTTTGCCCAAGCACCAGCCGCATTGACGACTGAGCCGCTGGCAATCCGGCCCTCGCTGGTCGTGACGGCCACAGCACGGCCTTGTTCGATCTCGATCCCAAAGACGCTCGTGCGTGGCTTGAGGGACACGCCTCCGGCCTGAGCCGCCTTGGCATACGCCATGGCCAAGCGGTAAGGATCGGCGAAGGCGTCGTCCTGGAAATATCCGTAGCGCGAGGTCTCATCGGTCGCCAACCACGGAACCCGCGAACCCGCCGCCTGCGGCGTCAACCACGCGAAGCGCACACCGGTTTGCTCTGCGACCTTAGCCATTCGGTCAAGTTCGACGATGCGGTCGGATGCCTGGGCGACGCGCAAACTGCCAACGCGGCGGAACCCGATATCCTCTCCCAACATTTCTTCCAGATCGTAAGCATCGGCGAGAGTTTGGTGCACCAAAGGTTGTTTCGCAGGCTTCCCGGTAACTTCCAAGACAAGCCCCGCCGCCCGACTGGATGCCGCCGTTGCGAGCTCATTTCGTTCCAGCAGCACAACGTCGCGCACCCCGGCGCGGGTCAAGTGATAGGCGATCGATGCCCCGATCACGCCGCCACCGATGATTACGACATCCATAGTTTTCATTCTTTATCTCCTATCACGAAGACCTTGGCCTTGCCCGAACCGTATCCAGGGGTTAGTCGTTTAAGAGAGCTGCAACAATTCTCAAGAGCACTCAAACCATGAGCGATGAAGCGGTTGACCGCCTGCTGAGCGGGCCTGTCGAAGTGATAAACCTTGGCCTCGATGTGTTCGCACAAGACCTGGAGGCGCGTGGCGAGGCGGTTCAAGCTACGGACTGGCGTCCACCGGCCGGCGGCGACGCCAAGCTGGCGGAACTGCTCGCCAAACTCGGAATTTGAGGGGCGGTCATGGAGATCATAGAAAAAGCCAACGCCGAGGCCCTGAAGCGCTTGCTTGGCGGTGATCCGGTGCTTGTCGATGTGCGCCCGGCGCATGAGGTCATGCCCGATCTGGGAGAGCGTCAGATCCTGCACGCCGGCCCGCCGATTGAGTGGTCGCGCATGTGTGGGCCTATGCGAGGTGCTGTCGCCGGGATCATGGTGTTCGAAGGATGGGCATCGGATCTGGCAGACGCCGAGAGCCAAGTCGATAGCATCACCCTTCGCCCCAATCACGACTTCGATGCCGTGGGCCCGATGACCGGCATGACGACGATGTCGCAACCGGTGATGATCGTCGAGAACCGGGCGTTCGGTAATCGCGCCTATTGCACGATCAATGAAGGCCTTGGCAAGGTCATGCGGTTTGGTGGCAACGATGCCGAAGTGCTCTCCCGGCTCGCTTGGCTGCGTGATGAATTTGGCCCACTGCTGGGTGCCGCCTTGCGCCGGACCGGTGGCATAGAGCTCAAGCCCCTGGTCGGGCGCGGCCTGACCATGGGCGACGAGATGCACCAGCGCAATGTCGCCTGCTCCAGCCTGTTGGTGCGCCAGCTTGGACCGGCTCTTGTCGAAGCGGCGGCAGAGTTGAACCTTGATAACGCGGTGCTGTCCCGCGCACTGGCGTTCGCCGGCGGCAACGATCAGTTCTTCCTCAATATCGCCATGGCCATGGGCAAGGCGATCATGGATCCGGTACGCGGCATTGAGGGTTCGAGCGTCGTCACCGCCATGAGCCGCAACGGCACCGACTTTGCCATCCGGGTTTCCGGCACTGGCGACCGCTGGTTCACGGCGCCAGTCGAGATGCCGCAAGGTCTCTACTTCCCAGGCTATGATGAGAGCCATGCCAATCCCGACATGGGCGACAGCACAATCGTCGAGACCGTCGGGCTGGGCGGCTTCGCAATGGCGGCCGCACCGGCGGTCGCAGGCTTCGTCGGTGCGGGACGGGCCTCGGAGGCAGCGAATTTCACCCGATCGATGCGCGAGATCACGCTTTCCGAAAACCCTGAGTGGACGATCCCATCCCTCGACTATGCCGGCGTTCCGACGGCAATCGATGTCCGTCTGGTGGTCGAGAGCGGCATTGCACCGACCATCAATACCGGCATAGCCCACCGTGAGCCCGGCATCGGTCAGGTTGGCGCCGGCGTGGTCAAGGCACCGATGGACTGCTTCACCCAGGCACTCGAAGTCCTGGCGGCGGAGCTTGGCATTTCATGAGTGCGGTTGTCGTTAATTTGGTTCTGGCCGGAACCTATATGGACTCGATCGCTCTGATGCGCCTGTCTCGCGAGGTGGCGGGTCTGAGCGGTGTCGAAGATGCGGCCGTGATGACCGGCACGCCGGCCAACCGGGAAATTCTGCGGGATGCTGGGTTGCTTGCCCCCGAAGGAGAAACCGCTAAACCCGGTGACCTGATTCTGGCTGTTCGAGCCAAAAACGAATCAGCATCGCATGCGGCTTTGGTCGAGGCCGAGCGTCTGCTCTCAGCACCCCGCCAAACCGCCGATGACGGGACCAGCGGTTGGGTTCCACGAACTCTACGCGGGGCGGTCATGGCCTTACCGACCGCCAATCTGGCATTAATTTCCGTACCGGGCGATTTCGCCGCCGCCGAGGCCCGCAAGGCGATCGAGCGGGGGCTCAATGTCATGGTGTTTTCCGACAACGTCCCGGTCGAAGCCGAAATCTCACTGAAACACCTGGCGGCGGAGCACGGGGTGTTGATGATGGGCCCTGACTGCGGCACGGCAATCATCGCCGGCACACCGATCGGTTTTGCCAATGAGGTTCGGCGCGGCGATGTTGGGATCATTGGCGCGTCCGGCACCGGCATCCAAGAGGTCTCATGCCTGGTGCACCGGGCCGGCGGCGGTATATCGCACGCAATCGGAACCGGCGGTCGGGATCTCTCAACAGACGTCGGCGGCCTGACCACGCTCGCGGCGATGGCGGCGCTGGAACGGGACCCGGCAACCAAACGGATCGTGTTGATCTCGAAACCACCGGCGCCTGAAGTTGTGGCGCGGGTCGTCGAGGAGATCCAGCGGAGCCGCAAGCCATACGTTGTGCATTTCCTTGGCAGCGTTGCAGGGGATTTACCAGCGAATGCGCAGCACGCTGATACCCTTGCCCATGCGGCAGCACTCGCGGTAGGCCAAGATCGAATTGATGTACCGCCTGCAAACGCGGTTTCATCCGATGGCCAAATGGATGGCCAAATGGATGGCCAGAGAGTGGTCGGCTTGTATTCCGGCGGCACGCTTTGCGGTGAGGCCCAGGCAATCTTGATGGGTGCCGGCCATGTTGTGGCTTCTAACGCTCCAATCCCCGGCGCCGGAAGCGACGATGCGGCGGCGGCCATTCGCCTGCTCGATCTCGGTGCTGATGAGTTCACCCGTAACCGGCCGCACCCGATGATCGATCCCGAGCCTCGCGAGACAATGTTGCGACAGATGCTGGGTGACCCGACGGTGCGCGTCGTCTTGCTAGATGTTCTGTTGGGATACGGCGCCCACCCCGACCCGGCCGGCGGCATCGCGCAAGCGATCGACGCCAGCACGGGACGGCGCCCGGTCGTCATCGCCTCGGTAACCGGGACGGAGGAGGATCCACAAATCCATTCCGAGCAGGTTTCGGCACTCACGCGTGCCGGTGTGCGGGTCGCTCCTTCGAACGCGGTTGCAGCCGAATGGACGCTCGGGATCTTGAATTCGGCCTGATACGATCTCGCATGACAATCCAGGCACAAAGCTACGGTCCAATCGCTGGCGAGCTGATTAACTCAGGCGAACGGCTCACGGTGATCGCGAAGTTCGAGCGGAGCCTTTATCTGGAATGCGAGACCGGCGGTCTGATTTGCCTCGGCCACCTGGTAATCGGCGATGGCCCTCTCAACATCCTGGCTGAGTTCAACGACCGATTTTCCGTCGGCGCAGATATCGAGATCGATCTTTCGATAGCAACACCTTGGGCGCCCACGTCCGTGAACCTGTCCGGCGGGCGGGCCAAAGCCGCCCTTGCCAGGCTTGACGCGGGGATGGTTGTGGTGCCCCCCAGAGGGCTGGCTGTAAAAGATGAAACGCCTGTCTCTCAGCGTACGGATCCGGCACGCGAGGCGTTGGTGGATTGGTATAGGTCCGATCGCGAGACACTCCCCCCCGAGGTACCCATCCGTGCCTTGCTCGGATTGGGCGAGGGATTGACGCCAGCCGGTGATGATTTGTTGGTTGGCTGGATGCTGGGGCTACAGACAACTGGGCAAAAGTTGGTGGCTGAACGTCTTTACCAACGGATCCAGTCACTGGCGCCGGATCTTACCAACGCCATCAGCCAAGCGCACCTTGCAGCCGGTGCACGCGGACTGGCGTCAGCGGCGCTTCATGATCTGTTGCTGGCACTATCGGGGGTCGGCGGTGTGACGGACGCACTCAAGCGGATCGATCGGATCGGGCACAGTTCCGGTTGGGATGCCTTGGCCGGCTTGCGAGATGTGCTCAAGACCTAACAATCCCTCCTGATTTCATAATCGTGAAGTGCCCGTGATCGGGCCGCGTGGCATGGTCGCCTTATAGTTAACGGACGGCGGGAGTGCGAGCCATGGCGGAACGATACGATGTCATCATCCTCGGCGGCGGCAACGCCGGTTTTGGCGTCCCAGCGGTCGTCCATGAGGCGGGCCGCAGCATCGCCTTTGTCGAGGAACGCGACTTTGGCGGCACTTGCCCAAATCGTGGATGCACGCCGAAGAAAGTTCTGGTCGCCGCCGGTCACGCTTTGCATGAGATCAAACTCGCCGCCGCTCACGGCATCGATGTTGGCAAGCCCAAACTCGACTGGGCCAAGCTGATCGACCGAGAGCGCGGCATGGTCGATTTCATCCCGGACGCCATGGAGGGTGTGGCCAAGAAACGCGGTGATGTCTATCACGGCCATGCCAAGTTCGTCGGACCCAACGCGATTGAGGTCCGAGGCGAGGTCGATGGCCCTGACGGCGCGCAAATCCTGGAAGGCAAGGACATCGTCGTCGCCACCGGCTCCAAACCGATGTCCCTGCCGATCTCTGGGGCGGAGCTCATGATCACCTCGGACGAAATGCTGACCGAGCGCGAGTTGCCAGAGGAAGTTGTCTTCGTCGGCGGCGGTGTCATCGCGCTGGAATTCGGTCACGTCTACGCCCGCGCCGGGGCCAAGGTCACAATCTTGGAGGTCATGGACCGGTTGCTGCCACGCCTGGACGCCGACGCGGTCGCCAAGGTGCAGGAGGAAAGCGAGCGTATTGGCATCACGGTCAAGACCGGGGTCAAGGTGAGCCAAATCACGAAATCAAACGGCCGCCTGCAGGTGTTGTTTGAACACGATGGGGCCGTGCATACTCTAGACGCCGACCGGGTGGTCAACGGTGCTGGCCGCGTCGCCAATGTTGATACTCTGGATCTTGCGGCCGGCGGGATCTCACATGACGGCATCCGGATTGAGGTCGATGCCTATCTACGCTCAACCACCAACCCGTCGGTCTGGGTTTGCGGCGATGCCTTGGTTGGGCCGGCGCAACTCTCACCGCTCGCGACCGTCGAGGGGCGCATCGTCGGGCGCAACATCGTCGACGGTGCCAAACACTCGCCGGATTATGCAAATGTGCCGAGCTGCGTACATACCGTGCCGGCCTTTGCCAGCGTTGGGCTTACCGAGCAGGAAGCGCGTGCCAGCGGCCTGGAGGTTGACGTTTCGACCAACGACATGACCGGCTGGTTCTCGGCCAAGAGTTACGCCGAGACTGCAGCCTGGGCCAAGGTCCTGGTCGATCGGGCGAAGGATCGGATCGTCGGCGCTCATATGGTCGGCCACCACGGCGAGGAGTTGATCC
Source organism: Rhodospirillaceae bacterium (assembly GCA_018699735.1). Lineage (GTDB taxonomy): Bacteria > Pseudomonadota > Alphaproteobacteria > Thalassobaculales > Thalassobaculaceae > JABIRP01. The sequence goes on along the minus strand of JABIRP010000403.1, from coordinate 16,521 downwards.
ATCTATTTGCCCTGGCGATGAGCCACGACATTCCGGTGAGTAAACTTAAGGATGACCAGTTCGCGTTCCCGACGTTTTCATCGGATGTGAAGAACCTGCTTTAATCCGGCGGCCTTATGCCATTGGAAACGAGATCGTCATATATGGGATGCTGCGTCCTTCAATGGAGCCGGAGGGTGACATGCCGACTGATTTGAAGCCCAACGCCTCATAGAATGGAACGGCGAACGGATCGGCATCAAGGTGAAGGCTCATCAGGCCTTCTTGCTTTGCCCGCTCAACCAGTTTTTGCCAAAGCATCCGCCCTATCCCCTGGCGCTGGTTGTCCGGGTCTATGAAAAACGCGTGAACCTCGCCAGTGCGTTTGCTGAGGTCGGCAACGAGACAGGCACATCCCCGCACACGATCAGACTCAGCGACCCAATATTCGCCGCACTGCATCCGCTCTTCCGTCACCGTTAGTTCCTCCCGGCACGCTTCCATGAAGGCGTCGTCATAGCCATTTGACTGCTTGGACCGCAGGCTGAGTTTTGTTAGCACGTCGATTTCATCAAGCCGGGCCCGGCGAATTCTGAACGTCACTTGCGATAGACCTTTTCAATATCGATGTACTTTTCACGGTCTATTTACCGTCGCTCGATAATCTTTCCAAGGCGCTCGACAATGCCGCCGCCGCCTCGCGCCGCTCGTCATCAGACATCTCGCCAAGCTGGATATCGAGTTGAAAGTGCGGCAACTCGGCATGAATTGGTCGCTCAGCACTGTCCAGCCGCTCATACAGGTCGATCACGCGATAGGCAGCGACGGAATACGCCATGCCCTTAACATCCATTTGACCATGTTCCTCGCACTGGACTTGGTCCTTCACATGCGCTTGGGTCTCGTACGAGATGAGGATCTCGCCCGGCTCTGCGGCGGCTTCAAGCCGGGATGCCAGGTTCACGCCGCTGCCGATGATCGTGTAGTCCATGCGATCGTTGCTGCCGAAATTGCCGACCGTACAATAGTCGGTGTGAATACCCATTCGACAGCGCAGCGGTTTTTCGATGCCGGTCTCGCGCCAAACCTTCTGCAGTTCGCTCATCCGGTCCCGCATCGCGACGGCCATCTGAACGCAGGCCAGAGCATCCTGCTTGACGCCCCTAGTTTCCGGATCACCGAAAAATATCATGATGGCATCACCGACGAATTTATCGATCGTGGCGCCGTATTCGAGCGCGATCTGCGACATCTCCGTTAGATAGTGGTTGAGCAACTGGGTTAATTCCTCGGACTCGAGTTTGTCCGCTGTTTCCGTGAAATCGGCGATGTCGGAGAAGAACACCGTCAGTTTCTTCCTGCTACTGGCGACCTTGACCTCTTGCCGCCCGCTGAAGATCGACTGGTAGATTTGCGGCGAGAGGTACTTCGCCAGTTGGTTCGACAACTGCTCCAGCGTGTTGGTTTTTCCTGCGAGTTCAGCCTCGCGCCGCTTCAATTCGGTGATATCGGTATAGATGGCGACATATCCGCCGTCGTGGGTCGGCCGTTCGTTTACCTGAACCCAGGCGCCGCTTGAAAAGCGAATTTCCACAGCGCGGCGAAGCTCTTTCTGTCGTAAGCGCCGCTGCTCGACATACTGCTCGGTGGTGCCCTCGATATCGGGAAACATGCCGGCTTCGAAGGCGGCCGTCAGGAATTCCAATTGCTGCGCGCCCGGCACGATCAAGTTGGCGACATCCTGACCGACAGCATCAACGTAGAATTGCCGGTAGGCGTCATTGCATAGCAACAACCGCCGCTCGCTGTCGAAAATTACAAAGCCCTCTTGTACGGACATCACCACGTCGGTGAAATGTTGCTGCGCGCTATCGAGCTCAGCGGTTAGCCGTTCGACTTCGGATTGCAGTGACGGAGGTTCACCGGAATGCGGCATCGCAGGGTCACACGCTCTGGGTCAATGAGACGCTGACACTGAGTGCATGGCCAAGCCGTGTCAAGAAACCCAATTTCCTCAAACTGCCACCGGCAACTCCCAGATCTCGCGGAAGCGCACACGTTCCGACAGTTTTGCCGGGCCCGTCAGATGCAATCCGGGGAATCGTTCGAACAACTTACCGAACGCGATCACGCCTTCGATCCTGGCCAGCGCATTGCCGGCACAGACATGAATACCAAGACCGAAGGACAGATGCCGGTTGTTGCGCCGGGAAATGTCAAATCGGTCCGGGTCCGGGAATTGCGCCGGGTCGCGGTTAGCGGCGCCGATCATCAGATGCACCTGTGCGCCCTCAGGCAAGGCGACACCGCCAAGTTCGGTCGCAGTCTTGGCCCGGCGGTTGTTGATCTGGATCGGCGCCTGATAGCGCAGGATTTCTTCGACGGCCGAGTTGATCAATGCCGGCTCGGCTCGCAACCGCGCCACTTCCTCCGGCCGGCTCAGCATCTCGTGCACGCCGTGGGAAATCATGTTGGTCGAGGTCTCGTGCCCGGCGTTGAGCATGAAGATGCACTGGTGCAGCAGTTCCAGCTCGGTCAGTTTCTGACCATCTTCCTCGGCCTCAATTAAGGCCGTCAGGATTTCACCGGATCGCCCGTCGGTCGGATGCGCCTTGCGGTGGGCGACCAGGCCGCGCAGATAGGCCTTGAAGTCATCGACCGCCTTGTTGCCGGCGTCGAATGCTTCGGGGGATAGCACCGGCTCCAGACCACCCAAGATGACCAGGGCCCAATCGCGGATCAGGATCCTATCCTCCGTTGGCACGCCGAGCATGACCGAGACGATCTCGACCGGCAGTTTGAATGAGAAGTCGGAAACCACTTCCATTTCGCCGCGGTCCGCCAACTCGTCGAGATAATGGTCGACCAGTTCGTGGATCCGGGGCTCAAGCGCCGCCAACGCCTTGCGGGTGAAGGCGGCTTGGAATAGCGCCCGGATGCGGGTGTGATCCGGCGGGTCGCTGAAGACGACGCTGGTGGTGTGGTGTTCGTAGAGCGGGCTGTCGCCAAACTTCGGCTTGAAATCGACTTTCTTGTCGGAACTCCAGACCTTCGAGTCTCGGTAAGCGGTGGAGAGATCATCGTACCGTGTCAGCAGGTAGGAGCCATCGGCCATCCGGTGTACTGGGTCATAACCGCGCAAGGCAGCGAAATACCGGTACGGGTCGGCGATGTAATCCGACGGCAGGTTTGCCAGATCGAAGCTTTCCGCCTCTGCTTCGGTTACCGCAATTTTGTCATCCATCTCGCCACCTCGGAAAGTCTATCCGATGTGACCTTAAACCGGTCTTGCCTCGGGGTCATTGACCCTTGAACACCGGCGAGCGCTTTTCTACGAAAGCCTGATAGCCTTCGTTAAAATCGGCGGTATCGAAGCAGGCAAAGCCATCGGCGGCTTCCGACGGGTCAAGCGGTTGCCCTTCATGGATGCCACGTGCGATCCGGTTGGCGAAAGCCTTGTGCCAGCGGTTGACCAGCGGGGCCCCGGCACAGATTCGCGCCACCGTCTCACCGACCTCACCTTCGACCTCGTCGTCGGCGACGATGCGGTTGACCAAACCTTTCGCCAGCGCCTCTTCGGCCCCAAACACCCGGCCCTCATAGAGGATCTCCAGCGCCGTCGATCGGCCGACCGTGGCGATCAGGGCCTCGATCTCGGGGTATGACATGACCAGGCCTAATCGGTTGATCGGGATGCCAAAGCGCGAAGAAGCACCACAAATCCGAAGATCGCACATCAGGGACAACTCCAAGGCGCCGCCGATGCAGAGCCCCTTGATCATGGCCACCACCGGATGCCGGCAGTCTCCGATCGAAGCCATGGCAGTGTGCATGATAGCGCCGTACTCGGCTGCCTGGGCGGCGTTTGCACGCTCGGTTTCGAACTCCTTGATGTCAGCACCCGGACCCATCGCCTTGTCGCCGGCACCACGCAGCACGATGCAGCGCAGATCTTCATCATGATGCAGCGCTTGCATGGCCTCCCCAAGCTGGACCCACATTGCCTTGTTCAGCGCGTTCAGTTTTTCCGGTCGGTTGAGGATGACGGTGGCTGCGTGCCCGTTGCGTTCGACGAGGACAAGGTCATTGGTTTCGGTCATGTCTTGTGCTCCTGAAGGTCAAACCTCAACCGTATCCCGGGCCTCCGCCCAACCGTCGGGATCACGTAAAAAAGAGCGGACCTGGTTCAACTGGTCGGCGGTATAACCGCGGGTCTCGGCCGCAGCCAGAACGTCCCACCAGGTGCAAAGCCCATGCAGCGCCACACCCTTCTCGGCCATGTTGGTGATGCTCTCCGGGAAGTTGCCGTAATGGAAGACGACGAAGCAGTGCGCGATCTCACCGCCGGCCTCGCGGATGGCATCGATGAAGCCGAGCTTCGAGCCACCGTCGGTCGCCAGATCCTCAACCAGCAAAATCCGCGCGCCGTCTTCGAAAGTTCCTTCGATGCGCGCGTTGCGGCCAAACCCTTTCGGCTGTTTGCGGACATAGAGCATCGGCAGGCCAAGGCGCTCAGCGATCCAGGCGGCAAACGGGATGCCGGCAGTCTCACCGCCGGCGATAGCGTCGAACTCCTCCAACCCGGCGATCTGGGCCAGCATGTCGACACCCATATCCATCAGGCGGGCGCGGGCGCGGGGAAACGAGATGATCTTGCGGCAATCGACATAGACTGGGCTCAAGCGCCCCGAGGTGAAGGTGAAGGGATCGTCGGGACGGATGTGCACCGCCTCGATCTCAAGCAGGATATCGGCGGCAATATGCGCCGGGGCTTTGCGATAGTCGGCGCTGGGTATCTCGGCGCTGGGTGTCTCGTCCATGTCTGTCTCCCGAATGTCTTGCCCGAATTCTAGATTTGGCGTCGCCCGGGTTTTACGCCGCTCAGCCCGCAGGCTCAATGCTTTCCCGGGCAGTTCGGAAAATTCGAGATAGGGTCAAAGCGTTTTGGCGGGAAAAGGGTCTAGAAAGTTGTTCGGAGCGTGGTGGATTTCTAACTTATTAAGCTCATGAGGGTTTTACCAAATCCGAACCAGGCGCCGACTGCGATGACGGCCACAATGGTGAAAGCAACGGCGATACGAGTGATCCGGCGGCCGCGATCCCGGGCGCGATGCATGCGCTCTTTGTCCTTACGTCGCTCGGCATCAATGCTGCTCAGTAGACTGAGCAGGCGGTCAATCTGTTGACCTTCAAGCGGCTCGAATGCAGCGGCGAACAAATCGCTCTCATCGTCGACACGGACAATCCGAGCTGAAAAATCAAGGTGGTTTCGTGTGGATTTCCCGGCACGGACGAGCATGCCGTCAAGATCCTGGCCGACATGAAACACCCCGCCCTCAATGCGGGCCTGGAAGCCGCCGATCGAAATATCGACCACCGAGAAGGTTTCGTCCTCGATAGAGACCGTTGCGCCGCTGACTTCCCAGCGGCCGTGTTGGCGGCGGTCCCGTCCACTACGATCAAGCGATATCTGCTCGGCTGACGGAACAAGTTCCGTCACCATATCTGCATCTTCAGCAACCATTGACCTTGCTTTGGCTCGTTGCATTGGGTGGTCCAGTCTAGCAGAAGTATCGGTTGTTTGGCCAATTAGTCTGTTTGGTATCCGGGGCGACACCGTGGCGATTCATTCGGCGACCAAGTCCCTTACCTATCGAGCAAATATCAGGCCACATTGGATATTAGATTACGAATCCCGCTGTTTCCAATGGTTGAAACTGACATCGGCAGCTTGTTCCCAGGATCCGCGATCATAAACCGGCGCTCTTCGGACCGCCAAGCCAGTGTCCAAGCACCCCGGCGGCCGTTGCGGGCATGTGCGAGTTCAACCCGCCAATGCGGTGCCCAATCTTGAAATGACGAATCCTGGGATGATGGATTTGAGGATAACAAATTTGGGGAAGGTGCGGCGCTTACCATCCATCTGGTTTCGACCGCCCCGGCGTGGCGCTCTGCCTCGCCGGCCCGGGGGCGGAGGATCAGGCCGGTCACACCGCCATCCTCGGCCGCCAGACGCAACCGGCGAAGGGCAATGCGCTCCGCCTCACCGCCGCGTGTCGCATCCAGTTCCACGATCGCAACGGCAAGGCCAGAGCAACGCAACGCCTCTTCCATAACCCGCAACCGTTCCGCCGCCGAGGGTGCGACCACTTCTACCAATCGCCCTGGATCAACCCCAAGCCCAACCAGCCCGCGCGCGTACAAACCACCGCCCAGCACATTCGCTTGGCGGGTACACCAAAGAGCCGTCCCGGCCCCACCCTCATCCGATAAGATCCCCGCCAACGCAGCGGTAAACCCAAAACAAGCCGCATCCCGTACTTCGGAGCGGGACTCGCCAAGAACCTCATGCACCCGGCCACGCACCAATCCGCCTTCTGGCAAGAGGGAGTCAATTTCACCAAGGCCGAAAGGCTGTACTCTAGTGTCGTTCGTATGGGCCCCGCTCATGTGGGGGTCGGGCGCACCGACATCCCGTGAAGTGTCGCCGCGTTCGATCGCGCGCACCTGATTGCGCAAACTCGAGAGAGCGGCAAGCTTGCAAGGAGAGGTGAGATCGGGCATGCATGACATCCCGTGATAAATTTGTTCTCTTTTTGTTCTAACCGATGACTGGATCATGAGTCAAACCCAACCCAACATCCCAGCCCCCCAACCCGACACCTCAGCTCCGCTGACTTCTCTGGAAGATCTGGTCGGCTTCAACGACGATCTCGGCCTGCATCTGACGGAATGGTCCGACGGTGCCGCCAAGATGGAACTGGACCTTGTGCCACGCCTGCTAAATCGCTCCGGTATCGTGCATGGTGGTCTGCTGATGACGATCCTCGACGCCACTTGCGGCTTCACCGGCGTCTGGCGGCCTGAAGGGGAGCCCAAATGCCGGGCGCTATCGCTCTCGATCAGCACCAATTTCATCGGCCAGACCAAGGCCGGCCGCGTCACCTGTCTCGCCACGCGCACCGGCGGCGGCAGGCGGATCTTCTTCGCCAGAGGTGAAGTCTTCTCCGACGACGGCACCCTGCTGGCAACCGGTGAGGGGACCTTTCGAATCCGCGACGAAAAGCCCGAGTAAGAGCCTGTGTAAGAGCCCGAGTAAGAAACTGGCCATCACTGCCGAGGCGACGCACTATACCGACCAGCGTACCGCAGAAGGAAGCAACCCAATGACCGCACCAAAAGCGCTGACCCAGGCTCAGGTCGAAACCTATCGTCGCGACGGATACCTTCTCGCCGAAAATGCCGTGACGCCCGACCAGCTTGCCGGTTTGGTCGACGAGCTGCGCGGCTGGGCCGATGAAAGTCGGGCGCACACCGATCCGTTCGGGCCTGAGACCGTGGACGGCCGGGCGCGCTTCGATATGGGGGCCGAGCATACCGCCGAGCGTCCAGCGCTGCGCCGGGCCAACAATCCTTCGGAGATATCCGACACCTATTTCGAGGTGATGAGCAACTCCCGCATGACCGACATGGTGGCCGATCTGGTTGGCCCGGACGTCAAACACCATCACTGCAAGATCAACGTCAAGATGCCCGCCTCCGACACCTTCGTGGCACACCACCAGGATTTTGCTTTCACGCCGCATACCAATGACGATGTAGTGACGGCCCTGCTGCTGCTCGACGACATGGACGAGGAGAACGGTTGCCTTTATGTCGTGCCCGGCAGCCACACGGGGCCGATGTACACACTGTTCCAGGACGGTGCATTCGTCGGCCGGGTAACCGACGAGGTCGAGGCAGAGATGCAGGCAGGTGCGGTGCCGATCACCGGCAAAGCGGGCTCGGTCTGTCTGATGCACACCCGGGTCATGCATGGCTCCGGCCCGAACACTTCAGCCGACCGGTATCGCGGGCTTTATATCTGCGTCTATACCGCCGCCGACGCAGTGCCGATCGCCCGCAACCCAATGCCGAACCGCAACGAGGGCCTGATCGTGCGCGGCCAACCGGCACCGCGCGCGCGCATGATCGACATCGAAGTCGAACTGCCGCAACAACCGAAGTCAGCGTCGTTCTTCACAGTCCAAGGTCAAAATTCCGCGACTGGGTGAGGGGTTGCAGTGTAGTTGGCCAGAAGGTCCCGGCTCTCGCGGTGCTCGGCCGGGAAGCGGAAGTAACGCTCGACAGGCCCAGCCTCACTCCCCCGCTTTCTTCGCGTCCTCGCGGGCTTGTTGCTTGGCGATCTCGGTCTCGACCGCCTTTTGCGCCGAGCCGACAAAGACTTCGCGATTGGCGTTGCTGTAGTCGTAGCTGATCTGGCGCAACTCATTCTTTTTCTGGAAATGGGGCACCACATAGCGCTGCATCAACTCGAAGTGACGCTTGGTGGCGGGGAAATTGGCCCAATTGTGAGCCAACTCCAGAGCCCCACCAAACCCGCCGGAACCCTCTAGCAATGCCTCGATATGTGCGATCGCATCGTCCGGCGTACCGATTACCGCCATCTTGCTCTCGGTCAGATAGGTGTAGGGGTCGTCGATCTCCGGCGGCACGATCGGGAAGGTGGCAATCTCGCGGAAATACCGGGCGAAATCGTCAATCCCATATTGCACGTTGCGCTTGGCCTCCTCGCGCGTGTCCGCGATATGCGCCAGCATGACCATGCGCCAGTTGTTGCGGTCGACGGTCTGGCCGTGCTCGTCGGCGGTATCCTCCGCCAACTGCCAATTCTTGGCATGCGCCTTCAGTGCATCATCAGAGGTGCCGCCAATCGACAACATGCCGAGCCCGTACTTGCCGGCCGCCAATGCTCCCGCCGGAGAGCGCGAACACGCGACCGCCACCTCCAGATGTGGCGACTGATAGCTCGGCAGCTGCAGTTGAGCCTCACGCAGCTCGAACCAATCGGTCTTCATCGATACCCGCTCGCCACGCAGCAGCGGCATGATGGCGTCCAGCGCCTCATTCATCATGCGCCGCTGGTCGGACGGGTCGATGCCCATGCGGAACGCGTCGCCAACCAGCGCGCCCGGCCCAACACCGAACATCACCCGGCCCTTGGTCATATGGTCGAGTTGGATCATCCGGTCGACATTCATGAACGGGTTCTGGTAGGGCAGCGAGGAAACCCCGGTGCCGAGCCGGATATGTTTGGTGCGTTCGGCGGCGGCAGCAATGAACAGCTCCGGCGAGGCGATGATCTCAAAGCCGCCGGAATGATGCTCACCGATCCAGGCCTCGTCATAGCCAAGGTGATCGAGATGCTCGATGAGCTCCATGTCGCGATCGAGGGCCGCGGTTGGGTCCTCGTGGGTCGGATGGAACGGGGCCAAGAAAATGCCAAAACGGAGACGATCGGGACGCATGAGCTGGGTATCCGGGATGGTTGCGGGGAGAGGTCGAGCGAGAACGGTAGCACGGGAGGGGGTGGCCTCACCACATACCGGTTCCTGGATGAGCCCCGGCCTTGAGCCGGGAGGAGATCCGGGATCTCACGGGAGAGTTCTCTTCGGATCCAGATTCCGGTCTTGGCCTCCGGTGTTTGGTGCGCCAAACCGGGCAGCGGTGATTATGTGGGCGGCGCCCCAGCCTCTCCGGCAATCAGCGACTCGCCCGGCTTCACCACCGAAAACTCAACCGGCACCATCTCCACCGTAACCTCACCATCCGAATCCGCCGTCACACGGGTGTTGGTCGATCCCTCCAGATCCCCGGTCTCCGGGAAGTCCTCGCGGAAGTGGGCGCCTCGGCTGTCGTCTCTCGCCAAGGCCGCCTGGGCTATGACGCGGCTGGTCTGGATCTGGCTGTCGAGGTTTTGCCAATCGTGCCAGGTGAGGTTGAAGGCGCGGTCGCCATCCGCGACGCCAGTGGCCTCCAATTCCGCCGCCAGATCGTCCAGCCCCGAGAGAGCGCGCTTTAATCCAGCCACGTCGCGCAGGATGCCAACATCGTCCCACATCAACCGAGAGAGCCGGTCACGCAGTTCGTTCAGGTCGCCGCCTGTCACCGAGAACGGATGCTCGGCCCGACCGACCGCCGCCTCGATCACCGTCTCATCGGCATCGCGCAAGAGCCCCTCGCGCGCCACGTACGCCGCCATGGCGTCGCCGGCAATGCCGCCGTAGACGGTGGAGTTTGCGACACCGTTGCCGCCGAGCCGGTTGGCGCCGTGCACGCCGCCGCAATCCTCTCCGGCCGCGAACAGGGCCGGCAGGGCGGTCGAGCCGTCGAGTTCGAACTCCAAGCCGCCCATCATGTAATGCGCCGTCGGCACCACCTCGACCAGACCGCCGGCAAGATCGAAGCCGCAATCGGCGCAACGCTCAACCATGCCCTTGAAGCGCTTGGCCACGTCCTCCGGCCCGAGGTGGCTCATCTGGATATGCACGCCGCCGTTCGGGGTGGTGCGGCCGGCGCGCATTTCTGCCTGGATCGAACGCGAGACCACATCGCGCGTCGCCCGCTCGCCATGCTCGTGGTAGCGGCTCATAAAGCGCTCGCCATCGCCGTTCAGCAGGTACCCGCCGGCGCCGCGCAGGCCTTCTTCCAAGACTGTGCCAGTCATCCGGGTGTCGGTTCCGGCGAGCAGGCCGGTTGGATGGAACTGCACCATCTCCATGTCGCGCAGGCCGAGCCCGAGACGGAGCGCCATCGCCATGCCATCGCAGGATTTATCGCCGGAGGGCGTGTGATAGAGATACATGGTCGGCCCGCCGCCGGTCGCCAGCAGCACCGCCTTGGCCCGAACGAACCGGTAGCCGCCGGTGCGCATATCGATCAGCAGCACGCCCGCAAGCCCCGAGCCATCAGCGGCTGGAACCAGGGATATGGCGCGGTGCTCTTCCAACTTGTTGAAGCCACGAGCCCAGACCTGTTCCATCAGGCGGCTGATGATTTCTATTCCGGTGAGGTCGCCTTTATGCACGGTGCGGTCGAAGCTCTGGCCGGCGAAGGCCTTCTGGTGCAGCGAGCCGTCCGGGTTGCGGTCAAAGAAGCAGCCGATTTCGTTTTCCAGCTCGTGGATGCGCTCGACAGCGGTCTCGACCAGTTTCCACGCAAGATCCTGGCGCGGCAGCCACTTGCCGCCGACGATGGTGTCCATGAAATGGCGTTCGACCGAGTCGCCGCTCGCCAGCGCCACATTATAGCCGCCCTGCACCATGCGCGTGCAGCCAGACTTGCCGAGCAGGCCTTTGACCGCGATGGTCACGTCCAGGTCCGAGTTCGCTTTCAGCGCATGCAGGGCCGCGAAGAGGCCGGCACCGCCGGAGCCGAGGATCAGGATGTCGGTGCTGCTGCGTTCGATGTTCATTTCGCGCGCTCCATCGTCATCGCCCTCACCCCGCCAAGTTCAACGCAAAGACCAACCCGACCACAACAGCCCCGCCGGCGCCGATGGCGATCAGGCCTTTTCGCGGGTCACGCCAGGGCAGCCATTCGAGCGCTAGAACCCTCAATCCCAACCCCAGATGCAGCGCCAGCAACACCACCAACCCCCACTCCGAGATCTTTACCAAGGGGTTATCCGACCAGGCGAGCATGGTATCCAGCTTCGCCTCACCCTCGATCGCCAAGCCGAGTGCCAGGAAATGCAGGGGGATGAAACAGATCAAAGCCAGACCGGAAAGCCGGTGCGCCAAAGCCGCCCAGAAGCCGGCGTGATTGCGGGATGCCCGAACAATCCCATCGCCGATCATGTCGTCACGCCCCACACTGCGCGCAGGCCGAGGCCGAGCAACGCCAACCCAAACACCAACACTGCGAGGTCGCGCGATCCATCTCGCCAGCCGAGCCACTCGCCGAGCAGATTGCGCAACCCGATCGGCGCATGCAGCGCCACGGCTATGACGAATACCCCGTAGAATGCGGCCCAAACTGTGCTGCCTTGGGTGCGCGCCAGGATCTCGGCGGCACTCAACCCGCCACGCACAGCAAGCAGAATGACCACGAGATGCACGACCACCAACGGCGCCAACAGAAGAGCCGTCGCCCGTTGCAGGAGGTAGAGCCTCGCTTCCAGCATCAGTCACCCCCGCCGAATGCGGCCAGCGCTGTCAGTCGCTTTAGCCCGGCGATGCCAGCGGTTGGGTTCAGACCGACCGGGCAATGCTCCAGGCAGCTTGCGTGGGTATGGCAGGAATGGCAGCCGCCAGCTTGCGACACCGCCTGCAGCACGCCATTGCGGTCACCATCACGCTCGTCGTTGACCAGGGTCCAGGCGCGGTTGAGCGCGGCCGGGCCGACGTAATCCGGATTCCAGCGCACCACGTCACAAGCGGCGTAACAGACCGCACAGTTGATACACTCGATGCCGGCATCTGCGGCCCGGCGCTCGGGGCTTTCGGTCGAGACCGGGACCATCGGGTCATGGCGGGTGGCCGAGGGTTCAAATCGGCCGCGCGCGGTCTGCCATTTCTCGAAGAACGGCGTCAGATCACAGACCAGGTCCTTGATGCGCGGCAGATTGGCGAGCGGCTCAATGCGCAGGCGCCCGCCGTCCAAAACCTCGGAGACATGGGTGCGGCAAGTCCAACGTGGTCGACCGTTCACCGTCATGGCGCATGAGCCGCACATGCCGACCCGGCAGGCGAAACGATAGGCCAATGCCGGCTCGGCGTTGCGCTGGATCCAGGTGACGACGTCGAGCACGGTCTGGCTCTCGCGGTGCGGCACCTCAAAGGTCTCGAACTGCCCCTCATCGCGGCCGCGCCAGACCTCGACGGCCAAAGTCTCTGTTATGGTATCACCCATGCTCTCGTGCTTCTCGGAATGTTCGTCGCAGCTTAGCAACGACACGCCCGAGGGAACACTGTCATTCGCCCAAATTAGGAAACTGCTGCACACCCTTTGCCATTCGGCTCGAATCCGCTAGAAGAGTGTCCATGTTCAGTCTTAACAAGATCTTCATTCTCGGCATGATCCTGGTGGCCGTCTGGTACGGCTTCAAGATGATCGGCCGCCTGGATCGCGCCCGCAAACGCAAGGTGCGCGATGAAGCGCGCGAGCAAGGTGGGGCACAAGGCGGAGCGCAAGGACAGCAGCAGCCGCGCGACCAGGGGCACGCCGAGGCTCGCGGGCCCTCAAAGGATGATGGCGTGATCGATCTGATACAGTCCGAGGACGGCTCCTACATCCAAGGCAAACACGACGACCGGGTCTGAGGACTCTTCAAGCAAAAATCTTCGTCATCCCGAGAAGTAGCTCTCGGCGTCGATACCGACACCGCTCGCCGCCTCGACGATGCCGTTCCAAACACCAGCCTCGATGTTCAACCCGGCTTCGGCCGCTGCTTCGGCCAAGCGGGTCTCGCGCTCACCGGGCAGCATCACCTTGTCGAAACCCGGAGCCGGACGGCTGCCCCGGACTTCGTCCATGAAACCGCTCGCAGCCTCGGCATAGTCCGCCATTGGCCGAAAGGCATCGACCTTGAGTGCGATCATGGTCCAGTTATATTCCGTCGCATCGCCCAGCATCGCGTCGCCCATCAACTCGGCGATGACCCCAAGGCCACTGCCCTTGGGGCCGGCCGCCGGCAACAGCGCGCCGCCGTCGTAGAAATCCTCGGGATTGGTGCTCGGCTGACCGGTCTTGTCGATAATCGCGCCCTCGGGCAGGTGTTGACCGTTGACCCGGGCGACCGCGACCTTACCGGCCGGCAGGGTCGAGATCGCGAAGTCACAGACCACTGGATCCCCCGGCCGCCCTGGCGCGCCGATGGTATAGGGGTTGGTGCTCATCATCGGATCGAGGCCGCCGAACGGCACCACGTTGCCCCAGAGCCGCCGGCCGCCACCGCCGAAGCAGGTGGCGAACAATCCGGCTTCGGCCGCCTGTTCAACATAGGCACCCATACGCCCTGTGTGCCCACATTTCACAACACCAACCGCCGCCATGCCGCGCGCGCTGGCGGTTTCGATCAGCACCTCGGTCGCCCGGGTCATGGCGGTGATACCGTGCCCGCCCATACCATCAACATGCATGATGCCGGGTTTGGCCTCGGTCACCGCCGGCTCCACCTTCGGATCGATAACGCCGTCGCGTGCCTCGCGAAGGTAGAGGCCAAGGCGGTTGGTGCCATGCGAGGCGACACCTTTCATTTCGGCATCGACCAAGTGGGTGGCGATGGCCACAGCAGAGCGGTCGGTGAAACCGCCAGCGGCCAGCGCATCACGCAGCAGGTCGGTCATACGGGCAGGCGAGAGGGCAGAGCTATCCATGGGCTTGGGTCCTGATGGAAGACGGTTTAGGCAATGAATTCGTATAGCGTATCGAAACTGGGCATGCGCACGGTCTTAGCCGCGGACGCCTGAACCACGATCGAGCCGAACATTGCCGAGCGCCCCGCCATGTCGCAAGCAAGATCGCCGTAGCGTCCACGATAGGCCTCGGGCGAAAGCATGGTGAGTTTAAACCTGTCGATCGCAACTGTGTCGCTCTCTGCCGGGGCCTGCAGCAGGCGCGCATACTTGTCGGCCTCAGCACTGGGATCTTCGGCCACAATTACCATCTCCGGCATAGAGCGCGAGCCGTTCGCATGGCCCTGCCACTCCGAGCGCCAGACCAGCTCCGGCGTGCCGTGTTCGCAGAAATAGATCCGGCCGTAGGGGAAGACGTCTGGGCGCACTGTGACGGTGCGGAACTTGGCGTCCTGTTCGCTGCCGCCAAGATCGACCGGCCGGCTAAAGGCGCGCGGGGGATCGCCGGCCATGCCGATGGCTTGCAGATGCGCAAACGTATCGTCGACATTCTCGGTCTTGAATACCAACCCGTTCAGCCCCAGCGGTGCCGCCGCCAGTTCTGGCCGCGCATCGCCCTTGCCTTCGGGCGTGCCCAGCAACTCCAGGTAATCCGTGCCCAGGATCATCAGATGGTTGATTGAGCCAAGGGTATGATAGCCGCGCGGCGTGACGATGAACCCGAGGTCCTTGGTCTCAGCTTCGGCCAAATCCATCTGCTCGCGAGCATTGATGACAACGTGGTCGAGTTGGGCGGTTTTGGGCATGGTCTGGTTTCCTTCATTCAAAATATTACCGTTTCCCGGCCGACCGAAGGGAGAGCCGGGATCTCGCGATACTCGGCCGGGAAGCGGTGTCTGGTTAGGAAATCCTACCGCCCCTACACCCGCCCCGTCATCTCCTTCCAGTGCACCCGGCAGAGCGAAACATATTGGTCGTTGCCGCCGATCACCACCTGATCACCGTCGATGATCGCGTTGCCGGCCTCGTCCAGGCGCACGACCATGGTCGCCTTGCGCCCGCAATGGCAGATCGTCTTGATTTCCCGCATCTCGTCGGCGATGGCGAGCAGCCGGGCGCTGCCGGGAAAGAGCTTGCCCTGAAAATCGGTGCGCAGCCCGTAGGCGATCACCGGAATGCCGAGCCGGTCGGCGACATCGGTCAGTTGGTCGACCTGTGCCGGCTCCAGGAACTGCGCCTCATCCAGGAGCACGCAATCGATCTTGGTCTTGGTATGCGCCGCCTCGATACGAGCGAAGAGATCATCACCGGCGGCGAACAGCTCAGCCGCCTCCTCCAGCCCGATGCGCGAGGCAATGGTGCCGGTGCCGTAACGATCGTCGAGCGCAGCGGTAAACAGCAGCGTATGCATGCCGCGCTCGCGGTAATTGTACGAGGACTGC
Source organism: Rhodospirillaceae bacterium (assembly GCA_018699735.1). Taxonomy (GTDB): domain Bacteria; phylum Pseudomonadota; class Alphaproteobacteria; order Thalassobaculales; family Thalassobaculaceae; genus JABIRP01. Next base: position 962 of record JABIRP010000403.1, on the reverse strand, counting down.
AGCAGCACCGTGCTTTTTCCGGCATTCATGGTGGAATAGTAGAAATAGAGTTTGGCCATGGATGCGAGGGTATGCGGCAGCAGGGCGATGAGGCAAGAAGATGGCAATAACAAAGTTTGATAGCAATCTTTGACATAAATAAATACAGTACGAACTATGAATTTCCGGAGGTTAGAACCATGAACTTCAGCCTGACACCCAACTTGGAACAATACGTCCGCGATCGGGCTTCGTCCGGCGATTACAATAACGCGAGCGAAGTCGTTCGCGAGGCACTTCGTCTAATGAAGCGGGTCGAAGAACGGCGGTCAATAGAACTGGAGCGCTTACGTAACGCGGTTCGCGAAGGGGACGAGGCGTTGGCTACCGGTGATTTCGTAGAGATTGTGGACGACGAAACATTGGACCGAGTATTTGCCGAGCTCTAAAGCGCTTCACCTGTCCGGTCCAGCGCTCACGGATTTAACAAGGATTGCCGCCTATACCGAAAGCCAATGGGGTTCGGCACAGAAGGAGCGATATCTCAAAATCCTCCGCGTTACCTTCCGCCAATTGCGCGACTCACCGAGCATTGGAAGGAGTCGAGAAGAACTTGCGAAGGGCTTGCGGTCCCAAGTCGCCGGACGACATCTAGTCTTATATCGCGAAAAGGCTGACGTGATTGAAGTTGTACGGATCCTGCACGACAGTATGGATCCGACGCGCCACGTTTCGGGCCAGTAAACTCCCAAAACACAAACGGGCCGCCCCGAAGGACGGCCCGCTGCATATCCAGTCTCTGATCCGAGACTAGTTCTTTTCTTTGTCCACCAGCTTGTTCTCGGCGATCCAGGGCATCATGGCGCGCAGCTTGGCGCCAACCTCCTCGATCGGGTGCTCGGAGTGGATGCGGCGTTGGGCCTTGAAGCTGGCCTGGCTGGCCTTGTTCTCGAGCATCCAGTCGCGGGCGAAACGGCCGGATT
>JABIRP010000402.1 GCA_018699735.1 Rhodospirillaceae bacterium | reverse complement strand
GGTTGGCCTCGAGAACGTCGACTTTAATGTCAAAACGGGGCGTTTCGTCTTCCGCCTGGAAACTGCCGCTCGCCTTTGCCTTGATTGCTTTTCCGGTGATCGAGGCTTGCTTCAAGATGGCCTTTTCACCGTCGGACGCCATCGTCGCGACAACTTTGAGCGGCCCCGGATCGCGCTGTTGCTTGTCCAGCGGGCGATCGAGCCAGGCCGCGAGCTTGCCGACGGAGGCTATATCGAGCAGGAACTCGCCTTCCAGACCAGGCGTCGGTTCACTCCGCACCCGGCCGTCATAGGTCGCGGTGACCCGCTTGGTGTTGAGGGCCGCCTGGACTGTTGCATTCGACCCCTTCAGCATCCCTTCCGGGGTATCCATCGTGACTTTCAGGGTCACCGGTTCGTTGTTGAGTACCAGCCCGCCTGCGACATTCAGGGGGCTCGCCAGATCCTCAAGTGTGACTTTCACGGTGATATCAGATGCCGCGACCGTTTGGCCGGTGGTCGCGTTGGCGAAGCCGAATTTGCCTTTTTCGATCCGAACATCGGCAAGCCTGAGGCCGGAGAGAGACATGTCCCCATCACCGTGATGCTCTCGATCGCCTCGGTCTCGCGCCTTGTCGCCGAAATCCCAATTGGCCTTTCCAGTTTTGTCGACCGCCAGATTGATCACCGGCTCCTGAACCACAAAGCGGTCGATAACCATCGCGCCGCTCAACAGCATGGGGAGCAGCTGAACCTGTCCGGTCACGCTGGCGACTGTCACCATATCGGCCGGTGCGGCGCCCTCGGCGTTGGCGAAACGGATGCCACCGGCGGCGAATTTCAATTCAAGTCCGGTCGATAGGTCAACTGACAAGTCGCCATCAATCGCCAACTCGCGCCCGGTTGCTTCCCGCGCCGCCTCGGCGATTTCCGGTTTGTAGTCGTTCCAATCAACGGAACCCAACCAGACGAATGCTCCGCCAAAAACAACGACGGCGACAACAACGAGACCACCAAGAATATAGGCTAATATTTTCATCGTTTCATACCTCTTGCGGCGCAGCGCGCCAGACGGGTCGGCGGATACATATTGAACCCTACTTACGAGAAATTATCGAGAAAGTCTTTGGCCAAAATGGATTATGGCCGGCGACGGAGATTGATGAAGGGCAATAGGCAACAAATCCCGCTTTCGCCTACGATAGTCCCTCCTGGTCTTCTGAAGTGGAGGAAAACTCCACGACATGTAGCAGTTTTGCCACCTCTCCAAGATCGTCGACAAACGGCAATACCAATACAAACAATCGCTTATAGTCCCTTTGAGTCGTCTTGCCGAGCGTCGAGACAATATACGGTTTGTGAGCTTCTACGCATCTTGTCGCGCGTTCGATTTGAGTTTGGAGGGTCGGATATTCATCCGTGTAATGCCCCGTCAAATCGATCCCAACATGCTCTCTGTACGCTGTTCCGTAGAGACGTACAAAGAACCTAAGCGGATCCCGTTCGACACCCATAATGGCGAGATAGGGAAGGGCTCCGCGTGGAAATTTCAACGGGTCAATCGCCAACATATTGGGCGCCACCGCACGTCCCTTTTGGTCGAGCCAATAATCGAACATCGAACGCATATGGCCGGTGGGTAGATCGTCTTTTTGAAAGTCGAAAACTTGTGTCTCAAAATGATCAATCATAAGAAGTCACGATATTATCCCTGCTCAAGGACGCCCCTATCGCACCATCAGCCGCATCATGGAAGAACGGTTCAAACCGGCTATCCGCCGTGCATTGAACTCTGAGAGCTTCGGCCGCCTCTCCGGACAGGTGGTTGCGCCAATCGCCGACCACGCCCTTTCGCGCATGGCGGCTGATGTCCTCCTCGCCGGGTGCTGCACCGGTGACGGCCTTGAAGGATGCGGTTTGTACTGCCGTTTCGATTTCGTCGACGTCGACTGCCACTGCAAGAAATTCGCAAATTCCCGTCATTTCCGCCGCCGTATCCTGCTGTAGAGCCTCGTAGGAGATCATCCGGCAACGATCGGGTGCCACCTCAATCGCCTTCAGCCGTTCCCGCATTCTGGTTGTCCAGTACCCAGAATAATGCTCAGAGAAAGCTTCGATGGTGCCGAACTTGTCGACCAAGTAGTCCGAGTTGCCGATAGACCAGCGCCATGTTGAAACGACCACGTCGCGCGGATCGCGTACCATCAACAACAGTTTCAAGTCGGTCCGGTCGAGCAGGAACAGCGGATTGATCAGATTGTCTTTGAAGCCAACAGCCTCGACAGACTGGGTTGCGGCCTCATCCAGCATCTGATGCGCCACGGCGACGGCGAGATCGAGGTGGAGGTCGCTCGCCAGGGTTTCGTCTTCATCGGATTGCCCCATCATTTCCAGGTAGGAATGGCGTTCGGATGCGTAATCCGTGATGGCGTGCTGTATCCGCTTAGCCAGATGGGCCAGTTTGTGCTCTTTCAGGCAGCGGATGCGCGGGTGCCCGTCGAGCAGGCGCTGCAACCAGGTGCTACCGCCCTTCGGCAAACCGTTGAGAACGAACCTCATTCACGTCACCGCCATTTTCGCCAAGCCTACTTGCGCCAAGCCCACTTGCGCTGGATAGGAGGCAACGCATTGGCTGTCAACCTAACGCAAGACATGCTCCGTCAGGTATTGGCCGATCGCATCCGCATCGCAATGGCCGATGATCACATCCGCTGCCTGTTTCACCTGCTCCTTGGCATTCGACATTGCGACCGCCGTGCCGACGACGCCGAACATTTCGATGTCTGGCAGGTCGTCACCGAAGGCATAGGATTGGGCGAGGTCTATGCCGATTTGCGGGGCGAGGCGTTTCAGTGTGGTTGATTTGTCGACGGCGCTCGGAACGATATTGACGAAGGTATGATCCATCGCCGGTATGAAGCGCAGGTCGGGGTGATCGGTGCTCATCGCCAGACAATCATCGACCCGGGAGCCCAAGCCGTCGACGGCAATTTTTGAAGCCGTATGCGGGTCACTTCGATCCAGGGCAACGACCATATCGCGGGTGGCAGAATGATAGTCGCGCAATTCCTCGTCGCTGTGGTTTCGATTTGTCGCGAAGTGGGTGCCTTCGAACTCGACGGAAAAATACAGCTCCTGCTCCAACGCCTCCAACCGCTCGACCAGAGGCGCCGTGTTCGCACCTAGATTGCCAAACATCTGTGACGCGTCGGTGCGCGGCTCTTCGTGCACCACGGCGCCGTTGAGGGAAACCGAGACGCAGACCGATAGAATATTGTCATCGAGGAAATGGCGTATTGTGCGGATCGGGCGGGAGGTCGCCAGGATTATGCGGAACCCGGCGTCATGGGCTGCGAACAGGGCCTGGCGGGTCACATCACCGATGCGCTTTTCGGAATCCAGCAAAGTGTCGTCGAGATCGAAGATTAAGGCTCTCATACTACAGGGGCACCGTTTGAGGTCTCGGTCAAGGTTCGCCATACCCCTGGCGGGACACCGAAGGCGCTCCGAAAATGGCGTGACAGGTGGCTTTGGTCGGCAAAGCCCGTCTGGTGTGCGGCTTCCGCTAAAGACGTGCCTTCGGCGATCAAGGCGCGGGCCCGATCAAGCCGACGCGAGGTCTGAAACCGGTGCGGACTGACGCCGAAGGCGGCGCGGAACTGCCGGGCGAGAGACCACCGGTCTTGACCTGTGGCGTCTTCCAGGTCCTGGCTGGTGACGGTCCGGCAAGCATACGAGTCTAGCAGGTCTCGGGCAATTTCGACGGCCACGGGATCGACCGGCGCCGGTTTCTGGCCGCCGTTGGATATAGTCTCCAGAGCATCCGCCAGAGCTACGACCCTTCCAGTTCCGGCCAACTCGTCGATCGGTTCGGACATATGCCCGAGGAATGCGTTCAAGGCTCTTCGCAGGCGCGGATTGTCGGTAACCGGGCGGCTGACGAACGGTAAGGCCCGTCCGTTCAGGGCCTGATGCACCAGCGAGGGGTCGAGATGCAAGATCCGATAGCCGAAACCATCGCTCGTGCCGGCCCATCCGTCATGCAGTTCGTCGGGATGCAGGACGTAAATTTGTCCGGCCAGGCTGTGTCTCGTCTCGCCGCGGTACCCGAAGGACTGCACGCCGCGCGTTGTGATGCCGAGGCCGTAGGTATCGTGGCGGTGCGGCGCATAGGGGTGGCCGTGAAAGAACGCCTCGAAGCGCTCCAACCCATGACATGGGGGAAAAACCGCTATGTGATCCTGTGTCGGTGCTGAGGTTTTGCACAAACGTTCAAGACCGAGTTGCCGGTTTGGTATTTGATCGCGGGTCATAGAGCCAACCTTCGCCCAAATGGAGCGGAACCATATCGATGGTAGAGACCCTTGTCCTGTTCGTTTTGGCCGCTTTGCCGCTGATGGGGAGCCCCGGGCCGGCAACTTTGAGCATCGCTGCCACCAGTTCGGTGTTTGGTGTGGTTCGCACGTTGCCGTACATGGCTGGGGTTGTCCTGGGTACTTCCACGGTCGTGCTGTTGATCGCCACTGGCGTGACCGGCCTTTTGTTCGCCATTCCAGGCGTCCTGCCGATACTCACTGGCGTGGCGCTTGTATATATCCTGTACCTTGCTTACAAAATTGGGACCGCGCCAATTTTAACGGAAGAGGCGGGAACCCGACCCGCGCCGTCGCTCCTGGGTGGGTGGCTTCTGGCGGTTGCCAACCCCAAGGCCTTTGCCGCCATCGGCGCCGTCTTTGCCAGCTTTGTGATTTTGCCGGACCGACCTGTGCTGGATGCAACCGTCAAATCCGCGGCGATGTTCGTGATCGTGGTTGGTGTAAACGGCCTGTGGCTGATCCTTGGCGCGGCACTGTCACGCGTATTGCGTCATCCGAGAACAGGGCGCTACATCAATATCGGGTTTGCTGTTTTGCTGGTACTGTCGGTTGCCATGGTCGCTTTGATCTAACTTTGGTTACTGCGTGGCCGGAAATTTTGTAAGGTGTTTTCGAAATTGCGAAAACCCGTGACCGTTTAAAACCGGGGCCACCAAGTAGTCGCCAGGGCCACAGAGTAGTTGAAAGAGGAATTGCCACATGAATACGGAAAAAATCGAAGGGTCGTTCGTCGCCCTGATCACGCCGTTTAACGGTGACGGCTCGGTCGATATCGAAGGTTTTCGCACGCTGCTGCAATTCCACGAGGAAAACGGCACCGTCGCCGTTCTGATCATGGGCTCGAGTGGCGAGGTTTCCATGCTGACGCCGGACGAACGCCGGATGATCGTCACCGAGACTGCCAAGTTCAAAACCGGCAAGATGAAGTTTTACTATGGCTGCACCGGCACCAACACCGAGTCCACGATCGATTACGTGCGCCACGCCGGGGCCGAGGGTGCCGACGGCGCCATCATCGCAGCACCGGCCTATATCTCGGCACCCAATGCGGACATCGTCCAGTTCTGCCTTGAGGTGGCGGACGCGTCTGAGATCCCGCTCGGCTATTACAACAATCCGCCTCGTGTGCAGACAGACCTGACGGCTGCTGAGATCCTTACAATTGCCAGACATCCGAATTTTACCGTGTTGAAGGAATCGACCGCCCGGGTCGGACAGGTGGCTCAGCTTTGTGCTGCCAAACCGGATCTGTCGCTGATGTGCTGCTGCTCGCCCAACCTTGGTCTGGTCGTGCCGATGATGGCGCTCGGCGGTCATGGCACGGCGAATATGACGGGTAATCTGATTCCGCGCGAGATGGCGGTCATCTCAACCCCATGGCGGACAGGCGAGGACGCGTTTGCTTGCCGTGAGCAATGGCTGCGCAACCTGCCGCTGCTGCATTTCGCATACTCGGCGGTCAACCCGATCCCGATTAAAAGCTTGATGCAGGCTGTCGGACTGCCGGCCGGCCCGCTGCGCAAGCCGCTCAGGCCTTATGACGGAGAGATGTTGCAGAAAGGCCTCGATATCCTACGCGATCTGGAACTCGACAAGGCGTATGGATACAGCCTGTCGGCCGGGCGCATCGCTGCGGAGTAGATGTCAGCTTCCCTCTGCGGCCGCCTGGGCAAGTGCGTCGATGTGAATTTGGGCGCAGTCGACGACATCGAACCCACAGTCCCGACCATCAAAGGCGAGGAACAAGTCGGTCCCGCCGAGCATGATCGCCTCGGCGCCGTGGTTTTCGCAGAGCCGACTGCCGACGGTGAAAAAGGCCTCGCGCTGAGCTTCGGTCACCTGCCCCGCCATCGCCATGTCGACGTAGCTCTGGTGTACGAGATCCAAGTCCACGCCGGCCGGAGTTACGAACTCAACGGTTGGGAGTTTGCCGTAAACGCTGCTCTCCATCACCTGACGGGTCCCAATCAGACCAACCTTAGTCAAACCACGTGCGGTCATCGCCGCCTCGACCGCGCCGAAGATTTCGATCATCGGCAGCGGGGAAATTTTGATCAGTTCGTCGACGCAGAAATGCCCGGCGACCGACGTGATGGCCGCTGTCTCGGCTCCGGCCGCCTGCAATCGCCCGACGAGCTTTCGGAAGATCGCTGCCTGACCCGCATTGTCGCCTTGCCCCAAGTTGCCGATCAGCGTCGGTGCGTCGGCGTGGGCAATGGTCAGATCGAGATCTTTCCCACGTTGGGCTAAAGCTCGAATTAAGCCTTTGTAATAGTAGTCAGTCGCCCCGGGTCCGATCCCACCGATCAATCCAATATGCATCTCTGTCTCTCCCGCCGCCCAATCGCGTATCGCCCTCCCGGGTTTGATCCGGGATCTGTTGCGGGATGATGCCGGATAGTGATCCCGGATCAAACCCGCTTGCGGCGAACCGATTTCTCAAATCCCCTTCTTCTTGCTCCGGTGATAAGTCAGGGCGAGCCCGATGCAGTGGCGTAGAGGCCCGGTCGGTGGCTCCTCACACAAGTTGAACTCGATGCACCGATTGCCGTCGAAACGTAACTCTTCAGGGTAAAGCTCACGGTAGGTTGGCAGCAGCGACGTTTGGCAATGAACGTACATCGCATATCGCCCGGGTTTGGATTTGATGCGATCAATGCGGATTGTCGTACCGGTCCCGGATTGGGTCGTCAGGTAGCTCGGCTGCCCCCACTTGAGGGTTTCTTCCAGCGGGCCCACGCCTTCCAATTCCGATGCTGTATCGAATATGAGCTGACGCAATTGTATGAGAGGCGCCCGCAGCTCTTCGGAATAGGTGGCGAAGACGCTCTCAACGTCTGGAGATTGAAACGGTGACCTGTTGTTCATTTCCCGACCCTGGATCTGTCAATCGCTCCCAAGAGGCCTTGGCCGGGTTATCTGCGGCGCGACCGGACGAGCAAGCCGACGATCGTGTCCTCGCCGAGGGATTTGCACGCCTCCAGACGTTGTAGGCCTTCGACCAGCACCAATCTTTCACCATCCTGGCGAACCTGGATCGGCTGGCGTTGGCCCACCTCCAACATACTCTCAGCGATCGCTTCAACCGCCACTGGATCGAGTGTCTGCCGCCGCTTCATCGGTACGTAAATGTCTTCAATCTTTAAGATCTGATCTTCCATCGTTCGTCGCGGACCTCCTGGCGAGTTTCGGTATCAGAGCTGCCTTCTGTTCATATAGTCAAGAGCCAGGAGCATAGATGTCGCGTCGCCTGCCGATCGCGACCCAGACCTTCGAGCCGAGATCAGGTTCCATCATTACCTCGGATGACGCGCCGTCTGGAAAAATTCGAACCGCGCATTGAAATGTTCATCAAGCCTTGACGCTTTTGTCATTTGAATGTGGAGTTCGGGCCCTGCTATGTGTTCGAGATCAACCCCTCGTAAATGAAGGTGCCACACCCATGCTGCCTGTTATCGGCATTACCACCTACGGCCCCTCGGAGCACGCGCTGTCGACCGCGCTCTACGACCGGTTGACCATTACGCCGACGCTTTATGTGGAGAGCGTGCGCCGCGCCGGGGCGATCGCCGTGCTGCTGCCGCCGGACGAGCATCTGTATCCGGGCGTGCTTGATCGGCTGGATGGCATCGTCTTCACCGGCGGCACTGATATCGATCCGGCGCTTTATGGCGGAAACCAGGCGCATCCTGAGATCAAGGTGCTGGATCCTGCCCGCGATGCGGCAGAACACGACGGAATGCGCGCCGCAATCGGGCGAGACGATATGCCGATCCTGTGTATCTGCCGAGGCCTGCAGGTTTTGAATGTCGCCTGTGGCGGGACCCTGACAGAGCATGTGCCCGATCTTGGCAACGGTGACATCCATCGCGACGAGGTAGGTGGATGGGCGCTGCATGACATTTCGGTTGAGCCGTCTTCTGCCCTGGCGGCGGCCATGCAAGCGGATAAGGTCAACACCACCTCCGGCCATCATCAGGCGGTCCGAGATCTTGGGACTGGCTTGTCGGTGACGGCACGGGCGCCCGATGGCGTGGTCGAAGCGGTCGAGTACACCGACCACTCGTGGTGCGTCGCCGTCCAATGGCACCCTGAGATCACCACGGACCGCGATCCGACGCAGCAAAATCTGTTCGATGAATTGGTGCGGCGGGCGGTACGGCCGGGATGAGTTCGCGTCTCGAGTTTTCCGTTACAGATTGAAAAGTATTAATGGGCCGCACTGTCTCGGCGGCGGATTGCCTGTTCTTTCACCGACTTGAAAACCTGTGTGGTCTTCCATTTTGGCCTCGGATGCTACAATCTACAGTAGCTGATTTGTCGGGGGGATTTGAATATGGCCAATTTGGCCGGATGGCTAATTGGACTATTGATCGCTGCCGGTATAGCGCCCGCGGCCGCGCTTGCGACCGAACGGTCTAACCCCAATGCGATCGCTGTGATCGTGGCGAACAGCGAGTACCGCAATGAGATTCCACACGTGGACTACGCCGGCAACGACGGCGATGCCATGCGATCTTTCTTTATCGACGTTCTTGGATACCGGGATGGCAATATCATTGATTTGAGGAATGCCGGCCAAGCGGAGATCCTGGCAGTTTTCGGTAATGAAAAAAATCACCAAGGCAAGCTCTGGAGCTGGATCAAGCCGGGGCGCTCGGATGTGTTCGTCTACTACTCGGGGCACGGTGCTCCGGGGCTTCAAGACAAGCGCGGGTATCTGCTTCCTGTGGACAGCGATCCGGCTACGGTTGAGATCAATGGGTATCCACTGGATCTGTTGTATCGCAACCTTGCCAAACTGAAGGCGCGTTCGGTGACGGTCTTGCTTGATGCGTGTTTTTCTGGTGCCAGTGAGGCCGGCATGTTGATCAAGTCTGCTTCGCCGGTGTTCGTCAAAATGACTGAGAACGAAGTGGCACCGGGCATCACGGTGCTCTCGGCCGCTGCTGGCGATCAACTGGCGAGTTGGGATCGCGATGCGGAGCTCGGGCTTTTCACCAACTATGTGCTGAAAGGCCTTCGCGGTCGGGCGGATGGTGGCACCTGGGGAAACGGAGACGGTCAGGTCACACTGGCCGAGGTGCGGGCCTATCTTGACGATGAGATGAGCTACGCGGCGCGTCGACGGTTCTCGCGCGTGCAGCAGGTGAGCGCTATCGGCGATCCGAAAGCCGTTCTGGTGGCGGAGGTGCCTGAGGAACCCAAGGAACAGGTGGCGGCCGTCGCGACCCTCTCCAAACCAAGGCCAAATCGCTCTGGCCGTCGCATTGGCGAGCGGTTTCGGGATTGCGCGCAGTGCCCGGAGATGGTTGTGGTGCCGGCAGGGTCTTTCGTGATGGGGTCGACGCTGGAAGAACAAGAATGGGTGATCTCGAATGGTGTAAGCCAATCATCGATTTCCTCGGAGAGCCCGCGCCACGAAGTCACCATAGAAGACGCCTTCGCGGTCGGCCGTATGGAAGTGACGGTTGGTGAATGGCGCCATTACCATGACACCGCTTCACTGGACCCTGGTAACGGGTGTTGGATATTGGATGGTGTCTGGGAAGAAAGTATTTGGACGAATTGGACTGATCCAGGGTTCGCCCAGAGCGAAAAGCACCCGATTACCTGCGTGAGTTGGCGGGATGCGAAATCCTACGTTCAATGGTTAAGCGATCAAACCGGCAAGGATTATCGTTTGTTGACCGAGGCGGAATGGGAGTACGTCGCCCGCGCCAATACCACCACCTATCGATATTGGGGAAATGACGAAGCGGACTCGGAAGGATGTTCGTACGCCAACTCGAACGACCAAGCCAAGGGCCACCGTGTCAACATGTCCTATAGCTGTGACGATGGGTATGCCGGCACGGCGCCGGTCGGACACTACCGCGCCAATGACTTCGATCTTCACGATACGTTGGGAAACGTGTTCGAGTGGGTCGAAGATTGTTGGAACTCAAGCTACGTCAGTGCTCCTAAAACCGGAAAAGCCTACACGAGCGGACCCTGTGCATACCGCGTCTTGCGCGGCGGATCGTGGTGGGATCGGCCTGGCGGTATTCGCGCCGCTGCCCGGATCGGATGGAAGGAAACCAATCGTTTCAGCAGCGGTGGCCTCCGCGTGGCACGGACGCTGCCATGAGCAGCAACAGGCCCCGAACCTTGACCGGAAATGCGGATTTTCAGGTGGGCTAACGGCCCATGGCGGCGATTAGGCCGGTGACCAAGTCCGCGCTCACCGCATCCGCTGTCGCCTCCAATGCACTCGGCCGGAAATGCCGGTGGAACGCGCGCACCACGTCCGATGCCGCTTCGATCTCATACCCGAAAGTTACGAGATTCCGCTGAAACGCGTCCCAATCCGCCACCGGATCATCTGCGCGGGCTTCATCCACCTCGACCCAAACGCCAATTCCAGCCGCCGCAAGCCGCCGCCAATCGAACAGCTCGCCCGGGTCGCGTTTACGGGCAGGGGAGACGTCGGAATGGCCGAGCACCCGGTGCGGTGGGATCGGGTGGCGGGAGAGGATCTCCAGCGCCAGCGCTTCTAGCGCTTCCATCTGTGCGACTGGAAACCCGATGTAGCCCAGCCTGTGCCCGGGATTGGCAAGCTCAATGCCGATTGAGCGGGAGTTCACGTCGCGCTCTCCGGCCCAGTACGAGACCCCGGCGTGCCAGGCGCGGCGGGTCTCGTCGACCAAATTCCAGATCCGGCCATCTTCTGCGATCAGGTAGTGCGCGCTGACCTCCGCCGCTGGATCGCATAGTCGTTCCAGGGCTTCCTCAGGCGTGGCCATGTCGGTGTAGTGCAGCACCAACATATCGATTGCGGCGCCCTCGCGTCGGGGGCCGTGGTTCGGTGATGGGTGGTTGATGATGATCACGGGCGTCCGGCTGAAATTTCGCTGACCGAGCGTATCACACCGCCCAGCTTAAACTCCAAGAGGCAGTGCAGAGCGGCATTAATCTTACGTTTCGCTTCCCGGCCGAACCCGGACTTTGTTCGGGTGAAGAGCCGGGATCTCGCACCGATTTCGCAGCGCGATTTGATCGAGGCCCGGGATATCCGCTTCGCGTATTCCGGGGCGCGGAACATATTTGGCGGGCGCTGTGCGACCTGGCGTCAGCCTACCTCTTGTCGGCTTGCTTCCAATTCCTCGCGCAGCGCTTCAAGCTCGAGCCAGCGCTCCTCGGCGGCCGACAGTTCGTTTGCGGCCGCATCGTGGCGTGCGGTTGCGGTGGCGAAACCGGTGGGGTCTCGGTTGTAAAGCCCGGTATCGGCGAGAATTCGCTCTATTTCCGCGATCTCGGCCTCCAATCCGGCAATCCGGTCAGGCAGACCGTCCAACTCGCGCTGATCCTTGTAGCCGAGTTTGGCTTGGCGTTTTGGTGCTCGGTTCTCGGTCTTTGGTGGTTTGCGCTCGGTTGGTGCCGAGGCGTCCGTATCGCTCGCGCGCGGACGGCGTTGGGTGACGTAATCAGAGTACCCACCAGGATATTCCTCGATCTCGCCGGCACCTTCGACGGCGATAGTCGAGGTCACGACGCGCTCAAGAAAATCCCGGTCGTGGCTCACCAGCACGATGGTGCCATCGTATTCGCCGAGCACTTCCTGCAGCAGGTCCAGGGTCTCGATGTCGAGGTCATTGGTCGGCTCGTCAAGCACCACCAGATTGTGCGGCTGAGCGAACAGTTTGGCCAGCAAGAGGCGGTTGCGTTCACCCCCCGAAAGCGTCTTGACCCTGGCTGTGGCCTGGCGTTCGTCGAACAGGAAATCGCGTAGATACCCGACCACATGGCGTGGCCGGCCGTGCACCTCTACCTGGTCGCCGCCGTTTGGACAGAGCGTCGCCCAGAGCGAGCGTTCCGGGTCGAGTTGTTCGCGGCGCTGGTCGAAATACACCGGCTCAACCCCGAACCCGATGCGGACCCGACCGCGATCCGGTTTTTCCAGCCCGATCAGCATTCTCAGCAGCGTGGTCTTGCCCGCCCCATTGGGGCCGAG
>JABIRP010000401.1 GCA_018699735.1 Rhodospirillaceae bacterium | reverse complement strand
TCATCGCGGAGGCACTACGGGCCTTGCCGTTCGGCGATTGGGGAACGCTCATATTCGTACTCGGTGTAATTTTCGTACTCGGTTTCTTCATCGACTGGATCGAAATAACCGTGATCACACTGCCACTCTTCGTGCCGCTCCTTGCGACGTTGGACTTCTCCGGGCATGTCGGTGATCCGGCGACCACCAAGATTTGGATGGCGACGCTAGTTGCGCTGACCCTGCAGACCTCGTTCCTGACACCGCCCTTCGGGTTTGCATTGTTCTTCCTGAAGGGTGCGGCACCGCCCGAGATCCAACTGATCCAGATCTACCGCGGTGCAGTTCCAGTTATCGTCGCTCAAGTCGCCGGGATCATGCTGCTTATGGCCGCGCCCATATTGGCGATCTGGTTGCCAGGTCTAATCTTCGGTTAACCGAGTTGAGTTTATTTATGCTCGAATACATAGACCCGGTTCCAATCCTCACCGGGTGGGTCCAATGCCAGAACACCGGCGCGCTCGGCCATCAATGTGGCAGCAATGTCAGACGGTCGGTCCGCCGCCAATGCCGAAAACGCTGCTGCTGCCGGCTCAAACTCGCGCGCGTGATACTGGGTAAGGGCGGTCTCGTAGCGATCCCGGGCCGCCATAGTGTCTGGGTCGGTCCCGCCGGTTTCACCCAACAATTCGCAAACTGTGACGCCGCCTCTGCGCCCGGCTACCGCGACCCGATCCAAGGTGCGCCATTCCAGGCCGGGTCCGGCAGCGTCTCTGAACTCGGCTGTTGCCATAATGCGGGTGCCGTAGACTTTGTTCAGCGCCTCTAGACGGCTCGTCAAGTTCACCATATCGCCTATGACCGTATAGCCGAACCGGGTAGTCGAGCCCATGTTGCCGACCAGGACATGCCCCAGTCCCAACCCGATGCGAGTAACGGGAACCGGCATCGCGTCGGGTTGGGAGTGTCTTGGCATAGCCTGGCAGGCCAAAGCCGCACGGCAAGCGCGCGCGACATGGTCCGGGACAGCCTCCGGCGCGTTGAAAAATGCCAGTACGCCGTCACCCATGAACTTGTCGACGGTTCCGCTGCAATCCTCCACAACGCCAGTGATGTGGTCCAGGTAGACCCGCAGCCAATCGACCAGCCGGTCGTCTTCCATGGTTTCCGCGATCGACGTGAATCCTTCGATGTCGGAAACGAAGATCGACAACTCTCGGCGATCGGCTCCGAATTCGGCCGCTTTTCCGCTCGCCACCAAACGACGCACAACCCCGGCTGGAACATAGCGCTCGAACGACCGCAATCCCGCCTTCATCCGATCGACGGCTTGGCCGACGTTGGATATTTCGAGAATGAAAGAGTCTGGCGATTGGCGTTTTGAGATTCTCAAATCGGCAATAGTTTCTAAATCTTCGCTGATTTCCTGTAGCGGCCGCGACACCCGCCTAGCGAAGACGCTGGCGATAACGATAGAGATCAATACTGCGGTAGTCGCCGTTATCAACACAATCAACAAATGTGAGTTGGCCAGTTTGAGAAAATCTGACTCGGGCGCGATCACGGCGATCGCCCAACGCTCGTCAGCGCTAACTTGAAATGGGCTGTAGCCGATCCGATAAATAGAACCTCCGTCGTCGACCGACGCATCTTGTGTCGTTCCAGGTTTGATTTCTTTGTCTCGCACGCTTTCGGTCGAGAGGGCTGATTTCAGCAATGTGCGAATGCCTTGTATTTCGCTCTCCGGTCCCGCCGGTTCGATCACGACGGCGCCGTCCTCATCAAGGATGAAGACGCGCCCGGTATTGCCGGTCATCAATTGACTGAGCCAGACCGCGAGCTCATCGACTGGAAGGTCGACATGGAACGTACCGCTGGGTGGCGTTCCCGACTGTTGGCGAGCTTGCAAGGAGGCGGAAATACCAAGCGCGCCGGTGAGGAGGCGGTATGGGCGCGCCCAGGCAATGCCATCTGTCTCTTGCGCATGACGGAACCATGGTTGCTGTCTGTAGTCGCTGCTGTTGAAGGCGGCCTGAAGGTCGGCTGCGAGCGGGGTTTCGGAAATGAATTCCAAATCCTTGGAATAGACACGTTCTGTGGTCGAGCCAGAGCGGTGAATGCGAACCAACCCATCCATGGTGTGCCTGACATGGAGCGAGCCGGTGCCGTCGGTCGTCCCGTATCCAATACTCATTCCCGGATCGAGCTTGGTCGCTTGGACCAACATGTGATCGCTAACTTGATGCAGATCGCTCAGCGCCAGCTGCTTGATTGCCAACAGAGATGAAAATCCGTCAATGACCTGGTGAATTTTGCGAATTTCACCCTCGGCCTTTGCCGTGGCGGCGCGTGCCACGGCATGGAAATGCGACTTCCAAAGCTCGTCTAATGCCTGATTTGTGTGGTTGTAAGCGAGAATTCCAGACACGGCGAAAGAGGCCACGATAATGCCCGCCATGCCGAATTGAAGCGTGCGCCGCAACCCGACGCGTGGTCTGGCAGTCTCACGCGAAATGGCCTGGTCCTCCGATATTGCGCCGCGATCGCTCGTGGTGTTTCGGTGAATGCTAGCATAGCTTGGCGTTGTGACGTCGTGGGGCAAATTATGTTTGATACAGGAGAGTTTAAGTCGGCTCTCTCGCGACGTTCGATCAAACCACTAGACGCCAACCGCTAGAGACCAGCGGGTCGTTGCTCCAATCATCCAACCGTCACGCCGAATATGACCTTGACGGGCAGGGCCCGGCTGGGTCGAAATTTGGCTCATAGGATGGGCAGGGTGGATAGGATGCGTGACGGAACGTTGTGAGCGATGTACACAACTGTTGGCTAGGCTTGTATTGTTGAACGCTATTGGGTGGTATGCGCGTGACGGATGTAATCGAAAATTCACTGGTATCCGCAAGTGAGGGTGGGGTTTCCCGGCAACACCGTAGTCCGCTCTATCATCAGATCCTGCTCGTCCTGCGCCAACAAATCGAGGATGGTCTCTACCGAACCGGAGACCGTCTGCCGGGCGAATTTGAGCTCGCTTCTCGCTTCGATGTGTCGCGTATAACCGTCAAGCGCGCCTTGAACGAACTTGTTCGCCTTGGACTTGTAAAACGAGAACAAGGACGGGGTACGACTGTCACGGCCAGAAGTGCACCTCTGTCCTTCCGAGCCACAGCGTCCGGCCGGATTGAGAACCTCCGCGATATGGGGCTGGAGACGCAGGCCCGCTTGTTGGCGTTTGACTACGTTTCGGCGACTGCGAACGTGGCCGAGGCATTGGAAATCCAAATCGGCGAGACTGTGCAGCGCGCTGTGCGGGTTCGTTCGATCGGCGGTGAACCGTTCTCCTATCTCATCAGCTTTGTGCCGGAGCGAATTGGGCGAAGTTATGAGGCGGGGGACCTCGACGCGAGTCCGCTGCTTAGTTTGATCGAGGCGACAGGTGCCGTCGTCGCCAGAGCACACCAATCAATCACCGCGACATTGGCCGATACCGAGATGGCGTCGGAGCTGAAAATCGATATCGGGGCACCCTTGCTCATAATTCGCCGAGTGGTTTTTGACGCAGACGATATTCCGGTCGAATATCTGGAGGCGAATTACCGCCCCAATCGATACGAAATGTCGATGGAACTGAATAGGGTCGGTGAGACAACCCTGTTCCCGGTTCCATTTACCGGCGATTTTCACTCGTCGGACTGACCAAACTTGACATACTGTTATATCAATTAGGATTGTGAACGACAGAATGCGGCATCCCGGCCTGTCAGGGCTCTGCCGCGTCACCAGACATGAACGAGCAGCCGAAGAGGGAAGACGATGGAACAGTCCGATAAGAGCGCCCGCCAGCTCTACCAGGAAATCAAGGATAAGCCGACCCGGCCGCGATTTGGGTTTGGGCGCAAGGTGGCGATCATCAATGTCGACTTGCAGAAATCTTACACCAACGTCGGCGAATTCGTTACGGCTTATGAGACCGACCCAAAGCAGATGGATTACGTCAATGAGATCTCCGATCTCGCCCGTTCCAAGGGCCTGCCGGTGATCTGGACCTATGTCGCTTACATGGAGTCTGGTGAGGATTGTGGCATCTGGGGCACGCGTACCGATACGCCGGACTCACTGCAGAACATCAAGGTCGGCTCCCGGCGCTCCGAATTCGATGATCGCCTGCATGTCGACGAAGTGCGCGACGTAATCCTGAACAAACGCATGGCTTCGGCATTCCACGAGACCAACCTTTCCTCGGTCCTGACCTACCATGGCATCGACACGATCGTGGTGACCGGTGGCTCGACCTCTGGCTGTGTGCGGGCGACCGTCGTCGACAGCCTGTCGCACAGCTACCGGACCATCGTTCCCGAAGAGTGCGTCGCCGATAAGCACGAGAGCCCGCACTTCGCCAATCTCTATGACATGGCGATCAAATATGCCGATGTCATCCCGGCGGATGAAGTGGTGGCGCACTTGAAGGCCTATCATCAGCCAAACGATTGAGGGCATGGGAATGGCAAGCGAAATGAAGCGGGACCCAGGTCTCTACGATTATTCTCCGTTGTTCGATCGGCCGAAGATTACCTGGCCCAACGGGGCGCGGGTCGCCTTTTGGGTGGCGCCGAATATCGAATTTTACGAACTCGAACCCCCGAACAATCCGACCCGAAAGCCTTGGGCAAAACCGATCCCGGACGTTGTGCCCTATGCGCATCGCGACTACGGCAACCGGGTCGGGTTTTGGCGCATGATGGAGGCAATGGACGCCGCCGGAATTCGCGGCAGCGTTTCGCTAAACGTCGCGGTCTGTGAGCACCACCCAGAGGTCATCGAGGCCTGTGTCGAGCGCGGTTGGGAGCTGTTCAGCCACGGTATCTACAACACCCGCTACACCTACAACATGACCGAAGCACAAGAGCGCGCGATGATGGAGGACGTTATCGCCACCATCAAACGCGCCAGCGGCCAAGATGTGGCGGGCTGGTTGTCACCGTCGCTGACCAATACGCCCCAGACCATGGATCTGCTGGCCGAATATGGCATCAAGTACACATGCGATCTGTTCCATGACGACCAGCCGCAGCCGGTGAACGTGTCGTCAGGCAAGTTGATCAGCGTGCCGTATTCTCTGGAAATGAACGATATTCCGGTGCTGTCGATGGCCGGCAATACCAGCCGACGGTATGCCGAAATCCTCAAAGCCAATTTCGATCAGCTCTATGAGGAAGGTGCGGAGTCCGGGCGCGTCATGTGCATACCACTGCACCCCTTCCTGATCGGCCAACCGCATCGCATTGGCCCGTTCGCCGAGGTGCTGCAATACATTACCGGTCATGACGACGTCTGGGTCACCACCGGCCGCGAGATCGCCGATTATTACTACGAACATCACTACGACACCGTCGCTGCGGCGCTAAAAGCCAAGCGGGGAGGATGAGCCATGAGCGATCTGCCTGACAGCTATCTGGAATACCCTCACCGCTCCCACGGCATGGATCACGATCGCTACGATTGGTCCATGATGGTCAAACGCGCGCCGATCAAATGGCCGAATGGTGCGCGCGTTGCGCTCTGGCTGGTGCCGACGGTTGAGTGGTTCCCGCTTGATATGGGCGGTGGCCCGTTCGCCATCCCCGGCGGCATGGCGCGAGCCTATCCGGACTATTGGAACTATACGACGCGCGACTACGGCACCCGGGTCGGGATCTATCGGATCATGAAGGTCTTGGAAGACCTCGGTCTGAAGGCCTCGGTGGCGATGAACTCGGCGATCGCAGAGCGGCATCCTTATCTGGTCGAGGAAGTAAACCGCCTCGGTTGGGAAATTCTGGCCCATGGTGTCGATATGGGGCATCCGCATTATGGCGGGATGGAACGCGAGGACGAGGACGCCTTGGTTCGCCAGGCTCTCGGCACATTACGGGATGTCTCCGGTCAGGCGGTGCGCGGCTGGCTATCACCGATCCGCTCGCAATCGGCCAATACGCCGGACCTGGTCGCGGCTCAAGGTGTCGACTACATCTGCGACTGGGTGAATGATGAATTGCCCTACGAGTTCAGAACAGCATCCGGCGCAATCCACGCGTTACCGCTGGCGAATGAGATCGACGATCAGCAAATGCTGGTCACGCTCGGTCAGTCCGAGGCCGACTTCGTCGAACAAATCAAAGACCAGTTCGATTGGCTCTACAAGGAAGCCGAGAATGGCGGCGGCCGGATCATGGCCATCAGCTTGCATTCCTGGGTCTCGGGACAGGCCTACCGGGTCAAGATGCTGAAGGAAGCTCTCGGATATATTGCGGGTCATGATGGTGTGTGGTCGGCAACCGGCGCCGAGATCGTGGACGCATTCAAGGAATAGGCGCTCTCGGCGGCGTTGCGGCCACGCGTCAACACACGCCGCCGCTCGTTATCCCTATGCTGTCTGCCAATATCGCTCTTTCTAAGCGACAACCGACGCATAGGTGCCGCGACCAACCGCGACCAGAACTTCCTGGTCGTTCAGCACATCGATGTCGACGATAGCCGCTGTCCGACCGGCCCGTCTGACCCTCGCGGTTGCCGTCAGATGGTCGCCAACCGCCGGCTTCAGGTAGTCGATACGCAGGTTCATGGTCGGTACGCCGCCGCCTAGCATCATGCCGATGGCAAAATCTCCGACGATGTCGATGAATGACGCGATCGGCCCGCCATGGAATTGCTTGGTGCCTTCCCGGCGTTCCAAGGACGGGTTGAGCGGCATGCGAACGGTGAGTTCCTGGAGGTCGTAGTCCAGTGACTGAACCTCCAATCCGAGCGTCGCGATGAAGGGCGATCGCCCGAAGATTTCCTGGATGCCCTCCTGGCTCAGGCGTTCTCGTGTTTCTGTCATAATTGAGGAGTGCTCCAAATATCAGGGTTTGATCACGACCTTGCCGAAGATCTCGCGATCCTCGATCAGGCGGAAGGCCTCGTTCACCTCTTCCAACGGCAAGGTCTTGTCGATGACCGGTTTCAGCGATCCGTCGTCCAGCAGTCGAAGCAGCTCGTGCAGGTCCTCCCGCATCCAGCCGTTGGACCCCAGAACTTTTAGCTCGAACGTCCAGATGTAGCGCAAATCCTCGGTCGGATCGAAGCCAGCGGTGGCGCCGCAGGTCAGGACCTTGCCGCCACGATGCAGGACCTTGAGGGACTTCACCCAAGTATCGCCGCCGGTGAAGTTGACCACGACATCAAGGCCTTTCTCGAACTGGCGCCGGTGCGGTTTGCCATAGGTCCCGTAGACCCATTTGACGAAATCTTCCTCGATGTAGTTGACCAGCTTGTCGGCGCCGATGGCCTGCAACCGGTCAAGCTTGCTCTGGCTTGAAGCGCAGGCAATGACCTCACACCCGACCCGTTTGGCGAGTTGCACGGCACAGGTGCCAACACCACCGGACGCACCAAGGATCATGACCTTGTCGCCAGCCTGGACGTCACCGATCGTATACATCATGCGCAGGGCCGTTCCGTAGGCCACGGGCAGGCAGGACGCAGCGTCGAACGAAATCGTGTCGGGGAGGGCGACCAGATGATGCGCCGGAACCTTGCAGAACTCGGCCAGCCCACCGTGCCACATCTCACCGATCAGGCCACCGGGGCCCACACGATCCACGGGGTCGATTAACACACGATCACCGGCTTTCCAGTCTTTCACCTCGGCGCCAACCTCGACGATCTCGCCAGCGAAATCCAAGCCCATGATGGCCGGCATCGGCACCTTGATGCCCGGCATGCCGTTGCGCGTGAAGATGTCGTGGTAGTTTAGGGTTGCGGCGCCAACCTTGATCACCACATCTTCCGGGCCCGCTTGCGGATCGGGAAATCCGGTGTCGATCCGGATCGAACCGGGACCTCCATGTTCGTCGATTACGGCGGCTTTCAAGGCATCCTCCTGGTCGCTAAATGAAAATCAGTTGTTCTGGGTTTGCCAAAGGCCCAGTGCGCGAGTTTGCATTCCATTTCTGTCGATTTTACCCGGTCCCGCAAGTGGCAACTCGTCGAGAAAAATCACCATGCGCGGATGTTGGTATGCTGGCGCCTTGGCGATCGCGTGTTGTTTCACCGCGTCTTCGGTCAATTGACTACCGGACTGGCGGACAACGAACGCGACCGGCTTTTCACCCTTGATGTCATCGGGGACCGGAACCACGCAACTATGTTCGATCTCAGGATGGCTGACCAGAACGGCCTCAACCTGGCCCGGATATATGTTCTCTCCGCCGCAGACGAACATGTCGTCGCTGCGACCAACGAAAAAGTAGCAATCGTGCTTATCTCGGCGGAATACGTCACCTGAGACATACCAGCCGTCGGCCGTCAAAACCTCTGCGGTTTTCTCAGGCAGGTTCAGATACCCAGACATATTCGCGGGCGTTCTCTGCCAAAGAACGCCTTCCTCGGCCTCCTGGCCGTTGGCATCGACAAGTTTCAAATCGATCTCCGGCATTTGTCGGCCAAGCGAATGTTCTGAAATCGGTTTGCCTCCGGTCGGCCCGAATACGATCGGGCCAGCTTCGGTGGTCCCATAAACGTTCATCACATTGGCGCCCGGGAACATCGCCTTGACCCGGTCCCATAGCTTGCCGGAAACCGGGGCCGAGCCCATGCGAACGATCTGAACGGACGAGAAATCCAGGGTCTCGATCAGATCCTCTTCCTTCAGCACCATGGCCAACATGGTCGGCACCGAGGTGATCCACGTGCATTTATAGGTATCGATGGCCTGTAGATATCGCCGCGCGTCGAACTCTGGCAGCAGCACGATGCTGGTCGCGGCCGCCAAACCGAACAGAAAGGTGCAGAGCGCGTTCATGTGATAGAGCGGTGCGGCAACCAGTAGTCGGTGATTGGTGAACGGCCAATTCGACATACGGCCCTTCAAGGCCCAGATGTGACCCTTATGTGTCAAGGGAACACCCTTCGGCCGGCCGGTGGAGCCGGAGGTGTAGAGCACCATGGCTACATCGGTATCGCTCGGTCGGTAGACCTCGAAATCACCTGGTTCTTGAAGAGCTTCGAAGCCACTGGCGTCTGTTGCATCGAGATTGGTGATTGGCAGATTCGTCGTCAAATCTTGTCGGCGGACATCGTCGCAGATCACGTGTTTGGCCGCCGCATCCTGCAAAATGAATTCGATGATGTCCTTGGGGAACTTGTAGTTGATCGGCACCGCGATCATCCCGGCGCGTAGCACCGCCAGATATGTGACTATGAATTCCATGCTGTTCGACGATAGGATCGCAACCGCATCGCCGGGCTCCAGTCCGCGCCGCAGCAGGCCGCGAGCGCACGCGTTGGCAAGATCATCGATCTGGCGATGGCTATAGCGCTTGGGTGCGTCCCAGACCCGGCAATCGATCAGCGCCAGAGTGTCGCCGCCAAGGCTGGGCTCGAACAGCGCACCGAGGTTGTAGGCTTTGATCATCGAAATTTCCTGGAAACCCTTGATGTCGAGAACGCGAACGGTATGGGGCGTTTTGCCCGACTGTCAAGATTGCGCTCCTAACCGGAACGAAATTCCAGAGGAGGGCCTTAATGCCATTCGCGGGTTGCGTCTGGCTGTGAATGATATAACCATATGTCATTCGATTGGGGAGCGGCGTAAGACCGTCCTTATGATCAGGGAGCTAGGGCCTAAATGGCCTCATGGAACAGGAGGAAAAGCATGCTGGGGATTAGAAGTTTAACGTACACTGTTGCGGCCACTGTCGCGGTGGGCGGCTTGGTCTTGTCGGGTATGTCGGCATCAGCGCAGACGATGAAGACTGCCGCGGACGTCGGCTATGTGCCACATGTCATGGCGTCACCATCAGGCGGACTTGAAGGTATCAACGTCGACATGATGGCCGAAGTCGCCAAGCGCATGGGGATCAAACACGAGATCGTTGATCAGGAGTGGTCTGCTATCTTCGCCGGCCTTTACGCGAAGAAGTACGACACCATCATCGCGCCGACGACGGTGACGAAAGAACGCGCTGACAAGATGCTGTTCAGCGAAGGCTACATGGATGTGGATTTTCAATTCCTCCTGAAAAAGAAATCACCGCAGATCACGTCGCTAGACGATCTGAAGGGCAAGACGATCGCCGTTAACAAGGGCAACTTCTTCGACCGGTGGCTGGTGAAGCGACAGGATAAATACGGCTGGAAGATCTTACGGTTCGGTAAGAACGCGGAAGCGATCCAGGCTGTGGTGACCGGTCGCGCCTACGCCAATTTTGCGGGAAGCACGGTGATGGGTTGGACATCAAGGAAAAATCCTCTGCTTGTGCCATCGACCCTGATTATCGAGTCCGGCTTGGTTGGTGCTTTCGTTTTCCGTCTCGATAGCGCCGATCTCCGGGCCAAGTTCGAGAAGGTGCTTGAGTGCATGAAGAAAGACGGCACGGTTGGCGCGATCCATGAAAAATGGACCGGCCAGAAGCCCCGCTCGAATGGTGCTTCCTACGTCGTGCAACCTGGTATTGGCCATCCTGACGTAAAGAATTACGACCCGAAACCACATGGCGGCACCTGCTAAGGACGTCGTTTTAGAACCGGGCCGGGGGCAACTCCGGCCCGGTTTCAGCTTCCGCCACGTCGCCGAACCGCGACCAATCAATAGAGACCCGAATGAGCAACGGTAACGTCGTGGAGGTCGTCGACCTTCACAAATCCTTTGGCGATCTGGAGGTCCTGAAAGGGGTCAACGTCACGGTCGCCCCGCAGGAGCTGGTGTTCGTTATCGGCCCATCCGGTTCCGGCAAGAGCACCATGCTGAGATGCTGCAATCTGCTGGAGCAACCGACTAGCGGCAGTGTGCTCATCCACGGACAGGACATCACTGTGGCTGGTGTCGATATCAATCGCATTCGCACGCATATCGGCATGGTCTTCCAATCCTTCAATCTCTATCCACACATGACCGCCATAGGGAACGTCGCGTTAGCATTGCGAAAAGTGAAGAAGATGCAGCGTGGCGAGGCCGAGGACCGAGCGCATCAGGCCTTGCGCCGGGTCGGCCTCGACGAAAAGGCACTCAGCCATCCAAACGAGCTTTCCGGTGGTCAGCAACAACGCGTCGCGATCGCCCGCGCCATCGCCATGGAGCCCGACGTTATTCTGTTCGATGAGCCGACATCGGCTCTTGACCCGGAACTTGTTGGCAGTGTGCTCGCCGTTATGCATTCGTTGCGTGACGATGGTATGACCATGGTCGTGGTCAGTCACGAGATGCGGTTTGCCCAAGATGCGGCCGACCGGGTTCTGTTCATGGACGAGGGCGAAATCGTCGAACGAGGCACGCCTGACGAGATTTTCAAGAACACTCAACATGCGCGCACCCGGGAGTTCCTGGCCCGCGTTACCGATCACTAAGGGTCCCTGCCGATGGACGCCTTCGCGGCACAGTTCCTCGACCTAGAGGTTATGCAACGCTACCTTCCGGACATCATCGATGGTCTCTGGGTGACGATTGCGCTTGCCCTGCTGGTGATCGTTACCGGATTAGTTTTGGGGCTCGCGCTCGCGGTAATTCGGGCGTTCCAAATCCGGGTGATAAATCTGGCAATCGTCGGTTTCGTCGACGTTTTTCGCGCTCTACCGCCGCTGGTGATATTGGTCATATTCTATTTTGCCCTGCCGATCATCGGCCTCACCTGGTCTGGCTTCGTCTGCGCTTGGGTCGCGTTGTCTCTGGTGCTCGCCTCCTTCGCTGAGGAAATTTACTGGGCTGGGATCACTTCGGTTCACAAGGGCCAGTGGGAGGCGTCGCGCTCGACGGGTCTCAGTTTCGTTGAGACGTTGTTCTACGTTGTGTTGCCACAGGCCGTGCGCTTGACGATCCCGCCGCTGACCAATCGGACCATTGCCATCACCAAGAACACCGCACTCGCCTCTGTCATTGCGGTGCAGGAGATGCTGACTGTCGCTCAAACGTCGCTTGCCTACGCCGCCAACACGTCGCCGCTGACCATGGCGGCAATCGGTTATCTGCTGATCTTTCTGCCTCTCGTGATCCTCAGTCGATGGATCGAACGCAAATTTGCGTGGAAACACTAGGAGGCGGCCGGATGGACTGGGAAACCCTTCGTTTCAGCTTCCTCAACTATGAGAGCATAGCCGAGGTTTATCCGCTGCTTCTGCGCGGCTTCTGGATGACCATCAAACTTTGTCTCTTGGTCGGGCCGTTAGGTTTTATCGCCGGAATGGTGTTGGCGACGATATTCAGCTTTCACATTCGGTGGCTGAACTGGGTTTTGATCGCCTATGTCGATTTTTTCCGATCGATCCCGCCGTTGGTATTGCTGATCTACATAAACTATGGCCTGCCAATGTTTGGCCTCGATGTGCCAGCATTCGTGGCCGTGCTGATCGCATTCACGCTGAACAGCTCATCCTACTATGGTGAGATTGTGCGTGCCGGTATCGAGAGCATTCAAGCCGGCCAGATGGAAGCAGCGCGCTCGACCGGTCTCAATCGGACCCAGGCGATGATCTACGTCGTACTGCCCCAGGCCTTGCGCAATGTGGCGCCGGACCTGATTTCGAACACGCTGGAGCTGATCAAGGCAACCTCGATTGCTAGTGTGGTTGCCTTGCCGGAATTGCTGCGTATGGCGCGGGTTAGCCAGGAATTGGTGTTCAATGCAACGCCACTACTTGTTGCCGCAGCAATTTATTTGGTGATGTTGTGGCCAATCGTCCGGTTGTTGAGCCGGCTCGAGCGGCGCATGATGTCATCTCATTAACGGTCGGATACCGACAAGAGGATCCATGAGCGATAAAACCCTGAAAGCCCGCCTTGCAGCCGACGAGATCGTCGTGGCGCCGGGCATCTACGATGCCTTTACCGGCCTCTTGGTCGAGCAGGCTGGTTTCGATTGCGCTTATCTTTCGGGCGCCAGCCTATCCTATATGCGCTATGGCCGACCGGACATTGGGCTGATTGGCATGCGTGAGGTGGCGGACGCTGTGACCGCCATTCGTGAGCGCATCGAAATCCCGCTGATGGTCGATGGTGACACCGGCTACGGCAATGCATTGAACGTCATTCGTACAGTGCGGGAGTTCGAACGCGCCGGCGCATCCGCGATCCAGCTAGAGGATCAATCCCTGCCGAAGCGCTGCGGTCATTTGGCTGGCAAGTCGCTGGTCTCGGCCGACGAGATGGTCGGCAAGATCCATGCGGCACTCGATACCCGGCGATCGGAAGAGACCTTGATCGTGGCGCGCACGGACGCGATTGCGGTTGAGGGATTTGAGGCCGCCTTGGATCGCGGCGAACGGTTCGTTGAGGCCGGCTGCGACATGATCTTCGTTGAGGCGCCGGTGGACGAAGAGCAGATGCGGGCCCTGAACGCACGCTTCAAGGGCAAGGCGCCGACCATGGCGAATATGGTCGAAGGTGGCTCGACGCCGATTAAGCCCTCATCGGAGCTGTCCGACCTTGGGTACTCCTTTGTGATTTTCCCGGGTGGAACCGGGCGGACCGTTGCTTTCGCGCTGCAAGAGTATTTTGTCGGCCTGAAGGAGCACGGTACCACCGACCAGGCGCGCAATCGGATGCTGGACTTTACCCAGTTCAACCACTTGATCGGGACACCGGAAATGCTCGACCTCGGTCGCAGCTATGACCCGCACACGGTGGCGAAAGCACGCACGGGCGCTGATGATTGAACCCATTGCCTCCTGACAGGAACATCAACACTGAGACAGGTGCCTCATGACAGAGCAATCCGTATCAATTCGCCCAACTGGCGCTGGTGTTGGTGCCTTTGTTGAAGATGTTGATCTCTCGACATCGCTTGGAAACTCCGGCACCCAGGACCTGCTGTCCGGTCTGGGTGAACATGGCGTGCTTTTTTTTCGCGACCAGACCCTTAGCCCCGAGCAGCATCTGGCTTTCGCCGAGGAGGTCGGGGATATCGATATAAATCGGTTTTTTAAACCGGTTGAGAATTATCCGAAAATTGCCGAGGTGCGAAAAGAGCCGGTCCACAAAGTGGCAGTAGGCGAGCGTTGGCACACCGATCATTCCTACGACATCGAGCCGGCCTTAGGGTCGATCTTGGTGGCGCGCGAGTTGCCGTCTCATGGCGGTGATACGATTTTCTCAAACATGTACAAGGCCTATGACGCCCTGTCCGACGGCCTTAAGAAAACGCTCGACGGTTTGACGGCTGAGCACTCCACGCGGCATCGCTTCGGCGCTATTCCGAAATCGCCTGAACTGGCAAAGGAATACGAGGGGCGGATCGGCAATGCCGATATGGCGGTGCAAGACTCGGTGCACCCTGTCGTCATCCGACATCCGATCAGCGGCAAGAAGGCGCTCTACGTCAACGCCGACTTTACGACGGGTTTCGCCGGTTGGACGGTGGAAGAAAGCCAATCACTGCTTGATTACCTCTACGCCCATGCGGCTCAGGAAGAGTTCACCTACCGTTTCCAATGGAAGCCCGGCTCGATCGCGTTCTGGGACAACCGGGCGACCTGGCACAAAGCACTGAACGACTATCACGGCGAGCGGCGCCTCATGCATCGCATCACCATTCGAGGCGAAGCGCTCTCCGCTTAGTCTCGGAACCACGAAAGAGTATCGGATGGTTACGGCTCCCTTTGAGAACGCCGATAGAGCACCCTATTCCGGGATTGTCGAGCGGCCCAAAATCACCTGGCCGAACGGAGCCCGGGTGGCGCTCTGGGTGGTGCCCAATATCGAACACTACGAGTACCAGCCGCTACCGTCGCGTCTGCGCGATCCATGGCCACGCACACCGCATCCGGACGTGCTTGGTTACGGCATTCGCGACTACGGAAATCGGGTCGGGATGTGGCGGTTGTTCGAGGTTATGGACGCCCATGGTATTCGGGGCACGGTCTCTCTCAACATCTCTAACTTCGTGCATTACCCGGAAATCTTCGAGGCCTGCGAAGCGCGAAATTGGGCTTATATGTCTCACGGTATGTACAACAGCCGGTACCATTGGGGCTATGAAGAAGACGAAGAGCGCGCCGCGATCGCCGAGGCAGCCGATCTTTATCGCCAATTAACTGGCAAGCATCTGCGCGGCTGGTTCTCGCCGGCGGCCTCCTTTACGCTAAACACCCCGGATCTCGTTGCCGAGGCGGGTATCACGTATTACTGCGACTGGTATCATGACGATCAGCCTTTCCCGATGCGCACCCGCTCAGGCGCGCCGCTGATAACCATCCCCTACACCATGGATTTGAACGACTCGATCCTCTACCGCCAGCAATACGAGGGTGCGGATTTCGATCGTATGGTTCGGGACGCTTTCGATCGGCTTTATATCGAGGGGGCGGAGCATCCTCGGGTCCTCTGCCTGGCCATTCATCCATTCATCCTTGGCCAACCGCATCGCATTGGCCATCTCGACCGTGCCCTGAAATACATC
>JABIRP010000400.1 GCA_018699735.1 Rhodospirillaceae bacterium | reverse complement strand
TTGGCACTAAACAAGGATTGGGGCACGACGACGCTGTTCGTTCTGCCTGGGTTTCGTGAGCGCACATTTCCGGGTGACGACGCGCGCCTGCGCGGCTCCTTGCCGATATCCGATGACGTAACCTATGACGCCGGCGCTGAGGCGTATCATGTCGATTTTGCGATACGCTGGGCACATTCGATCGGCGACTTCGATATCGGGCTATCACACTTCCACGGCACTAGTCGCGAACCTCGTTTCAGGGTCTCATCGGGCGAAACGGAGCTGGTACCGCATTACGATTTGATCGACCAGACCGGCTTCGACCTGCAGTACACCAAGGATGCCTGGCTCTTGAAATTCGAGGCGATCGGGCGCGCCGGCCACGGCCAATACTTCCCCGCCTCAGTCGCTGGCGTGGAATACACGCTCTTTCAGATCTTTGAGAGCGACGCCGACTTGGGCCTGCTTGCCGAATATCTCTACGACGGCCGGGACGACAGCGCGGACGCGCCCGGAACGCCGTTCCAGGATGATATCTTTCTTGGCGCCCGGCTGGCGCTAAATGACGAGCAGGACACCTCTTTGCTGGCTGGCGTGATCGTCGACCGGGTGGAGGGCTCCACACTCGCCACCGTCGAGGCCGAGCGCCGCCTCGGTCAGGATTGGAGGTTGGCAGTTGAGGCTCGGATGTTCATCGGTATCGATCGTGCAGATGTTCTGCATGGCCTGCGCCGCGACGACGTTCTGACTGTCCGGCTCAGCCGGTTCTTCTAACCTCGACGGAAACACGGCTACGCTGGACAGTCAGCAATAGATATACGCCAGCCGCAAAAGAGACGGCTGCGATCGTATAAAAAGCAATATCGTACCCACCGCCGAACTCGACGATTGAGCCAAAAACAGGCGGGCCGCTTACGATCCCAAAAAAGAGAAAGAACTGGCCGCCTCCGGCCGCCTCTCCGACTTTGTTCGGCGGCGCCAGTCTCGCGAACTCGGACAGAATAAGCCCCAGGACACCGTTCGTGCTGACACCCAGCAGGATCGCAACCAATGCGGTGACCCAGAAGGGCCAGTCTGAACTGAAAGCGCTCAAAGCGAAGATGCCGGCCGACATGAGCAGAGCGATCAGACCGAGTAAAATCCAGCTGCTGATGAAACGGCCGGCAATTGCCCCCCAGGCGATCCGGGCCGGGATTGCCGAGCCATGAATGATCGCAAAAACACCACCGGCGAGTTCGGTGGACTGACCATGCGCCTCCACCAGATAAATCACCGTGAAGGATAGAAGCGACATTTGCGTAAAGGTGCAGAGGAAACCGGCAACAGCGAGTGTCATCAAGGGCTTGCTTGTGACGATCACTCGCAGCGAGTCGGCAAATCCGGAAAGACTGATGGGCGCGTTTGGATCGCGATCATCATCCAGCTGGTTTCGGACCGTCTGAAGTCCAAAAAGGGTCAAGATGGGGATGATGGCAAGGATGAGCAACGCTATACGCCAATCGTAGAGCGCCATCAGGGGCGGCAGCAGAAGCCCTGCCAACATGCCGCCCATGGGCGTTCCGGTTTGCTTCACCGAAAACACGAATGGCTGCCAGATCGGTGGCGAATGACGCGCCAGGATCCGCGAGCCCGCCGGGTTGAGTGTACCAGTCCCGATCCCAAGCAAAACCGCCGCCACGAGAGCCACCGGCCAGGAGGCGATAGACCCCGCCAGCACCAAACCCAATGCCCCCGACATCAAGGAGAACTGAGAAACTCGAATAACGCCATATCGAGCAAGAAGGCTGCCTGTACTGAGACCGACAAGCATGCCTGCAATGTATAGAACCGCAGTGAACAGGCCGATATTCGAAGATTTGACCCCAAAACTCGCCGACGCCTCAACCGCGACGATGGCGCCTGCGAAACTGCACATGGTGCCGAACGATTGGATCGTCAACATTGCCGGCAGCGCGATACGGATCTTGGTATTGAACAGGTCGCGCATAGCCTGGGGCTCGCTCTTGGTTTCTTAAGATTGGTTTCTTAAGATTGGCTTCTTAAGATTAGTCGCGGGGAAGTCGGACGTGCAGTGAGTACGGTTACCATATTCGCCAACCGTTTCCAGTCCCGAACGGACGTGCTCAACTGACGCGTCAAAAAAACAGGAGAACGGGAATGGCCCTTTACGAGATGCGAACCTATACCGTCGTGGTCGGCAAGATGAACGATGTCGTGGCACTTTACCGCGACGAGGGCTGGCCAGCGTTGGAGAAGCATGCCGATAAGCTGGTTGGGTATTTCACCGGCGATATCGGCGCGATGAACACGCTCAACCATCTTTGGCGCTATGACGATGATGCCGACCGCCGCGCCCATTGGGAGCGTGTGTTCGCCGACGACGCTTTTATGGCCTTCGCAGCAAAGCTCCGCCCGATGCTGTTGTCGCAAGATAACAAGCTGATGTTCAATGCGCCGTGGGGCCCGAAACCCTGATCTTGGTTCACTAGCTCCGGCCAGCCGGCTGCTGAATAAAAACTTCCGGAGTTCGGCCAGCCTCCGCCTCTTCCTCGTCATTCCCGCGAAGGCGGGAATCCAGGCAAACAGCCGGGCGAAGAGCTGGATTCCCGCCTTCGCGGGAATGACGGTGGAGGGTGATTCATTGACCTCCGATCGGAACTCGGGCGGCATCGGTCCATCAGCAAAAACTTGGGCAGTTGAGTGCATTGGCGGGCATGGAGAGGAAGAGACAAGTGGATCAAGCTTTTCAGCAACCCGCTAAGAGATCGGCCCATCCTCGCTCCAGTCGGTCGCATTGCTGTTCAGCATGAAATCACCGACCTTGAGCGGCTGATATTTCGGCGGGTTGTCCGGGCCGTGGCAACTGGGCAAGCACTCGACGACCGCGTCGAAATCCGGGATGGCGAAGAACGGGATCGAGTAGCGCTCCTGGCCGGAACGGTTGATAACGCGGTGATTGGTCGAAGCGAAACGATCGTTAGTCCAGCGTGCCATCATGTCGCCGATATTGATCACATAGGCCCCTTCGATCGGCGGCAGGTCGATCCAACGACCGTGGCACTCGACCTGCAACCCCTCGACATCGCCCGGCGCTAGAATTGTGAACGACGTCGTGTCGGTATGTGGTCGCAATCCAAACTGCCGGCCCTTGGCCGATGCGGGGTGCGGCGGATAATGCAGCAAGTTGATTTGCGTCAGTGGCTTTCGATAGAACGCTGCGAAATAACCCTCGTCGAGATCGAGGGCCAGCGCGAACGCACGGAGCAACGCATCGCTGAGACCCTCCATGCAATCGTAGTAGCCAATCAGCGTCTCACGAAATCCCGGCAAGCCCGTGGGCCAGAGATTGCCAGCATGCACGCGGCTGCCGGCTTGGATATCCGGGTCATCTGCTGACAGTTCGTGCTGGTATTTGTAACTCTCGTTTGCGTCAGGCGCATCGGCCTCGCCCGGATACATGCGCGAGCCTACCGGCTGATAGCCACGATTCTTGTCTGGAATGAGCTTGATTTTCATCCGCTCCTGAAGCGGCAGAGCGAAGAACTGATGCGATGCCTCGAAGGCAGCGTCGATCTTGTCTTGCGGCACGCCATGACCGGTGAGGTAGAAGAACCCAGTATTCTCGCAAGCGTCCCGAATAGCGCGCGCGACCTGTTGCTTTCCGGCTGGGTCGCCCAGGAGAAAGGGTTCGAAATCGATGGTCGGGACGGATAGGTCTTCTGAAGTACTTCGACGCTCCGAGATCATGCAACACCCTTTCGACTTCAGCCCCGCAAGCTCCGCATCTGCTCCAGATATACACTCGGATCGATACGCGCATCGATCAGGCAGGGGCCTTGGTGTTGGGCGGCAGCCTCGCAGGCGCTGCGCAATTCCGCCAAGTCCTGCGCAATCCAAGCCTGCATGGAAAATCCTTGAGCGATCGTCGCGAAGTCCGGCGGCTCCCAACTCAATCCGAGCTCGGCCATCTGGAGCTGTTCCCGCTTGATGTCGATGAGCGATAACCGTCCATCGTTAAACACAATCACCGTAAGATTGGCACCGGCAACGGCTGCGGTCTTGAGCTCGCCGAGGCACATCATGAGGCCGCCATCGCCGGTCATGGCGACGGCACCGCGCTCTGGATCATGAAGCGCTGCGGCAAGGGCTGCGGGAAGTGCGAACCCCATTGTCGCCAGACCGTTAGAGATCAACAAATCCAATGGCTCGGAGCAGGGCCAGAATGCGCAGGCTGAAAACATATGCGCGCCAGCGTCGACGGTCAGGCGCGGTTTGGCCTCGAACACGTCCTGAGCGATCCGCACAACATCCGCCGCCGTCAGGCCGTCAGTTGATTTCATGGTCATGCCGGACATGAAATGCGCGCGATGAGCAGCCACCTCCGAGGATTTCCAATTACTCGCCGAAACACCTGCTGCAAGCGCGAAAACCGTCGGTGCCAACCTGCCAACCACGCGAACGTCCGGCGTCATGTAATGCGGCTCATGCGCGCTGGCGCAGATATCCAATACCGATGCCTCATAGGGCCAAGGTTTGCGGATCAGTTCAACCGGGTCCAGCCCGATCAAAACAATCAGATCCGCAGCGCCGACGCAGGGCTGCTCAATCGCGCCACCGGTGAATATACCGGCATAAAGTGGATGGTCGTCTGCCACCACACCCTTGGCCATATAGGTGCAAAGCGCTGGAGCGCCGAGGAGTTCGATCAAAGCGGTGATCGCATCAGCGCACTCTGGCGTCGTTGCTTCAAGTCCCACGACCACCACCGGCCGGTCGGCACTCTTGAGTAGCGCGCGCGCACGGTCCAATGCCTCTTCATCAAGATGGTCTTCTCGGCCGCTCGCATCCTCTGTCGACATTGGGATGACAGGAGCCGTCATCTTGGCTGGATCGGCAAGCAACACGCGTGGAGACATCGGCCACTGCATCATCTCGCGCATCGCTGGCCCGACAGTCGCGGGGTTCGGGTCAAGGGTCATCGTCGCCGTGTCGCCGAGCAAACCATTGACGAAAGCCGACTGGTCGAAAACCTGATGGCTGAGAAACGTCAGCTCTTCGCGATCAAAACCCTCGGAAACCAGAAGAGTTGGCATCCGGTCGAGTGCCGCCGACGCAAGACCGTTGGCAGCAGACGCAAGTCCCGGCCCTTTGGTCGTGAACGCAACTCCCGGGGCACCGGTCAGTCGGCCCGACACACCTGCCATGATTACCGCCGCGTCTTCTCGGGCCGTGATCAGTGAGCGGATCCCAGCACCCTGCAAGGCCTTCAACAGATCCAAGCTGTTGCCGCCGCCCGGCACTCCGAAAGCATGGCGAGCGCCCAGCCCAGCGAGTTCCCGAGCCAACCAATCGACGAACCGAGGATCCCCCGAAGTCACGTGGCCCGCTTTCTGAGAGCGATAAGGTTCAGGGCTTCATCGACTGATACGTCAAAATCCGGTGGCACAACCAGGGTCGACTCGTCTTCCTCGATAATCGCCGGACCCGCGATCGTATGGCCGGGCAGAAGATCTCGTCTCGCATGCACCGGGGTATCGACAAAGCCGCTTTCGAAATAGACCGGTCTCTGGCTGTTCGGAGGCGGGGTACCGCTGGTTTTGGTCGCGGTGCCGCCGATCGCATCGGCCAACGGCAGACGCGGGCCGGTTCCGACAACACGCCAGGACAAAATCTCCGATGCCATCGCTTCGGTTCGCCCATATCGAGCGCCATAGGCAACCGCGAAGGCATCAGCGAGCGAGCCTTCGGACAATCCGTCTTTCTCAACCGGGACCTCAATTTCATACCCCTGCCCGACATAACGCATCATTGCGCTGGCGCGAAAAGAGATGTCGGCCTCCGCCACGCCGGCCCCGCTGATCAGGCCGACGGTTTCGACCGACATCTCGGAAAGCATGGTTTTCGCCGCCGCCACGTCCAGCTCTGCCAGACGAACCGGTGCCGCCCGGGCAACTTCGAAAGACACCGGCGCCGCCAGCATACCAATGGCCGATGCGACACCAGCGCCAATCGGGCAAATCAGGCGATCTATGTTCATCTTGGTGGCCATGTCACAAGCGTGCACGGGTCCGGCACCCCCGATCGGCATCATGGCAAATCGGGTCGCATCCAAGCCGCGCTCGATCGCATGGATCGAAGCCGCCTGCGCCATATTGGCGGTCACGGTCTCATGCACACCCCAAGCGGCCTCGACCAAAGAGATGCCAAGCGGCTCGGCCAGATGGACACGTATAGCCGCCTCCGCCGCCGCAACATCCAGCGCCATTTTGCCGGCAAGGAAAGACCCAGCATCAAGATATCCCAGGATGAGGTCACAATCGGTTACCGTTGGTCGATCATTGCCGCGCCCATAACAAGCGGGTCCCGGGTCGGCACCGGCGCTTTTGGGGCCAACCTGTACCAGGCCTCGGGCATCGATTGAGGCGATGCTGCCACCACCCGCACCAATCTCGATCATATCAATGGCCGGGATCTGGAGTGGCAATCCGCTGCCCTCGGCGAAGCGAGTTTCGCGCGCAACCTCGAAATGCGCGGTGCGCTCGGGCTCTCCATCGTGGATCAGGCAGGCTTTTGCCGTTGTGCCCCCCATGTCAAAGCACAACATTTCGCTTTCACCGGCAAGCTCACCAAAGAGCCTGGCCGCCTCGGCGCCGGCCGCCGGGCCAGACTGCACAAGTCGGATCGGGTAGCGCATTGCAACATCCGCACGAATGCACCGCCCGTCGGACAAAACCAAAAGCAAATCGCGCCGATAACCCATGCCGGCCAAAGCCCGAACCAAGCGATCGACATAGGTCGCAAAGATCGGCAAGACGTAGGCGTTGGCGACCGTAGTCGATGTCCGCTCGTACTCACCAAGTTCAGGGCTGACGTCGGACGAAAGCGAGATCTTGGCATCCGGCATCACCCGCGCCACGATCTCGCCGACCCGGCGCTCGTGCGCCGGGTTGCGATAGGAGTGCAGCAACGAAACAGCGACCGATTGAACCTCAGCGACAGAGAGCGCCTCAGCCGCGGCCGCAACCTCATCTTCATCAAGCGGCGTCAATTCCGAACCGTCCGCCGTCAGACGCCCACCCGCCTCCTGCCGCAGCGCGCGCGGCACAAGTGGAGTCGGCATTTCAATGTTCAGATCGAACAAATCATAACGCCACTCGCGGCCAATCTCGAGCACGTCGCGAAATCCACTCGTTGTGATCAGGCCAGTCTTAACACCACGTCGTTCGATCAGCGCATTTGCGACCAACGTGGTGCCGTGGATCACCGAGGCAAGATCTGCGGGTGCCACGCCTTCATTGTCGAGTGCCCGCTGTACGCCTTCAATCACCGCGAGCGATGGATCTTCGGGCGTGGTTAAAAGTTTCTCGCGACGAAGCGTGCTGGCACCATCTCGCCACAGCACAACATCGGTGAAAGTACCGCCAATATCGACGCCAATCCTCCAGGCGGGGCCACTGGTTTCAATCGACATCGCCATATGCCTCTATCGCCTTTTCTCGTGTTACAAGCCCGCTCTCGAGATCCGCCTGGATCATGTCTTGGGAGCGCTCACCCGGCGGATGTAACCCGCCGCCACCTGGAGTCTGGAACACGATTTCATCTCCGGGAGCCAACATGGTCCGAGATTTCGGTTGGATCTGCTCGCCGTTGACCAGATCTCGGCCTGGGCTGCCAGCCATTCCACCAAGCAGTCCTCGCGGAGGAAACCGGATCCGTTCGTGTTTGATCGCCATCGAAATTGCACTATCAGCGAGAGAGCGAAACCCGATCCGTTGAGCGCTGCCGCCCCTGAATTTACCAGCACCGCCGGTATCGGGCACAAGAGCCTTCTCGGTCACCAGCATTGGCACCTGATTTTCGAACACCTCAATCGGTTCATTCGATACGTTGCTCGGGAAACTGAGGCAGCCGGGACCATCGCCGATCGATCGGGCGCCGTGGCCACCGTTCATAAAGAACATTTTGACGAAACTGTCATCGCGACCCGGTCGCTTGCCGCTGAAGTAGACGTTCCAAAGCGGTGAGCCGGATTCCGCGACGATGCGATCAGGGATCAAGGGCGCCAGTGCGCCCAGAACGGCCGGCGGCACATAGTGACCGGACAGATGGCGCCCCCAAACCGGGGCTGGCGGCCGGGCATTCAGCAGGCAGCCTTCCGGGGCCCGTACATCGATCGGTCGCAATGAGCCGGCATTGTTCGGGGCTTCGGGATCAAGCACGCACTTCACCGCATATCGGGCGTAGGCCTGGGTGTAGTTGAGCACGACATTGACGGCCCACGGAACCTCCGGCGATGTGCCCGCGAAATCGACGATCAGCTCATCGCCCTTGATCGTTACCGCACACTGAATGTGCAGTGGCTCTTCGAAACCGTCGGTATCGAACCCATCCTCATAGACGCCGTCGGGCAGGGCCGCGATGGCGCTTCGCATGCTGGCTTCTGAGCGCATGACGATTTCGTCGGCGATTGCATCCAGATCTTCCAATCCTTCATCAGCCAACAGCCCCATCAGTTTCTCGGTGCAATCGTTATAGGCCGCGAATTGGGCCCGGATATCGCCGAGTGTCTCGTCCGGCTGACGTAGGTTCTCGCGCAGAAAATCGATGACGACCGAATTCTCGACACCGCGTTCCACAATTTTGCAGATCGGTATACAGAGCCCTTCCTCGAACCGATCAAGCGCCATCGGCGAGGGGGCACCACCAATATCAACCGTATGGGCGGTACTGGCAGCGAAGGCGACGATACGGTCACCCATAAAAATCGGATGCACCATCGATATGTCGTTCAGATGACCGGTGCCGATCCAGGAATCATTGGTGATTATCGTGTCGCCGGGATTGAGCTGATCGCGCGGAATCTTATCCAAGACCACCGCAAGAGTACGCGGCAAGGTACCGATAAAGCTCGGGATGCTGCGTTTGGATTGAGTAATCTGTTGGCCGCGAGAATCAAACAGGCTGAAAGCCATGTCATAGTTGTCGCGCACCACAACCGAGAACGCGGCCCGCAGAAACGTCTCGGCAACCAAGTCCACGATACCGTCGATCCGCCGCCAAATCAGGCCGATACGAATGGGGTTCATACTTTTATACTCTCGATGAAGGGTTTCGGTGAGCTTACCCGTATACCGGCGTCAGCCAATGGGCGTAACGCTCATCGCGGCCGCGAATGACGTCGTCGTAGCGCTTCTGTAGCTGTCGCGTGACCTTGCCAGGCGCGCCGGCGCCGGCCCCATCTCCCATGGATTTTCCGTCGACGCTAAGGATGGGAACCATCTCCTGGCCGGTACCG
>JABIRP010000052.1 GCA_018699735.1 Rhodospirillaceae bacterium | reverse complement strand
CGCGATGGTCGGAAAAAACGTCTGTCTTAGCGATCATGAGCCCGGAAATCGGAGTTTCAGAGAGTTTCACGCCGCATCTCCAGCCCAAACGAGCCCCTTGGCGGCAGCCTCTGCAACAAAGCGAGCGAGTTGATCGCGGCTCGTTAAGCATTCATCTTCGAGCCACGCTCTGTACCACTGCGCCGTGGCAGCCACACCCTCCTCGAACGACCAGACCGGCCGCCAGCCCAGTTCCTGGCGCGCCTTGGTGCAGTCGAGTTGTAGGAGACCCGCTTCATGCGGATGCTCGCCAGCGGACTGGGACCAATGAACCTCGGGCCAATTGTCGCGAATGGTGGTGAGCACGGTCTCGACTGTGCGATTACCGTCACTGTCGGGCCCGAAATTCCACGCCTCAGCGGTTGCCTTGTCGCCATCCAGCAGCCTTTGGCCAAGCAACAGGTAGCCAGACAGGGATTCAAGGACATGCTGCCAAGGTCGCGTGGCGTTGGGTGATCGAACCTCGAGGTCTTCGCCGGTCGCCATTGCGCGCACCAGATCCGGTATCAATCGGTCTTCGGACCAATCGCCGCCGCCAATCACATTTCCCGCGCGCGCGGTGGCGAGCAATGGGCCATCATCGGCCGCGAAAAACGCCGAGCGGTAGCTTTGCGAAACCAATTCCGCGGCTGCCTTGGAGGCACTGTAGGGGTCATGGCCGCCGAGCCGGTCGTTCTCGCGGTAGCCCCAGACCCACTCTTGATTCTGATAGCACTTGTCCGTCGTGACCGAGACGATGGCGCGCACCGACGGTGCCGCGCGGCAGGCCTCAAGCACGTTGGCGGTGCCCATGACATTGGTCGACCAAGTTTCCAGAGGATCGCGATAGGATCGGCGCACCAGTGGTTGGGCCGCGAGGTGAAAAACGATGTCCGGTGCCGCTTCAGCAACGATCCTCGAAACGCCGGAGGCATCCCGGATATCCTGATCATGTCCGGTGAGATCGAGACCCAGCAAATCCCAGTGGTTCGGAGTTGTTTCCGGCGGCAAGGCCAATGCTGTTACGTCGGCACCAAGACTATCCAGCCACAGGGCCAGCCAACTCCCCTTGAACCCTGTGTGACCGGTCAGCAAGACCTTGCGACCTTGATATGCCCCGGAAAACTGTCTCGGGAATTGGCTCATTCCTCGTTTGCCCAAAGGCTTGTCCAGGGTGCCTGGCCGCTTTGCCAGAGGTCTTCTAGATGCGTCTTGTCGCGCATCGTGTCCATTGGTTGCCAGAACCCGGAATGGTCCCAAGCTTTCAACTCGCCCTCGTTCGCCAGGGTCTCCAGTGGTTGCGCCTCCCAGGTCGTATCGTCACCGGCGATGTAGTTTAGAACATCCGGTTGCAACACGAAGAACCCACCGTTAATCCAGGCACCGTCCCCGGGCGGCTTTTCCTGAAAACCTCGAACCAAG
This sequence comes from Rhodospirillaceae bacterium, assembly GCA_018699735.1. GTDB lineage: Bacteria > Pseudomonadota > Alphaproteobacteria > Thalassobaculales > Thalassobaculaceae > JABIRP01. Next base: position 2,430 of record JABIRP010000052.1, on the reverse strand, counting down.
TCGCCGTCCCGCATCAACGCGCCGAACCGGCCCGGCGGTTGCACCGCACAAATCGTCGCCAGCTTGCCGTGCCCGCGGTGAAACGCGATTTCGCCTGCAATATCGATGTCCGAGACGCCATCGCCATAGGTAAAACAGAATGGTTCGTCCGGATCGAGGTAGTCACGAACTCGTTTTAATCGGCCACCGGTCATCGAAGCGTCGCCCGTGTCGACCAAAGTGACGCGCCAGGGCTCGCTCTTGCGGTGGTGCACTTCCATCTCATTGCTGCTCATGTCAAAGGTGACATCCGACATGTGGAGGAAGTAGTTGGCGAAATACTCCTTGATCACATAACCCTTGTATCCGAGGCAGATGATGAACTCGTTGACGCCGTGAGCCGAGTACATCTTCATGATGTGCCAGAGGATCGGTCGGCCGCCGACCTCGATCATCGGCTTCGGTCGAACGCTCGTCTCCTCGCTGATGCGGGTTCCCAACCCACCGGCCAATATTACAGTTTTCATTGCTTTATCGTCTCTCGGTTTCGGACGGTTTCACCCAGTCATGCCGCAACTGGAATACAGGTGGTTGGCTTGCGAAATTGCTACTGTAGTACGGATCATATTCGGCGTATTTACCCCACTTTTCCAGGAATAGGGCAATCTCGTCAGCCGCTACCGTGCGGGCCCGTGAGATACTCTCGAAATGATGCAGTTCGGCGCCGGCCGCAAACACAACACGCAAACCCGCCTCCCGAACTTTGGCGCATAAATCGACGTCATTGTAATTGATACGGAAGCGTTCGTCGAAACCACCGACATCCTCGAATACCGCACGTTTCATCATCAAAACGGCTCCGGTGACGGCGGTATAGTTCCGGTTGGCGACGTTCGAGAAGAAATGCCCAGGACTCTCGCCGGGCAATTCGCGATTGATGTGATCCGGCAACCCGCGGCAAAAGCCGACGCCTACATGTTGCAGGGTCCCATTTTCGAAGAACAGTTTGCCACCGACCGCGCCCACCCCTTTACGCTGACTGAGTTGCAGCATGCACTCCATCCAGTCCTCGGCGAGGACCTCGATATCATCATTCATGAACAACAGGTGTTTACCCTTGGCGATGGCCGCGCCCATGTTCATTTTTTCAGCGACATTGAACTCACCCGTGAAGGTGACGAAGCGGCAATCATAGGGTTCCAGTGCCTTTTTTGTTTCCGCCCGCAGGTCGCCATTGTCGACGATTATGATCTCGAATTTTTTGTAGGTGTTTTTCTCATGGATCGAGCGCACCACGTTGGGTAACAGGTCGACAGTCTTGCCTCGGATTGTCGCGTCCCGCCCGGCCGATGGAATGACGACCGAGACCAAGGGCTTGCCCTTGACGGCGCAACGAACCTCGAAACTGCCGTGATATTTGCCAAGTGTCGCCGTGCCACCGCCATACATGCGTTCGGCGCGTTCAGTTAGCGCTCGAAGGGCTGAATCGAGTACATAGTCCTTCGCCTCCATGCTCTTCGCTGTCGAGCCTGGAATAGCCCGCCAATGGTAGAGCACCTTCGGGATATGCGCGATCCGATCGGTCAGTTCCGTAAATCGCAGCACGAAATCATAGTCCTGGGCGCCGTCGCACTCAGACCGAAAGCCTTTGATTTTGCGCACTAATTTGGTTCTATAACAGGCAAAGTGCGCCGTATACATACAACCTTCAAGGGCTTCGGGTGACCAATCCGGTTTGAAGAACGGCTCATATCTTTCGCCATCGAGCGACAATTTATCCTCGTCGCTATAGATCATATCGAGTGAGGGCTTCTCGTTCAGCAACCGGGCAAATTCGTAAAGCGCATTCGGTGCGATCTCGTCGTCATTGTCCATCAGGCAAATGAACTCACCGGTCGCCAGTTCCAAAGCCGTGTTGGTCGCCGCCGAGATGCGGCCGTTCTCTTTGCGGAAGGTGACCTTGATCCGCTCATCTGAAGCGGCGAATTCTTCCAATGCCGGGCGGATCCATTGCTTAGTTGAACAATCATCGGCGAGGCAGAGCTCCCAATGTGGGTAAACCTGCGCCCGAACCGAGCCAACGAATGCACGAAGCCATTTCTCGTCCACATCATAGACAGGAACCACGATGGAAAAGACCGGGTGGGACTTCAGGGTCGCCACGGACCTCGCCATCTCAAGTAAATCCGTTGGTGTCGGTTCCATGACCTCGATATAGCGGGCATAGGCCTGCTCTTCGCTCGCTTCCGGCGCGGTCACGCCTGGCACGACAGGGGCTGAATGGCGCCAGCTCGCACCGCGACGCAATACCCCGCCCAAGCCTTCCGCACGCAACAAACGCACAATCTCCCGCGCGAAGGCCATCGCCCCGCCTGATCGTGCGACAGATCCCCGCAAGCGGCCGAGCATGCGCTTAACGCTTCCAAGCCGGGCACCGATCGTTCGGATCGG
>JABIRP010000399.1 GCA_018699735.1 Rhodospirillaceae bacterium | reverse complement strand
TGAAATTGTGCCCTGGCGCTAGATGGTTCTGGGTGGGGCGAGGTAAGCGAACGAAGGCGGGGCGGGATCATGGCAGGCAGCGTTAATAAAGTCATTTTGGTCGGCAATCTGGGGCGCGACCCGGAAGTGCGGACGATGCAGGATGGAGGCAAAGTGTGCAATCTGTCGCTTGCCACCTCGGAACGGTGGCGCGACCGCACCAGCGGTGAGCGACGCGAGCGCACGGAATGGCACCGCGTTGTGATTTTCAACGAGAACCTGATCAAGGTCGCCGAGCAATACCTGAGAAAAGGGTCGACGATTTACATCGAGGGCCAGCTGCAAACCCGCAAATGGACCGACCAAACCGGCCAGGACAAGTATTCGACCGAGGTCGTGTTGCAGCGCTATCGCGGTGAGTTGACCATGCTCGGTGGCCGCGAAGGTGGTGGCGGCGGCGGTGGTGGTGGTTACGACGACCAGAGCGACGGTGGTTACGACCAAAGCGGTGGCTATGGTGGCGGCCCAGGCGGTGGTTCCCAGGGCGGTGGTTCCCAGGGCGGCCAAGGTGGCAGTAGTAGTGGCGGCGGTGGCCAGCCCCCGGTCGGTGGCCCAAGCGACCTCGACGACGAAATTCCGTTCTAGCCTCACTGCAAATCCACGACCTAGGCGAAATAAAGCCGGCCCGAGCAATCCACTCGGGCCGGCTTCGTAAATTTCAGCATGTCGTCAGCCAATATTCGCGCGGAAGTGCTCCAAGGTGCGCTCGCGGGCGATCTTGGCGCTATTGGGCTCATAGCTGCCACGCTGTTCGCAATTGAAGCCATGCCCAGCAGGATAAATGTGTACCGGCATGTCGGCATGGGCTGCCTGCAGAAGCCCAACCTCGTCCAGCGGGATGGCGTGATCCTCTTCTCCGAAATGCATGATCGTCGGGCATTTCGGCTGTTCGGTGGCCAGATTTCCGATGCCGCCACCATAATAGCCGGAGGCAGCCGAGAAGCCTTCGATGCGGCAGGCGGAAAGCCAGGTCACGGTACCGCCCCAACAATAGCCCACCACACCGACCTTGCCGGCCGACGCGACTGCCGCTTGAGCAGCGGCGACATCGGCGAGTGCCATGTCGAAGGAGACCTGGTCCTTGTATCCCCGGCCGGCGGCGACATCATCGGCGTCGTATCCGAGTTCGATGCCCTTCTCCAACCGGTCGAACAAGGCTGGTACGATCGCGAGGTAACCATCAGCCGCGAAGCCATCGGCGACGCTCCGCATGTGCGAATTGGCACCGAAAATCTCCTGCACGACGACGATTCCACCGCGCGGCTTTCCACTGGGCTGGGCGAGGTAGGCATCCAGGCTATGACCGTCGCTCGCGGTCAGGGTTATGGTCTCGGACATATGTGGTGCTCCCGGTTTGGTTTTGATTTTTGTCTAACGCTCGGGGCGGCATACTAATGCGATGCGTGGTGGATGTCTCACATTCCGAATGACCGACGGCCGATAGCGGTGCTTTTGATCAACGCGATGATCTCGGCCCCGGGTTCAAGCTCCATGTCGACGAAAGCGCGTCGGGTCACGAGGGCGCGTAGATCTTCGCCGCCGGCGAGTTTCAGGCGCAGGTCGACATACGGGCCGCCGTTGTCGCCGATCTCGGCCAAGGTCGCGGGTAGGGCGTTGGAGAAGCTGGTTTTAGTCGGCGCCACGCGCGCGACCGCAACGTCTCTGGCCCGAACACGCACGCGTACCGGAGACCCCTTTGGCAGGTCGATCTTCGGTGCCAACAATTCACCTTGTTTGAGGGCCAGGTGAGTGAGCCCGAATTCCTCGTCTTGTTCCGCGACCCGGGTGGTCAAGACCGAGCCTGCTTCATAGCGCCCGGTTAGGGGATGCAAATCAAGCCGGCTGGTGATTTCCTCGACTGGTCCAACAGCGGCCACCTTGCCTTCAGATAGCAGCACCAGCGTGTCGGAGAGGCGCACCACTTCGTCCATGTCGTGACCGACGTAGATAATCGCGATATCGAGCATTTCGCGCAGTCGTGCCAGATACGGAAGTATCTCGTCTCTCCGCGGACTGTCGAGCGAGGCTAGTGGCTCGTCCATCAGCAACACGCGTGGCGAGGAGAGCAAGGCGCGGCCAATCGCGACCCGCTGGCGTTCACCGCCTGAGAGGTTATGCGGATGACGTGTCAGCAGATGGCGAATGCCCAGAAGCTCGACCACCTCACCGAGTTCCAAAGAGGCTTTTCCGGGCCGCTCGCCGTAGGTCAAATTGCGGCGCACGGTCATATGTGGAAACAGGCGCCCGTCCTGGAAAACATAACCAAGCCTGCGATCGCGTACCGGCAGATTTATGCCGGCTTTTGAATCGAACAAGACCGTATCGCCAATCGCAATGCGCCCACGTGTCGGACGCAAAAGGCCGGCGATTGCATTGATCAATGAGGTCTTGCCCGAGCCAGAGCGCCCGAAAATAGCCGTAACGCCGCCGGACTCGGATGAAAACTCGGCACCAAGATCGAAGCGGCCAAGGCGGGTGTGAACGGAAACTTCGATCATTGTGCCATCTCCTCACCGCGTAATTTGCGATGCACGCGCCGCGCCAGCCATTCCGAAGCGGCCAGAGCGAGCAGGGCAATAGCGATAGAGATCAATGCCAGGCGCGCTGCCTGGGCCTCGCCGCCAGGGGCTTGGGTCATGGTGTAGAGTGCTAGCGGTAGGGTCTGGGTTTCGCCAGGGATGTTTGAGACGAAGGTGATGGTGGCGCCGAACTCGCCAAGAGACCGAGCAAAGGCGAGCACGGCGCCGGTGACGATGCCGGGGGCGGCAAGTGGCAAGGTGATGGTGAACAGCACTCGAAATTCACTCGCACCGAGGGTCCGGGCGGCGGCTTCCAGCCCCCGGTCGATTGCCTCCAACGACAAGCGAACCGCACGCACCATCAACGGAAAGGCCATGACCGCTGCCGCCACGGCCGCCCCTTTCCAGGTGAAGATCAGCGTGAACTCGAAGGTGTCGTAGAGCCAGCCGCCGATCGGTCCACGTTTGCCGAATGAAATCAGGAGCAAATAGCCGACGACGACAGGCGGAACCACGAGCGGCAGATGGATCACGCCATCGACCAGCCACTTGCCGGGAAAGCGTGCGCGGGCGAGGAGGTAGGCGGCGGCGATGCCGAAGGGCAAACTGATTGTAACGCTCCAGAAAGCGACCTTGAGGCTGAGCCAGAGCGCCTCGATCTCAATTGGTGTCAGTTCAATCATTCGCCGGGCGCCGTAAAGCCTTGGGCGATGAAGTGTGCCTTGCCTTCCGGCGAAGCCAGATAGTCGAGTAGGGCAGAAGCAGATGCCTTCCTGCCCGGTCGATTGACCAGCCCGGCCAGATAGACGATCGGTGAATGCAGGTTCGGTGCGAATGAATGCATCTCATGCAGGTCCTTGGCAGCAAAAAGGTCGCTTCCGTAAAGAATTGCAAATGGCACCTCACGGCGTTGCGCAAGGGTCATCGCGCGGCGTACATCGGCGGTGGGCGCCAGGCGGTCGGCCAAAGCTTGCCATATTCCCAGCCCGGTTAGCGCCTCGCGGGCGTATATGCCCGCCGGCACTGAATTCGGGTCAGCCATAGCCAATCGCTCGCTGACGAGCAGCTGCGGCAGGTGTTTCGGGTCGGTGATGGGCTTTGGGTGGGGATCTCCGCTCGCAAGCACCAACCGGTTGCCTGCGATGACGCGAAGATTTGTCGCCGAAATCATATCGGCGGCAACCAAATGCTCGCTCCAGGCACGATTGGCTGAAACGAAGATATCCGCCGGCGCGCCATCCAGGATTTGCCGGGCGAGCAAAGACGTTGCAGCGAATACTGGAATGATTGGTATCTCTGTTCGTTTCGAGAAAGCGGCGGCCGCATCACTTACGGCCTCACGGGTGCTGGCTGCTGCAAATATGGTAATGGCCTCTCCGGCACCGGCCGGCAGAGCCGAGAGCAGGGGAATAATCACAAGCGTCGAAAACATAGCGCGGCGAGTATTGGTCATGACGGCCAGCCTCTAATGTCTTTAAGCGATATGTTTGCCGATATATATCGCCCAGAGCAAGCGGCGTGGCGTCGTCGCGATACGTGGTATACCCTCAATGTGGACTTCAAGGCATTCGATTCCCCTAGACAACACTTTGTCAAAATCCAATAGTCTTGGACAAATCAAGCCACCTACCCGTGTAGATTTTGACGTGAGAGAATGATGAATAATCACGACTACGATCTGATGGTCGTTGGCTCCGGCCCCGCAGGCCAACGTGCGGCAGTGCAAGCGGCGAAGCTTGGCAAACGGGTGGCAATCGCTGAAAGCCAAGCTGTGGTCGGTGGTGTTTGTATCAATACCGGCACGATCCCGTCGAAAACGCTACGCGCTGCGACCATGCACTTTTCCGGCTATCACGAACGCAGCATTTATGGTGCGTCCTACAAGGTGAAGCAGGAGGTCACCATGGCCGACCTTCTGGGTCGTGCCGACCACGTGATGCAAATTGGAAATGACGTCGCGCGCCACCAATTGCAGCGCAACGATATTGAAATGATTGAGGCCAAAGCGGCGTTTATCGATCCGCATCGTCTGTCATTGACCCCGTCGAACGGCGGCCCGACTACGGAGGTTAGCGCCGATAAAGTGATCATCGCTGTCGGTACGACAACAACCCGCGACGCAAATGTTACCTTCGACGGCAAACACATTTTTACCAGTGACGACATTCTCGATCTGGACGCATTGCCGAAAAGTTTCACTGTGGTCGGTGCCGGCGTTATCGGCATTGAATACGCGACGATCTTTGCGACGCTTGGCGTGCGGGTCACAGTAGTCGACATGCGCAGCCGGTTATTGCCGTTCGTCGATGACGAAATCATCGATACTCTGGTCCACCACATGCGTCAGGAACGCGTTACATTGCGGTTGGGCGAGGAGGTCAGTGGAATTGAGTTAGTTGACGGCGATCAAGGCCGGAGAGTTCATATCGGGTTGAAGAGCGGTAAGAATATCGTTACCGAGGCAGCGCTGTACTCCATCGGGCGTACCGGGGCGACGGAGAACCTAAACTTGGCGGCGGCAGGCCTTGCCGCAGATGATCGCGGCCGTATCGCCGTCAACCCGAGCTACCAGACCGAGGTCGAGCATATTTATGCTGTTGGCGACATAATCGGCTTTCCAAGCCTCGCCTCGACTTCAATGGAACAAGGTCGGCTCGCGAGTTGCCATGCTTTCGGTGTCGAGGCCCGCAGTTTCCCGGACCTGCTGCCCTATGGCATCTATACGATCCCTGAGATCTCCGTGGTCGGCCGCAGCGAACAGGAATTGACTGAGGCAGGAATGCCATACGAAGTTGGGCGTGCCGCGTACAAGGAGATTGCTCGCGGCCAAATTGTCGGCGATCAAGCGGGATTGCTGAAGCTGTTATTCGATCCGGACACACGCAAACTGTTGGGGGTCCATATCATTGGTGATGGCGCCTGCGAACTCATCCACATCGGCCAGGCAATAATGTCGCTCGGCGGGACGATCGACTACC
>JABIRP010000398.1 GCA_018699735.1 Rhodospirillaceae bacterium | reverse complement strand
TTGCAGTGGGTCAACACATTGACGACCTCGCCAGGGGCTTTCTTCGCGGCGACCGCCTCTATCAGCTTGACCCCAGCCTCGCCAATGCCGCGGCAAATCGCGACATCCTCGTCGCAGATTTCAGCGGCCAGGGCCTTGGCGGCTGCGGCGCGTTCGGTCTCTGGCAGTGGTGATAGCCGCGCCTGTCCAACCTCCAACGCCCAGCGCAAGTTTACGGCTGTCGGCCGGGTGGCGTAGAGCACGTCGTGGGCGTTCTGGAGCGCCGCGTCGGACGCATCCTCTCGCATTGCCAGATATAAGCCGTATGCAGTTGTGGCTCCAATCAACGGCGCGCCGCGCACCAGCATGGCGCTGATGGCATGCGCCGCATCATCCAAGGTTTTCAAGGTCACCGTGACGAACTCGTGCGGCAGTTTCGTCTGGTCGATGATCTCCACATCCTCGCCGTTATCGGCGAGCCAGATGGTGCGATAGGGCTTGCCCTGGATCTTCATGTGAGGGTCTCTCCTTAGGAATACGGAACGGTCACGGATCGCGATGCTCTATCATAGCTGCCAAGGCCTCGGACAGGCCTTTCGACGGCTTGGCCGGCGGGCGGGCAAAGCTTCCTTTGATTGGCGGGCGCGGCGCCAAGTCGACCATCGCCTCGGCGAGACGGATAGCACAAGTGACCCCGTCCAGGACCGGTACCGGGATGCGGTCGGCTAGGTCTTTGGCCAGCCCGGCGATTGGACCGCCGCCCATGATGACAACCTCCGCCCCATCCTCCGCAACCGCCAATTCCACTTCTGCCAGGAGCTTCTCCGCGACCTCTTCCTTGGCGCGGGTGATGTCCTGGGGCCCGACCTTGAGCGGGCGGACAGATGCAAGCTGGTCGGCGAGGCCGTGATGCTCGGCGCATTCGCGGTACCAGACACCCAGCCGCTCGGTCAGGCAGACAATGGCGTATCGTCGCCCGAGCAAGCGGGCGGTCAGGAAAGCCGCCTCGGAAATTCCGATGACGGGGATATCCATCAGCTCCTTTGCAGCTCCCAAGCCCGGATCACCAAACGCAGAGACGATGGCCGCGTCCATGCCGGCTCCGTTCTTGGCGAGACTGTCGACAACCGCATGTCCGGCGATCGCCGCCTCGACCCGATTTTCGATATAGAGAGTGCCAAATTCCGCAGTGACGGCGTGAATGGTTGTCTCGGGGCCGGCCACTCGCCGGGCCTCGACGGCCATCACGTCGGTAATCGCCTCGGTCACATTCGGGTTGATCATCAGTATCTGGCGGCTCATTCGGGTCTCTCTTTTCTCTGATGCTTGCTTTTCCCACCGGCTCCACTAGAACTCCGGCCTAAAGCGGCGAGGGGCACGCCATGACAGCGAATGACAATAGAGTCTATCTCTACGATACCACGCTGCGCGATGGTCAGCAGACCCGTGGCGTCGATTTTTCGGTCGCGGATAAAGCGGCCTTCGCCCGTGCGCTGGACGAGATTGGTATTGACTATGTCGAGGGCGGATGGCCGGGTGCCAATCCGACCGACGATCGCTTTTTCGCCGATCCGCCAAACCTCAGCCATGCCAAGCTGGCCGCATTCGGCATGACCCGGCGGCCTGGCCGGAGCGTCGAAAATGACCCGGGACTGGCCGCTGTTCTCGGCGCCCCAGTCGATGCGGCGACCCTGGTTGGGAAGACTTGGGATTTCCATGTCGATGTGGCGTTGGAGATCCCGCGAGACGAAAACGTCCAGATGATCTCCGACAGCATTACCCACACGAAGGGACGCGGACTGGAACCGATCTTCGACTGTGAGCATTTCTTCGATGGCTACAAGGCCAATCCCGAATACGCACTCTCTTGCGCCATCGCCGCTTTTGAGGCTGGCGCGCGTTGGGTCGTGCTTTGCGATACCAATGGCGGCGCCTTGCCGCATGAGATCGAAGCGATCGTTGGCGCCGTGACAGCCCATATTCCCGGAGACCACATCGGTATTCATTGTCACAATGACACCGAGAATGCGGTTGCCGGCAGTCTTGCGGCTGTGCGAGCCGGTGCGCGCCAGGTTCAGGGCACGATCAATGGCTTGGGAGAGCGCTGCGGCAACGCCAATCTGGTTTCGATCCTGCCGTCACTGATGCTTAAGATGGGATATGAAACCAGCGTCGATAAAGCTGGTTTAAAGCGGCTGACCAAGCTTTCTCGCATGTTGGATGAGAGGCTCAATCGGGCGCCGGATCCGCACCGGGCTTACGTCGGTGACGCCGCTTTCGCGCATAAGGGCGGACTTCATGTATCCGCAGTGCAGAAAGATCCACGTTCTTATGAGCATATTGACCCCGCGTCTGTCGGAAACCAACGCCACATCCTGGTTTCGGATCAGGCCGGCCGCTCGAACATTCTGGCAAGGTTTGGTGAGATCGGCCTCGATATCGATCCCAAGAACCCCAAAATTCAGAATCTGGTCGAGGACGTAAAGGAGAAGGAGTTCGCTGGCTATTCTTTCGACAGCGCCGAGGCCAGCTTTGAGTTGTTGGCTCGACGGTTTCTCGATGGTGTGCCCGACTATTTCGAAATCGAGCGCTTCCGTGTGATGGATGAACGCCGCTTCAATGCGCGGGGCTCGCTTGTGATCGAATCCGAAGCGGCCGCCACCATTACCATCGCCAATGAAAGTCTGCATGAAGTGGCGGTCGGCAATGGTCCGGTCAATTCGCTTGATCTCGCGATCCGCAAAGCGCTGACCCGCGCGTATCCAACCCTCGATCAGGTGCGGTTGCTGGATTACAAAGTCCGGATTTTGCCACCCCCGGACAACAGTGACGGCACTGACGCGGTGACACGGGTAATGATTGAGAGCGGCGATGATACCGGTGCTGTATGGCGGACAGTTGGCGTCTCGGCCAATATCATTGATGCTTCGATCCGGGCGCTGTCTGACAGCATGACCTACAAATTGATTCGTGACGGGATCGCACCGGCTGGAAAAGAGTAGAGACGATGGCAGAGAGCGACGAGTCGATCGGTGAAAATAAAGGTGCTGGTGGCGTGCAACCCGGGCCAGCAATCATCCTGGTAGAGCCGCAACTCGCTGACAATATTGGCTCTGTGGCACGCGCCATGTTGAACAATGGTTTGGATGACCTGAGATTGGTGGCGCCGCGCGATGGTTGGCCCAATCCGGATGCTGAGCCCATGGCATCGGGAGCCACTTTAGTGTTGGAAAAGGCACAGTTGTTTGAGACCACGCGAGAGGCTGTTGCCGACTTGAATTTCGTGATGGCGGCAACCGCGCGTGAGCGCGACATGAGCAAACGCGCCTACACACCCAAGGGAAGTGCCATCGCGCTCAAGCTACGCCATGCCCCGGACCGGAAAACCGGTGTGATCTTCGGACCCGAACGGTCTGGTTTGGTCAACGAGGACGTGATCTTGGCTGACGGCATCATACATGTGCCGCTCAACCCAGAATTCTCTTCTCTGAATTTGTCGCAGGCGGTTCTGCTTGTTGCCTATGAGTGGTACCAACTCGGGGTCGAGATGCCGACCATGCGGACCGTCACCCAATCGCCAGCACCGAGCATCGAAGCGCGCGAGTATTTTCTTGATCGGTTGGATAAAGAATTGGATGCCGCAGGGTTTCTATTTCCGCCGGAACTGGCGCCAACGATCAGCAAGAATATTCGCAATGTCTTCACTCGGGCGGAGCTTTCGGATCAGGAATTGCGCACGCTACATGGAGTGGTAACAGCCTTGCTGAAGCATCAATCCGATGACGGTTGAGAGTTCAAAGCGCCAGTGCTTTGGTGGTGATTTCTAGGACCTGATTGATGTCGACCGGCTTTGGGAGGTAATCATCGAAGCCATCAATTGGGCCACGTTGATTTTCCTCTGCGCTAGCTGGAGATGATATCGCGATTAAGGGTATGGCCTCCAAGGTCTCGTAACTCTTAAATTTCAGCAAAAAGTCGGATTCGGCAACGCTGGGTATATCGACATTCACAAAGACGAGGTCCGGGCGCTGCGCCAATGCGAGCTCTATTCCCAAGTTTCCGGTATGAGCAGAGATGGTTGCCACGTCGGGTAGGTGATTGAGGATTCGATCCATCAATTCCAGATTCATCGGTTCGTCTTCGATACACAGAACGGTTTTTTCCGAGGTAGGGCTGCTGGCAATACCCTCGTCCAGTGTTGCCTGCGAACTGGTAGAGCTCATCGGCAGATCCACCCAGAAGCATGATCCAGCACCCTCCGAGCTCTCAAAGTCGATGCGGCCCCCCATCATTTCGACCAATGTTTTGGCGATCGATAATCCGATGCCGGTTCCTTCAATCGGGCTGGCTTCGGCGCCCAGCCGGTTGAACGGTTCGAACAACTTGTCGTGTTTCCATTCTGGGATGCCGGCACCGTCATCCGATATCGTGATCCGGAGGAAACCATCGGGTAGTTGCTGCGCTACCAGCACGACCAAGCCACCCTTGTGGTTGTACTTGATGGCGTTGCTCGCCAGGTTCAACAAGACTTGGCGTATACGGGTCCGGTCGACGCGAATTGCTGGAAGAGTTTCCCCGGCCTTACCAGTGTGGCGAAGGGTCAGAGAGATTTCGAACCGTTCCGCCATGGAGACCAGAAGGGATTTGATCTCCGTGAAGATCTCGGTGGGATTCACATCTTCAAGCGATACCGAGACGCGACCGCTCTCGATACCCGACAAATCGAGGACATCTTCGATCAGCCGGAACAAATGGTCACCGGCACGTTGAATCTGCTCCACGGCATCGCGCTGTTTGTCATTGAGAGGCTCATAAATGCCTGCTTGCAAAACTTGCGAAAAGCCGAGCACTGCGTTTAAGGGCGTGCGCAATTCGTGGCTCATCGATGACAGGAATTCGGATTTGGCTCTGTTTGCCGACTCTGCCTCTTCCTTGGCTTGTGCAAGCGACATCTCAGCCTGTTTTTGAGCCGTGATGTCGCGACCGGTCCCACGGTAACCTTGGAATTCACCATCTGAATCGAATATCGGTTTGGCGTTGACTATGTTCCAAGTCATTTCGCCATCCGGTTTGATCGTTGGCAGGACAACATTGCGGACTGGCCGTCGCTGTTTGACTGGATCAGTCAAATGCCATGGAATTCCCTCTTCGTTGACCCCAATGCCCAGGTCTTCTCGGGTTTTGCCAATAAAAGTGTCGGACGGTATGCCGATGATATCCACGTATCTACCGGTCACGGCCGTGAAACGGTGTTTCGCATCGGTCTCCCAGAACAAATCGGACCCGATCTCACTGTAATCGCGAAATCGTTCCTCGCTTTCCCGCAATTGCATTTCGGCGAGTTTGAGAGCGGTGATGTCGTTTATGAGGATGACGTTGCCGCCATTATCCAACTGTTGCTCATAAATTAGGAGCCACTCTCCGCCCCGGCGACCTTGTCTGATTGGGCCGCTCGGATTGCGATGCCAGGCTAGGCGTTTTCGAACCCAGTCTTCCTCTCGCCCGACTGCATCTGGTGTCAGACCTTCCCGTGCCACGGCACGCAGGTGATCTTCAAAGCGTTGCCCGGGTTGGATGCTCTCCAAGACACCTCTATTTAGGTCCCGGTAGGACCGATTGGTGAGGACGAAGCGGTCATGTCGGTCGAGGATGGCAATGCGCTGGTCGATGGATTCAAAGGTGGTTACGAGTTGGTCGAACGTTTGCTCGAACCGCACCCTTTCCGTGACGTCTTGCCCGGTACCGCGATAGCCCATGAACGTGTCGTTTTTGTCGAAGATCGGAGCGCCATTGATACGGACGACCAGCTTGGTTCCATCAGGCGCCGTGATCTCATAGGTGAAATCATTTACTGGGCGCCGGGCTCGAAGATCTGCCAGATGTGCTTGCCAGTGAGGTGATTTGAGCTCATCAACGGTGACAACATCTTCACGTTTCTTGTTGAGCAAAAATTTGTGATCAAGGCTGCTGATAGTTCGGCTTCTAGAGATGTACTTGAACCGTAAATCCGCATCCGTTTCCCAAACCCATAAAGATGCTTCTTCGCTAAGATACTGGATGCGTTCACGGTCGAGGGAGCTTTCGGATAGCTCGGCCTTGGCCGCAGTCAAAGCCGTTTCGAGTTCGGTGATGCGGGTTTGCGGATCGGTCAAATCAGTAGGCATGTTCGTTGTTTCCAGACCATACCGAGCTCTAGCTGGGTTATGTTCGTACTCACGAATCTAGCCAACTGTGCGCACAGGATTAAGTAGAATTCATATACAAACGATATGAACCAATCCTTAACACCTCCGCCCGATGCCGGAATTTTACCAACTCCGTCGCCGCCGCTTGGCCACGAGATTCAGCACTTCGACCGCCGCCGAGAACACGACGGCGAAATAGATGTACCCGCGCGGAATATGCACGTGCAGACCATCCGCCACCAGTGACGCACCGATCAGCATCAGAAAGCTCAACGCCAGCATCTTCGTCGTCGGGTGGCGCTGGATGAAATCGGCGATCGTGCCAGCTGCGATTAGCATGATCAGCATAGAGACGGTTACGGCCGTGATCATGACCCAGAGGTGCTCTGCCATGCCGACGGCGGTGACGACGCTGTCGATTGAGAATACCAGGTCGAGAATAACAATTTGGGCTACGACGGCCGCAAAGCTTGGGGTCGTTGAACGATGTTCCTCTTCTTCTTCGCCTTCTACAGAGTCGTGAATTTCCCGTGTGCTCTTGTAGATCAGAAATACACCACCCGAGAGCAGGATAATATCGCGCCAGGAAATCCCCAGTTCCATCACCGTTATAATTGGCTTGGTCAGGCCCATGATCCAGGCAATGGCCGACAAGAACACGATGCGCAGGCCGAGGGCCGCGACGATCCCGATCCGACGAGCTGCCGGTTGCTGGTGCACCGGCAGGCGTCCGGCAATGATCGACATGAAGACCACATTGTCGATGCCGAGGACCACTTCCAGCGCGATCAATGTTAAAAGGCTGGCCCAGATGGCGGGGTCGGTGATCCAGTCCATTTGTCGCTCCGAAGTTCTATGGGTGGAAGGCACGTATACAAGATGCGTTGGGTGATGACACGGCTCGCAAGGTGCAGCAAGTCGGTCGCGTGATTAATGCCAGATTTCTTGACTTCACCGACTGGGACCCTATAGTCCCGGCCGCATTTCCGAGAACGTGGGGTGTCGCGTGCAAGCGGTCGACATCCCCGGTTTCCCTAAACTTCGGGAGGCCTAATCGGGACAATACAAAAAATAATGAGGAAATATCTATGGGTAAGCGACTGAATTCCAAGCATAAGATTGACAGACGTCTTGGTGTTAATCTTTGGGGGCGGCCGAAATCGCCACTGAATAACCGTGATTACGCCCCAGGCCAACACGGCCAGCGCCGCCGCAAGCCATCAGACTTCGGCGTGCAGCTTTCGGCCAAGCAGAAACTCAAAGGCTACTACGGCAACATCGGCGAGAAGCAGTTCCGCAAATATTATCACGAGGCTGTCCGACGCAAGGGTGACACTGGTGAGAATCTGGTTACGATCCTGGAGTGCAGGCTCGACGCGGTGGTCTACCGCATGCGGTTCGTGCCGACTGTTTTTGCCGCCCGCCAATTCGTCAACCACGGCCATGTCACGGTCAATGGCCGTCGGGTCAATATCCCGTCCTATATGGTTCGTGATGGTGATGTTGTTGAGGTGCGTGAAAAGTCTCGGCAAATCCCGATGGTGATCGAGGCGATCAGCTCGAGCGAGCGCGATCTGCCGGATTACATCGATGTCGACTACAACAAGATGAAGGGCACCTTCGTGCGCGCGCCGAAGCTTGAGGATGTGCCATATCCGGTGCAAATGGAACCGAACCTCGTGGTCGAGTTCTACTCGCGCTAAATCTAGACCCTCATCCGTTACGCTCAAGGGCCGCCATTAAGGCGGCCCTTTTTCGTTTCACTTCGGCGGCCGCCATCAAGGCGGCCGTCTTTCGTTTTACTTCGGCGTAATCATGGCCGCTTGGGCGACGATGAAGGCGTTTAATTCCGTTGTTGTTTCGACGGCGGCGACCCGTGCTTTGGCCTGAACCAGCCATGGCTGAGCCAAGGCCTTCAATTCGGCATCTTCCAGTCCCTCAAGCTCAGTTACGACCGCAGCTAGGTCAGCGCGTCGGAGGCTGTCTTCGGCGCGTGCAAGGCGCATCGGATCGCCCTCGGCTGCTCCTGATGGCCCCTCAAGCAAGCGGCGCAGACGCATCGCGGTGGCGGTAACCTGCGCTACGGTTTCAGATACGGCGGCCGGAAGCGTGTCGGAGGGAGAGCCCCGCTGTTGAGTGGCGTAAAGCTGTTGCGCGAGGTCATCGAAACTTTCTCCGAGTGCGCGTGTCGAGGGAATGCCGATCTCGGCATGCCCGGCTATCCCCGCCAACATGGCCTCGGTCTCTGCACTACCGTCCGACAGAGCGCGGAAAATGATGAGTTGGCTCGCGAAGGCATCGCCTCGGTTCACGGCATCGCGAAGATTTACCGCCGCCAGCACCTGGCCAGGCGCGCGTGATCGTTCGAGCGCACTCTCGACAGTGACGATACGTTGTTCAAGACCGGCGCGCGTTGCAGTGTTTTCAGCTTTAATTTCGTCAAGTCGGAGTTGCACACGCGCCTCGACCGGATCTTGTCCCGCCACCCAGGGGCGCCAATACGGCTCCGATAATGTCGCGGCAAGGGCAACAACGCCAACCAAGAGCGCACTCATCGCAAGGCCTGTCGAAGGGTGAGCCTGAGGGGGCGCCGCATGCGCCGCCATGGTCTCTCGCACCTGTTCCGCCGCCTGATTTGCGGCAGCAGCGGTTGGTGTCACCTTTTCGGCTGCGGGCTTTGTCGTTTCGGGCGCGGGCTTAGCCTTGGTCGACCGTTTCTTGGACGCGGTCTTCTTGGTCGGCTTGGTCGTGGTTTTTCCGTCATCCGACATGGCTCGTCCTTTGCGGTTCGAGGTGTATTGGCGATTTCACGATAGGGGATAATGCGCTGGTCATCGGATGAGTTCAATCCACTAGGAGATTTCAGTGCGCCGAAGTGGCTCGTTGCCGCTGCCGCGCTCGATAGTATTGAATTATCACAATAAGGATGGCAGCCGACCAAAAATTGAAGACGTGCAGGCTGTAGGCCAGCAGTGCCACCAGATAAATCGCCAAGGGGACCATGGCTGCGGCGAGAGCGAATGTTGCCAATATCGCTATCAACATCCACCAGGATTGAAAGGCCCTAACCGCAAACCATGTGGCGATCGCCAGGAGCAACGACAACATAAGGATGGCCAAAGTGAACTTAGGGTTTTGATCAGGGTTTGCGAGCAGAGCTGCCGTATCGCGGTGAGAATAGAGCCAGGGGTTCGCCCGCTCGATTAGGAAATCCACCACCCCCAAATTCCAGGGGCCATCCTCAGCGAAAATTGGCTTCATCTTGTATAACGGCGCTAAGTCCGAGGCGTAAACAAGAGCCAATCCCACACCTAGCCCGCTTATGATTGCCAATCGGGACGGTGGGGTTACCTGCCAATAATCCGGAAATACTACGAGCCGGGTTACGGTTATGGTCAGCCAAAGGTAGGCCGCAGGAAGTAATATGAGGACCGCAGCCTGGAACAGGCGTTGGACAATTACTGCGACTGTTGCCAGGAGTTCGGCCCAACTTCCGTCCAAGTCGGTTCTCCCGTGATCGCCGGGTTGCAGGAAAGCGGGTGCGCAAGGACCATCCGCGGAGATCGACGAGTTTGCCCGGCTACTGTGCCTTCGCCAATCTGGCGCTCATGACACGGCGCAAATCCGCATAGGCTTTGTCGACAGCCAATCGGGCTTGGGCTTCTCCGATCCAACCCTCAAGTAAGGGATCGGCAAGCTTCTGCGATAAGGCCACAGCTTCACCCAATGCCATGTCCAGTCGGGCGGAATCTATCGCCTGGTCAATTGCCGCGATGGAAGCGTTGATCATCGCCGGTTGATTTGATGCTGGTTTTTGGCGAACGCCCATGAGGCTATTGTACAGGCCCGTCAATCTGCGTGTGATCGAGTTACTGAGGTTTGGCTCGCCGCCAATTTGTGTGGCGAGGAAGTTGAACTCCTGACGCAGAGTGCCGAGCGTTGGCGCTCCGGTTCGGGAGTGTGTCTTCAATATGTCCAGATGTGGGACGGCCGTCGCTTCACCGGCAAGCAGTCGGGAAACGGAGGATAGCTCGTCTGCATACGGCCGCGATCCCCGTAGAGCCGACCCGAGCTGCAGGATGGCGAGTGTCGGAAGAGTGACGCGGCGGTTGCTATCGTCGAGCTTGGCCATGCTTGAGCCGATGGAAGACACGGCGTCAATCCGCTTACCTAGTTCTTCCCGTGCCGTACCGAGCGACGCTGCGACTTCAGCCAAAGCTGCCTCTTGCGTCTTGTCGAACTCGCTAAGGCGCTTGTCGGCATCGCCAAGATTCTTATCGGTAGCGCTCAAGGTATTGAGGCCTTGATCGAGCGCATCCAGGCGTTTGTTGGTGGCGCTCAGAGCTTCGAGGCTCTGATCGAGCGCATCCAGGCGTTTGTTGGTCTCGCTGAGAGCGGAAATTGCGGCACTCAATTTGGCAATGTCTTGGGATCGGGCTTCAGCGCTCGCCGTCAGGCCGACGATTCCGTCAGACAGGGATTTGTCCGTCGTCGCAAGATCCGCAGCCGTCTTGCCACCAAGCGCTGTTTCTAGAGCCCCAATGCGTTGACCGAAATCGGTACCAAGGATCAGTTCGCCAATCGCTTCCTTGTCGGCCGACTGTCCGCCGGCGACGGTGCTCACAAGATCAGACAGAACGGCGATACGTTTATCAAGCTCTTGGGTGGTTATGATCAGTCGGTCGTCGTTGCGGCCGGTGAGAAAATCGACCACATCGGGCTTGAGATTTGGCAGATAGAGCCCGAGCTGAGTGCGCATCTCGGTCCGCAGGCTGGGCCCGGCAATTGCCGCCATTGCAGCTGCGAGAGCAATGAGCGCGAACAGGAATGCGAGGAAACTGCTTCCGCCACCGCTACTCGTTGCGGCCTTCGGCGTGGAACTGTCGGCGGCTGGACTTGCTGGCTTCGAACCGGCGGTAGACGTCGATTTATCGGAACCGCCCGCCTTGGCTTTAGCCTCGCCGGAAGCGTCAGAAGATAGGGAGGCGTCAGAAGACTGGGAGGCGTCAGAAGATTGCGCCGCGCCACTGGGATATTGGTTGGCGAGCTTAGATAGCGCCTCCGGATCAACGTTCGGCAAGGGTCGCTTCGCCATCGGTTAGGTCCCCAGGTTCATATCGCGGCGATCACACTCCCGATCGCAGGCACTCATTCCGGGATGGAGTTGTACCATCGCTTCGTGCGGATGATCCAACCCGCCCGCTTCGGCCGGATTTCATTTTTCTGCATCAGCGCCTTCAAGCGACTTTGCATTTCGACGTCCGTCATCGCACCTTTAGATTTCGCGCGATACATCTCCATCATTTGACTGAATTCGGTACGGGACATCTTGCGGCCGCGCGTTCGTTGCGCCTGCATGGCCATCATCTGGCCCATCTCTTCTTCGGCACCCCGTTGCAGGACATATCCTTGCTCATTCGCAGTGGCCAAAAGCAAGCCGCGTGCCTCTTCCAAGCCAAGATTAAAGCGCACCATACCTTCCTGCATCAGACGCTTTTCTTCCTCGCGTCGGATGAAAGAAGTGTCCATCGCTTGGATCCTAATAAAATCGATGTAGCGTCGCCGCGCCTCTTCGGCGCTCATCGGCGTCTGCCCAACCTGATCCATATCTCGCGGCCTGTCCCCTAATCCCCGCACGTCTCGGACCCGAGAATTCCCTAAAAGT
Source organism: Rhodospirillaceae bacterium (assembly GCA_018699735.1). Taxonomy (GTDB): domain Bacteria; phylum Pseudomonadota; class Alphaproteobacteria; order Thalassobaculales; family Thalassobaculaceae; genus JABIRP01. The sequence goes on along the minus strand of JABIRP010000398.1, from coordinate 1,478 downwards.
CGTCCGATTTCAAGGACTTTGCGAAATTCGTTTGATTCAACCGTCAAGTTCCGTCTTGAAATCGATGCAGGATGACCTCCAGCGCCTAGCTCTCAGCCGCTGGCGGATCAAGCTGTGCTGTCGTCATCCAGTGTCCAGCGACCCCTCCAATTACAGCACCGGTCATAGTCGCAAGTCCCCCGCCACCGAGAAAATCGAAGATGACCGCACCTGCCGCCGCACCGATGGCAATCGCCGCCACCTGGTTGGTCGTTAGGACTAACTGATTGGAATTCTGGGCAATTTGGCTTGCATTGTTCCGGGCCGCTTGCACCAGGTCGCCCATCGCGGTCTGCAATCGGCCGACCATGCCTTGTAACTCTTCAATCTGCTCGGGCGTGAGCAATTGCTGTTTGGCGGCGGGTGGTGCGGCTTTGTCCGCTGTGCCGCTGGCAGCCGCTCCGGATTGCTGTGCCATCGCGGAAGGGGCTGCAAAGACCATGAGGGCCACGAGGAGTAAAAATTTTTGGAGGAACGATAACATTTACCCGTTCCCTTCCCTGATTGTTGTATACCGACGCAATTATCGCATTCCGTTTTGAGCACGACCAGTTCTTTGTTTTGATCGAATTTTTGCGAGCTTGCGAACTGGTTCGCCATGCGGGACCCTGCGAGCCTACCATAGGGACCTTGGATATTGGCTTTGGGACGTCGCAATCAATGGGCCGGCCTTACTTTTCGGCAGCGGCAGAAGACCTGTCCAGGAACAGTGGCGTTGTTTCTGATCGTGCCCGTCCTGTTGACATTGTGGCTATCGATTTCGCCGGCGATTGCGGCCGAGGGCGATCTCGGGTGGCGGGATCCGGTTTCTGAGACTGTGCGCGTCTCAAAGTTCTCGCCAACGGTCGCGGCAGAATTGCTGGCTGATCTGCAACGCCGAGAGGAAGCGGATCGCACACGGATCATCGCGGCAACCCAAGCCCGAATGGATCTCGCGGTCGGCGCCGCTTTCACGGCAATGAACGGGCGTGTAGTGGCCTATGCCGATTGGATCTACGGTTGGATCTCCAGTTACGCGATTAGCTATAAACTTGCCCTTGTCGCGACTGAAAGCGTTACGCGACAATTCGCGGAAGGCGATACGACGGCGCTGATGTCGCGAACCGAGGACGACCTTGTGGGCTACGTGGCCGACCGGTTCGAAACGAGTGTTGTGCGTTCCGAAGAGGTGGCTGGCGCATTCGAGCGTGGATGGCGGGACGCGCTCGCTTTCGCAGAGAAATTAGATCGGGCGCTTGCCGATCGGAGGCGAGCGGAGTTTACGGCGCGGCTTCTTGTCGAGGGGATCCCGACCGCCGACCCGGCGCGTGCGCGCCTAACCGCGACCATGGTCGATCCCGGGCGCCGGCTGATCGATGCCCGCCAAATCGGTGAGATCGATTTCAAACTTGCCCCGTTGGGCGGCGAGCAAGGTCAGGCCAACGTGATCCTCTTGCGGT
>JABIRP010000397.1 GCA_018699735.1 Rhodospirillaceae bacterium | reverse complement strand
CGGCGATAACTTTCCTCCGCCAGATGCCTTAGACCAAGCAGGCGCAAGAACCGGTCGTTCGGCAGCACCCGATTGCTGGCTTCGGTGGATAGCTTCGACAAGGTCTCCGCCAGCCGGCCATCGCCGATGCGGCGCATAAACTCCATTTGCCAAAGCCGGTCTTGAGCATGCGCATAGCCCAGCCCGAAATATGCGTCTTCGGGATTGGCCGCTCGGATCCACGGAACACCAGTTAGATCCCGGGTGATTTTGACCGGCTCCGAGAGCCCGGCCAGCGTTGCGGTTCCCTCGATCGTTGGCAGTGAAGAGCGCAGCCACCAGAGCGTGAGTGCAACCGTCAGATTGGCCGCCAAAAATGCAAAGACGGCCCCGAACAGGAGCCGTCTTTTCCATCTCGCTGGTAAAGTCATAAACTCAGGGCCACTGAATTAAAGGCCAAGCTCTTTCAAAATTTGCTCGCGATTCTGATCGAGATTTGGCGCCGGCGTGCGATGGCTGGAATCCTCGAAGCCGGAAATTTTGATCGGATTGCCGACGACCTTCATCGGCCCGGTGATGGGATCGTCCACATCGACGATCATGTTGCGCGCGGCCGCTTGCGGGTGGCTTGCCGACTGTCCGACATCATTGATCGGGCCGCAGGGAACGCCGACGGCATCGAGGACACTTTGCCAGTGTGCGGTGGTCTCCCCCATCAAGAGCGGCTCGATTTCCGCGTGGAAAGCAGCATGGTTCTGGTTGCGCAAATCGTTGGTGACGTAACGCGCGTCGGTGCCCCACTCTGGCTTGCCCAAGGCATCGGCAAGTTTGACGAAGAGGCCGTCGTTTCCGGCGGCGACGATCAGGTGCCCATCCTTGGTCCGATAGGCCTCGAACGGCGTGATCGAAGGATGTCGGGCACCAAGCGGGCCCGGTGCCGTGCCGGAAACGAAGTAGCGCATGACCGCGTTCTCCAGCAACGCCAGCTGGCAATCGAACATGCCGATATCGACCTTCGAAGATTCGCCGGTCAACGCCCGATGATAAAGCGCCGACTGCACGCCGATCATGGCGTAGAGGCCGGATCCGATATCACCGATTGACATGCCGATGCGGGTCGGTGGTGTTCCCTCGTGCCCGGTGACACTCATAATGCCGCCCATTCCCTGGACCACCATATCGTAAGCCGGACGGGTCATCTCCGGCCCGGAATGCCCGAACCCGGAGGCGGCAGCATAAATTAGCTTGGGATATCGGGCATGAAGGTCCTCCCAGCCGTAACCGAGCTTTTCCATGGTTCCCGGCCGAAAATTCTCAACGATGACGTCGGCGATCCCGAGCAGTTTGTCGAAGGTTGCCCGATCGGCCTCGTCTTTCAGGTTGAGCGCGATGCTCTCTTTGCCGTGGTTGACTGACTGGAAATACGCGGACTTGCCGTTTACGAACGGCCCGTAGTGGCGCGCGTCATCGCCGCCGTTCGGGGTCTCAACCTTGATGACCCGGGCGCCGAGCTCAGCCATGAGCAGGGTGCAGTACGGCCCGGCGAGGATGCGGGACAGGTCGACGACGGTTACGCCGGTCAAGGGGCCTTCGATTCGGGGGCCTTCGGCTCGGGTGATATTTTCGGCTTCAACGGTCATCGCGAGGGTATCTCCGTGAGTGGTTCCGATTCGGTGCTGTCGCCTTCATAATCGAAGCCCCGGACCGCGACAAGTATCGCCTCAAACCTCCCAGAAGCCTGTGCTCCGCCTTGATCTCTTGAAATTGAACGAAATTGAGAACTTTTATTTGAAACTTTCCTTGCGGGGCGGGGGCTTGCGTATTAAACGGAGAGGGTCACGGACAGATGGTCAAAAGCGACGGATCTAGACATCCAATATGGAAGATCTAGCGTCAGATATCCCGCGCGAGCAACCGTGCGTGGCCGATCCTGAAAAAGGTTCGAGGCCCGCGCGAGAAAATGGATTCGTGATGGCCCCGGGACTGGAAATATTCTCAACGCGACATAGAACTATCTTGAGCACCCATGTCGCGGTCTGGCCCGCGCTGCAATTGCGAGGCAGGTTATGAACGTCCAGCGTCCCCTCGGCATGCGGCCGACCGATATCGAGGACCCGCAATTTTTCCATAAGATCGTCGACTGCCAGTGGGCCTGCCCGACCCATACGCCAGTGCCAGAATACATTCGTCTGATCGCTCAGCGCAGGTATACCGAGGCCTATCTGATCAATTGGTACTCCAATGTGTTTCCAGGCGTGCTCGGACGGACATGTGATCGGCCGTGCGAGCCGGCATGCCGGCGGGGCCGGGTTGAGGATAAACCGGTCGCGATCTGCCGGCTGAAGCGTGTCGCGGCCGACAACGCTGACAGCATTGATGCCTACATGCCTGAAATTCCGGCGGAGAAAAATGGCAAACGGGTGGTGTGTGTCGGGGGCGGTCCGGCTTCGTTGACCGTCGCGCGCGATCTGTTGCCGCTTGGCTATCATGTGACGGTCATTGAACGGGATAAGCAGTCGGGCGGCATGATGCGCTCTCAGATCCCGTCCTTCCGATTGCCCGACCGGGTGTTGGATGAAGAAGTTGACCGGATCCTCGATATGGGTGTCGAGCATCGAGTTGGTGAGAGCGTGTCGTCGATGAAGGCGCTGCTGGATGAAGAGTACGACGCAGTCTTTGTTGGTACCGGGGCGCCACGCGGTAGGGATATTGACGTGCCGGGACGCAAGGAGGCGGCGGCTAATATTCATGTCGGTATCGAATGGCTGATGAGCGTGTCGTTCGACCATCTGGATGCCGTCGGTAAACGGGTCATCGTGCTCGGTGGTGGCAATACCGCGATGGATTGCTGCCGAACGGCCAAGCGGATCGGCGGCGAGGACGTCAAGGTGATCGTCCGCTCGCCGCGCGAGACGATGAAAGCCTCACCTTGGGAAATCGAAGACGCCGAAGGTGAAGACGTCGACATTTGGAACAACCATGTGCCGCTGGAATTCGTCCATGAGGATGGTCGTTTGACCGGCATGCGGTTCGAGAAGGTACGCGCCGAATACGACGCGGACGGTAAGCGCTCACTGGTGCCGACGGGCGAAGAGCCGGTGCTCGTGCCCTGCGACGATGTGTTGGTGGCGATCGGTCAGGACAATGCCTTCCCCTGGATCGAGCGGGACATCGGCATAGACTTCAACCGCTGGGACTTGCCGGACGTTGACCCGGTCACCATGCAGTCGAACAACAAACGGATCTTCTTTGGTGGCGATGCCGCGTTTGGCCCGGAGAATATCATTCGCGCCGTATCTCATGGTCATCATGCGGCGATTTCGATCGATCTCTATTGTCAGGGCAAGGACCTGACCGATAGGCCGCCACCGCAGCACAATCTGATCAGCCAGAAGATGGGCATGCATCAGTGGTCCTATCACAATTCGGTTTCAGAGGTTGACCGGCACATCGTGCCGCATGCCGAGAAGGGCATTGCGCTAAAAGATCTCCACCTTGAGGTCGAGCTCGGTTTCGATGAGCAACTCGGCTTCGATGAGGCGATGCGCTGTCTGAATTGCGATGTTCAAACGGTTTTCACCGGACCGAAGTGTATCGAGTGCGATGCCTGTGTTGATATTTGTCCGGTCGATTGCCTGAATTTCATCGCTAACGGTGAAGAGCAGGATCTTCGTGAGCGGGTTCGGGTTCCGGCGACTAACACCGAGCAGGACCTCTACGTTTCCGACGGGCTGCCGACCGGACGTGTGATGGTCAAGGATGAGGACCTTTGTCTGCATTGCGGGCTCTGTGCCGAGCGCTGCCCGACCAATGCTTGGGACATGCAGAAATTCACTTACATTGAAGCACAGGCGCGAGACACATGGCGGCCTTGAATGCGATTAACGAATTCGTCATCCGCTTCGCGAACGTCAATGGTTCGGGATCGGCCAGCGCCAATGTGATGTTCGCCAAGATCGTCTATCGCATGGGCGTGCCGGTGGCTCCGAAGAACATTTTCCCATCCAACATCCAGGGTCTGCCAACCTGGTTCGAGGCTCGGGTCAGCGCCAAGGGGCACCTTGGCCGGCGTGAGGGCGTCGACCTCATGGTGGCGATGAACCCGCAGACATTCGCCGAGGATTTGGCTGACGTCGTGCCAGGCGGATACTTGCTTTACGATTCGACTTTTGAGCAGCGGATTTCGCGTACGGACGTCAATGTGATCGGCGTGCCTCTCACCCGGCTCTGCCTGGAGGCTTTCGAGGATCCGCGCCAGCGTCAGTTGTTTAAGAATGTCGCTTATGTCGGCGCGCTTGCCGCCTTCCTCGATATCGATTTTGAGGCGGTCAAGGAAGTCGTGAGCCTGCAGTTCCGTGGCAAGGAGAAGTTGGTCGGCCCGAACATTCAGGCCCTAGAACTCGGGCGCGACTACGCACTCCGCCATTACGACTGTCCGCTTGGCTTACGTGTCGAGAAATGCGATGCGGTTGGCGACAAGATCATGATCGACGGTAATTCGGCCGCTGCCCTCGGCTGTGTTTTCGGTGGTGCGACGGTCGCCGCTTGGTACCCGATCACCCCCTCAACCTCGGTTGCCGAGGCGTTTGAGCGCTATTGCGAGCGTATGCGGGTCGATGAGAAAACCGGCGAGCATAAATACGCCATCATCCAGGCCGAGGACGAATTGGCGGCAATCGGCATGGCAATTGGTGCCAATTGGAATGGGGCTCGTGGCTTTACGGCCACCAGCGGTCCCGGTATCTCGTTGATGACCGAGTTCCTGGGATTGGCCTACTTCGCGGAAATTCCGCTGGTCCTGTTCAATGTGCAGCGCGGCGGTCCATCGACCGGCATGCCGACCCGGACCCAGCAATCCGATATCACCGCTTGCGCTTACGCGTCTCACGGCGACACCAAGCAGATGCTGCTGTTTCCGTCGGAGCCGAACGAGTGCTTCAACATGTCGGCCGATGCCTTCGATTATGCCGACCGCCTGCAGACCCCGATCATTGTGATGAGCGACCTCGATCTCGGCATGAACGATTGGGTCTGTGACCCGTTTGAATGGGATCAAGAGCGGCGTTTCGATCGCGGCAAGGTTCTGGATGCTGAGGCTTTGGATAAGATTGAGAAGTTTGGCCGGTACCGCGACGTCGATGGCGATGGCATCTGTTATCGGACCTATCCCGGCACCCACCCCGAAAAGGGTGCGTTCTTCACGCGCGGAACGTCACGCGATAATTATGCTGTCTACACCGAAGACGGTGATGTGCATGCCGAGAACCTGCGTCGCCTGAACCGCAAATTCGATACCGGCGCCAAGATCTTGCCGGGACCGGAGTTCGGCCAGGAAAGCCAACGCTCGACCATCGGCATTATCTATTTCGGGACCACCGCGACCGCCATGCCGGAAGCGTTGGAGCAATTGGAAGATCAGGACATCATCGTTGATACGATGCGTATCCGGGCGTTCCCATTCGCGCTGGAGGTTGCGGAATTCGTTCGCGCGCATGAGACGGTCTACATCATCGAACAGAACCGAGATGCGCAAATGCGCATGTTGCTGATGAACGAGTGTGATCTGGCGCCCGATAAGATGAAGAAAATCCTGAACTATGACGGCATGCCGGTGACCGCGCGTTTCATCGCCGAGAACATTGCCGCTGCGGTGAAACCTGGAGCGCGCCAAGGCGGCGTTGCGGCCGAGTAGTCAAAGGAACAGGTACGGACCCATGTCTTACATAAGAAAGCCGGCCTTTCAGCATCCGAACTTGCCGAAGAACGAGATCGGCCTGACCCGACGCGACTATGAGGGCGCGATGTCGACGCTTTGCGCCGGCTGCGGTCACGATTCTGTCAGTGCTGCCATTATTGAAGCCTGCTACGCGTTAGGCGTGGAGCCACATCGATTAGCCAAATTGTCGGGCATCGGATGCTCGTCGAAGACGCCGACATATTTCCTGAGTAAGTCTCACGGCTTTAACTCGGTTCATGGTCGCATGCCCTCGATTGCTACCGGTGCCAGCATGGCTAATACGGGATTGAAATATATCGGTGTGTCGGGCGATGGCGACAGCGCCTCAATCGGTCTCGGGCAGTTCGCGCATGCGATTCGCCGGCAGGTGAACATGCTGTATATCATTGAAAACAATGGTACTTATGGTCTGACTAAAGGCCAATTCTCAGCAACCAATGATCGCGCCTCGGTTGGTCGTAAAGGCCAGAAAAACCAGTTCGACCCGATCGATATCTGCTCGCTCGCCATCCAACTTGGCGCCAGCTTCGTCGCCCGTGGATTTTCCGGTGACAAAGCGCAACTTGTCCCGTTAATCGAAAGCGGCATGGCGCACGAAGGATTTGCGTTGATCGACGTCGTCTCTCCTTGCGTGACCTTCAACAATCACTTGGGGTCCACCAAGAGCTTCGATTTCGTGCGCGAACACAATAATGCGGTTATGGCGACCGACTTTGTGCCGGCGCGCGAACAGATCCACGCCGAATATGACAAGGGTGAGGCGGTCGATGTTCAGTTGCACGACGACTGCACGATCCGACTTCGCAAGCTTGACGATGATTACGATCCGACGGACCGCGCTTCGGCGCTCAAATATCTGGCCGATCATCACGACCGTGGTGAGGTGGTGACCGGATTGCTGCATGTCGACACAGGTATCGAGAACCTTCGCGACAAGGCGCAGCTGGTTGACCAGCCGCTGAACGAATTGGTCGAACGAGACCTGGTTCCGTCACAGGCCCTGCTCGATGAGGTCAATCAGCGCCGACGCTGGTAGCTTGAAGTCACCGATGACTTTTCTTCCCTGGCTGAACGACGTTTCTGGACGGGCGCGGCGTATTGAAACGCCCTGTGATGACGGCTCCATGGTGTGGCGGGTCTGGGGCGAGGGTGAGCCACTGGTGCTGCTGCATGGCGGTTTCGGGTCTTGGATGCACTGGTGCCGTAATGTTCTGCCACTGTCGCAGCACTATCAGGTGATCGCAGCCGATATACCGGGTTTGGGCGAGAGCGATTTGCCGGACCCACCGCATGACGCTGACCGATTGGCAGGAATTATTTCAAACGGTCTGTCTGAAATCGTCGGAAAGACCGGGCGCTGTCATATCGTCGGTTTCTCGTTTGGCTCAATGCTTGGCTCGGTCGTGGCAAGCGGACTTGAAGACCGTTTATCCAGTCTGACTCTGGTCGGCGTCGCCGGTATGGGCCCTCGCGAACGTGGGCCGACTGCTGGCATGGTCCGCGTCCACCCCGAGATGGATGCAGACGAACATGATCGGGCAATTCGGACCAATCTGGAGATACTGATGCTGGCCGATCCGGCCAATGTCGATGATCTGGCGATGCATATTCAATCGGACAATACCAAGCGCTCTCGCATTCGCAGCCGGCCACTGTCTCTCTCTGACCGAACTTTGGTCGAACTCGAACGCGTGTGGGGGCCGGTCGGTGCGATCTGGGGTGGGCACGATCGGACGTGCTGGGGAGTGATAGAAGAGCGCAAGCAAGAGATCATGGATGCAGCACCTAGCGCTGACATCCGTGTGCTCGACGGCGTTGGCCACTGGGTACAGTATGAAGACGCCGAAGGCTTCAACGCCGAGCTTCTAGACCTACTGGCCGATGCTCGCGGTCGCCCATCGGGGCGTTAGACCTTGCCGGCCGGACGCCACATACCCGCGACCGAACCTGGTGCCTTCACGCCCAAGCCTGCACAACTACCGCCGCCCAATACGACCGGCGTCATCGGTTGGATGCGGCAAAATCTGTTCAACAGCCTGCTCAACTCCGTCCTGACCTTCGTCGTACTCTTCGGCATCTACCTTGCCGCTGTCCCGCTTTATCACTGGGGAATTGGCGAGGCTGTCTGGGAGGCTGCCTCGCGTCGTGAGTGCCTTGATCGGAGTCCGGGCGGCGCTTGCTGGGCCGGAGTTTTGGATTGGAGCACCCGGTTCATCTATGGCCGCTATCCG
>JABIRP010000396.1 GCA_018699735.1 Rhodospirillaceae bacterium | reverse complement strand
GGGCCATCCGGCAGGTGATTGATAGCGTTGCTCTTGACGGACCGGTCCGCCGTTACTAGCCATAGGGTCATGACTAGTTCCTCCGACATCACACCAACTCCCGCACCTGAGCGCCTGGCGAGGCTGCGGCGCTACGCCCAGGAAGACATTTCCGGCGTCACGGGTTGGCTTCAGGTGGGTTCGCTCGCAGCGATCTGGTCGCTTCTGGAGACGCAGATCGCGGCAGGCATCGCAGGTGACGTTGTGGAGATCGGCGTCTACCACGGTAAATCCTTCCTATTGTTCGCCAACTCCCTCGACGCTGGCGAACGCGCGATCGCGATCGACCCTTTGGATCAGGCCGGCCGGCGTCAGAAGTTCGAGGATAATTGCCGCGTTTTCCTGCGTGAGGAACAGGCCTTCGCGCTTCATGCCATCCCATCCGATCAATTTCGGGAAGAAGGTCGATGTTCGGAGTTCGCCGGTAAAGTCCGGGCCCTGCATATCGATGGTGGCCATGTCTATGACGCGGTTCGCAATGACCTCAAGATCGCGCTCGAGGTTCTCAGCGAAACCGGCTTCGTCGTGGTCGATGATATGGCCCATCCCTGGTACCCCGACATCACCGTCGCGGTGGCCGATCACTTGCGGGAGGACGCGGCCCTGACTGCCTTTGCCATGACGGCCGCCAACACACCTGTTACCAACGGCGGCAGCAAGTTGTTCTTGGCCCGTCCCAAAGGCGCCGGGTTCCTGCGCAAGGCCCTGAGATCAGCACTCGCGCATAATTTCAAATACGAGCGCGATTTCGTCGGACAGACAATCGATATATTCGATTTTCACCAAGGCGTGCAAAAGAACCCGCTTAAATCTCAATCTCACCCTTGAGATAGAGGACGGCGCGGCCTGAAATCTCCACCCGCCCGCCGCCAACTCGGCAACGCAGCTCACCACCTCGCTCCGAGATTTGTCGCGCGACCAAGTCTGATTTACCCAACCGCTCTGCCCAATACGGAGCCAGGATCGAATGGTTGGAGCCGGTGACCGGATCCTCGTCGATACCATGGTTCGGGGCGAAATAGCGCGAAACAAAATCAATCTCATCGCCGGGCGCCGTCACGCAGACCGAAACATCGTCAAACCGCTTCAGCGCCGAGATGTCCGGTGAGACCGCCCGCACCGCCGCCTCGTCAGCAAGCAGAAGGATCATCCGGTCGCGCTCAGGTTCGTCTGGAGAGTGCAAGGACGCCAAGGCTTCAACGCCGAGCGCTTCGGCCAGTCCCGGCATTTCGCGTTCCGCTGTCTGGTAGGCCGGAAAATCCATCGACAGGCGGTCGCCGTCCCGCGTGACCGTGAGAATTCCGGAGCGGGTCCGAAACGACACCGAGGGTTTATCTGGCGCGGCTATGTTTAGCAGATAATACGCTGTTGCGAGAGTGGCGTGGCCACAAAGGTCGACCTCGATAACGGGCGTAAACCAGCGTAGATGATAATCCGCCTCACCGGTTTCGTCCGAGATCAAGAATGCGGTCTCGGCCAGATTGTTCTCAGCCGCAATGGCTCGCAAGGTTTCATCCGGCAACCACGCATCCATCGGGATCACAGCGGCCGGATTTCCGGCGAAGACCCGATCCGCAAAGGCGTCGATTTGATAGATCGGCAGGCGCATAGCTCGGTCCTCTTCAGACAGGCTCAATATCTCTCAACCGAAGACGGTCAACTCGCCCCGGGTGATCTCACGACAGGCGCCGGCGATCCGGATTGCGGTGACCTCTCCATCCTTTTTGTCCACCTCACCCAGCAGCCGGCTCGGGCGGCCCATCTCAACGCCTTGCGTTATTTCCAGGTGCAATGTGTCATCGCCGGGTTGGATCGATGCAATGAGACCGGAGAGTGCAGCGTTGGCGCTGCCGGTTGCCGGATCCTCCTCAATCCCCTGCACGGGTGCGAAGACACGGGTGTGGACAGATACGACGGTGCCGTTGTCAGCGGCACTCGCGGCGTAGATTTGGATGCCTTCCGCCTCGTCTTTTTGAAAATACTGACCAAAGGCCGCCGTGTCGGCACGCGCTCGGGCGACCACCGTCTGGTTCGCAGCCTCCGCCATGATAAACGGCAGTCCAACCGATGCTACTCGCGGGCGATGGTTAGTGATCGTGAGATCATCCGCCGCCAGCGACAGGCACGCCGCGATCTCTCCTGGATCGAACTCCTGCCCAAGGTCTAACGCGGTGGGCGCGGTCAATCGCGCGCCCTCCAGCGCCCCGTTACTGTCTTTCAGGATTTCCACCGGAACCACGCCGGCCAATTCTTCAAATCTCAACAGGTCACCGATCGGCTGGCCGAAGACCTTTCCGGCCCGCGCCAACACATAGGCGGTGCCGACATTCGGATGGCCGGCGAAAGGCAATTCCTCGCACGGCGTGAATATGCGCACGCGTGCGGTATTCGCCGGGTCTTCTGGCGGCAGGACGAAGGTCGATTCTGAGAAATTGAACTCGAAAGCGATGCGTTGCATGTCTTCATCGGACAGCCCCACCGCATCGGTAATCACGGCAAGCGGGTTGCCTCCGAACGGTGTGTCGGTGAACACATCGACCGTGACGAACGGATACGTCATTCGGGTCTCTCCTATATGTTGCGAGAGCGCTCAACAGATCCAGAGTAGGCCCACGGTCAGGGCCTCAATCCCCGACATGGATATTGATACGCCGGTTCTGCTTGCCCTTGTTCTCGATCTTGCCGACGGTAATCCGGCCGATCTCGCCGGTGGATTTCAGATGCGTCCCACCACAGGGTTGATAGTCCACCGCGTCACCAATACTGATCATACGGACATGACCGGCTCCGGTCGGCGGCTTTACCGACATGGTGCGAACCAACTCCGGGTTGGCCTCCAATTCCGCATCCGTGATCCAGGATATCGAGACCGGGTGATTGCCGTCGACGACGGCCTGTATCGCAGCACCTAGCACCTCTTTATCCGGCTTATCGCCAGGAATATCAAAATCGATGCGGCCTTTCTTGTCACCGATTTGGCCACCGGTTACCGCCGCATCGACCTGCGAGCAGAGGATGTGCATGGAGGTGTGGATCCGCATATGCATATAGCGGCGATCCCAATCCAGCGTGGCCGTTAGCGTGTCACCCTCCGCTAGTGCCGGCGCGCCCTCTTCCGGCACATGAACAATACGTCCAGCCGCTTTCCGCGTGTCGATGATCGGCACTTGCCGACCGTCGGCAGTTCGAAATACACCCATATCGCCCGGTTGGCCACCGCCAGTGGGATAGAAGACCGTTTTGTCGAGCACGATACCGTTCTCGTCAACTGCGACGACGGTTGCCTCGCATTCCTTCTGATAGGCGTCCTCGCGAAACAATTCCTCGGTCATTGTGCTTTACCTTTCCTCATCAGCTTTCTGGCTCATCAACTTCCTGGAGTATCGCCTGATAGACGTCGCGATCCACATTACCACCGGACAGGATCAGTCCAACCTTCTTGCCGGCCAGTTCCTGTCGCATTTTGATCAAAGCTGCGAGCGGTGCCGCACCGGCGCCCTCGGCGATATTGTGGGTGTCGGTAAAATACGCCCGCATTGCCGATTTGATTTCCGGATCAGACACCTGGACGATGCCCTCAGCCCCCTTGTTGATCATCTCGACCGCCGGTGCCACGGGCACCCGGCACGCCATACCGTCGGCCATGGTGTTGGCGGAATTGGTTGAGACCGGCTTGCCCTGCTCAAAGGACAACGCATAAGCCGCCGCGTTCTCCGAGACCACGCCGTAGATCTTGGTCTTCAGCCCCAATGCGTCGCGCGCCGTCATCACGCCGCAAATCCCGGAGCCAAGCCCGACCGGCACAAAGACCGCATCCAAATCCGGGCACGCCCGGAAAAACTCCAGCCCATAAGTGCCGACACCAGAGATTAACAGGGGGTGGAAACTGTCGAGCATGTGCAGGCCACTTTCGCCGGCCATCTGATGCGCGCGCTCGTAAGCTTCCTGAAAGTCGTCGCCGTGCTCAACCAGGTCTCCGCCAAAAGCCCGCATGGCAGCGTTCTTTTCCACCGAATTGCCGCGGGGCAACAGGATCGTGGACTTGATGCCAACACGGGTCGCAGCCAGGGCCACGGATTGTCCGTGATTGCCCCGGGTCGCCGTGATCACGCCTGGGCAGTTCGGCTCACGCTTCGCCAGATCCTGCATATAAACCAGCCCACCGCGCACCTTGAAGGCGCCAATCGGCGTGTGGTTCTCGTGCTTGACCCAAACATCCGCACCGGTTCGCTCCGAGAGTAGCGGCCAATTGTGCTGTGGCGTTGGGCTCATGATCGAGTGCACGACTTCGGCCGCGCTTTCCAGATCAGCCAATCCAAGATTGAAGGACATGGGTCGCTCCAGTGTTGAGGGTTAGTGTTGCAAGGTTAATGCTGGCAGATCAGCGATTGTCCAATTGGTTTACTTGTTACCCGGTCTCTCGTCATCCCCCTCTTTCTCAGTT
>JABIRP010000395.1 GCA_018699735.1 Rhodospirillaceae bacterium | reverse complement strand
CCCCGCCAGTCTCTCGCCGATCCAGACTGGTTTCTCAAGCTGCGCCTTGGCGCGGGTGATGAGATCCGGGTTTGCGAGTACACCAATTATTGCGAGGGGTTGGACCAGAAACATAAACCGGTAACCTGCAAGCTTTGGGATCGGGTGAGTTTGGAGGAGCCAGGCATCCGGCTTACTGCAGACAATCGGCGGCGAATGACCGCCCCGGGCTGGCGAGGCTGAAGCAACTTCACTGAGCGTCATCAGCTTGATGTGCGTGATCGAAGGTCGAACTCGGAGGCTACAGCGGACCAAATAGAAATCTTGAACGACACGATGCTGCCGTTCGCTAAATACATTGGCATTGAATTCCTAAGCGCAGCCGAGGACCGGGTCACCGCTCGGATGCCGGTCCGACCGGAGTTCTGCACCAACCCAGAAGTATTGCACGGTGGTGCGGTCATGGCTTTCGCTGACACACTTGGCGGTGCCGCCACTATTCTCAACCTTCCCGATGGTATGTGGACGACAACGATGGAGAGCAAGACCAACTTCATCGCACCGGCACCTGTTGGGATGACCGTCATGGGCGAGACCACGCCAGTTCATCGCGGCCGGCGCACGATGATTTGGCAAACCAAAGTCAGCACCGAAGAAGGACGCCTCGTGGCCATGGTCACGCAGACCCAGATGGTGATCGAGAAATCTTAGCCAGGGGACTCTTGGCGACTAACGCCGCGTTCGTGTCAAACGGAAGATCGCTGGCGAGGTCCGGAGCAGAGCATGAAACCGAGATCGGGCTTCTCTTGGGACCACCCGGCGCTGAGTCATGCGGAAAAGAACGAAGAGCGCGAAGCTTGAGTGGAGCGCCACAGTTGTCGCGAAGAACGAAGATGGACCGTAAGCTTCTATGATCAAGGAGGACGCGAACGGCCCTATAGAGGCGCCGATCGCGTAAAACAGGGTAAGACCGGCCGCCAATTCAACGAACTGTCCCGGGCCCGCATAGTCATAAGCATGCGCCGATGACAGAGAATAGAGCGGCAGAGAAAATCCGCCAAACATGAACGCACCGACATAGAGTGCCGTTGTGTCCGTACCACCGAATACGAGCATAAAGGCGCTGGCGAGTGCGGCACCCGTGGTCGCGACGAAGATCGTAAAGCGCCGGTCCGTTCGGTCGGAAAGCCAGCCAAGCGGGTATTGCAACAAGGCGCCAGCGATAATTCCAAGGCTGAGGAAGCTGGCGATCTCGGTGACCGCCAACCCCATGCCTTTGGCATAAACCGGCCCGAGGGTCCGAAATGACGCGTTGGCAATTCCAATCGTGATGCAGCCAGCCGCCGCCAGTGGGGAAATCCGCCAGACGAAACCGACCCGCAGGTTCACTTGCTCGGGCGGCGGTGGGCTTACCAGACGGGAGAGAGATACCGGAACCAATGCCAAACAGAATAGCGCGGCCACCGCGACGAAAACGTCATGGCCGCCTGGCCCGATCACCGGCAAAAGAAATTGACCGGCGGTTACCGAAACCAAATCCACAACCCGGTAAATCGACAGGATACGCGCACGCTCCCGGTCAACGGCGAGTTCCCCAAGCCAGCTTTCAACGACTGTGGCGGTGCCCGCGAAACAGAAGCCAGTTAGGGCTCTGGACGCTAACCATACAGCCGGATCAAGCCAAGTCACCATGGCTAGGATGCTGATGGCGGCGACAGCGGCGAGCGATGCGAACGTACGGATATGACCGGCACGGCGAATAAGGCGAGGGACAACCAAACAGCCCGCCATGAAGCCGACGAAGTAGATTGAACCCATCAATCCGATCAGACTGTCGGGAAAAGATTCAAGACCAGCTCTGACCGCAACCAGGGTCACCAGAAGGCCATTTCCGGCAAGCAGAATGCCGGCGGACGCTAGGATTGGGAACAGTTGACCGGATTTGGCTTTGCGGGAACTAGCGGCGCTTTCGCTTTCCATTGGCCCTTCATGTCTTGAGTGTAATTCAAGACAGCTTAGGGTGGCCTTCTGCTACTGCTAGTCCGATTGCGACGCGTATGCTGACGGGTTCGTGCCAATCAAGATTTTAACGTCACTAAATCGGGGATGGACTGGTCGGCTGGAAAAAACCCGATGTTGAAGGACAGGATGACCCGGTCCACATCGGCCTTGTTGGCGTCGGTATAATGCTTCAACCACCCTGGAAATATGATCACGCGGCTCGATTGTTCGTCGAAGTAGACTTCCTCGAAATTCTTCATGTTGCGCTCGGTGTAGAACGGGAAATCCATGGCGCGCGCGTATTCCAGAGGATTGACGAAATAGGTGCCACCCGTGCCCGGCGGGCAGGAGAGATAATAGACACCTGACAACACGCTGTTGGCATGGTGGTGTTGGCGGACATATTCGCCTTTGGGATAAATATTGCCCCAGCTGTTCAAAAGATGTGGCTTGAAGGTCTCCACATCGGCACCCAAATCCTTGGCGTAGAGCGTGGCGTGCTCCAGAATTTTGGCGTAAATCCCTGAGAACATATGATGCTTGTGCAGCATGTCTTCGCTATTGAACGACGTGAAGGCGCCATGGCTCATTGATTTGAAGGACGTGGCGCTGCGCGCTCTTGCCTCATAAAGATGGCCGAGTTTATCGTTCCGGTCTTCATCGGAAATTGGAATTTCATCGCAATAGATCGTGGTCGGGAAATACAGCCCCGTTGGCATAACTCAGCCCCGTCTCGTTTCAATCGTCGATGATCAGGACGAGCCCCCGCCCTGTCATCGGCCCCGTTACACATATGCAACGGCGTATCTAAAGTGTCAATGCAGTCAAGCAAGAGGTGGTAATGGTGGAGCCGCACGTTAGGCGCCATCTGCCTCCCAGCGCGCACGATGCTCAGCCTCGATCCGCTCCGCTTCTTCTGGAGTTACGACGCCTCTGGTGCCCGTGATCAGACCGTAGTTTGCGGGTTCGCGGTGGCGCTCAAAGGCAAAGACTGAGGCCTTGTAGGAGGCGCATTCGTCCAGATCGCAGGCAGCCGAGATCAGCTCATCCCGTTCGGTCAGGGTCTCGGCGACCGTTATGCCGGCAGGAGAGATGATCTGGCTGCCGGCGATTGAGGGCACACCCTCTTCGGTACCGCCTTTGGCCACACCGACGACCCATGTGGCGTTCTGATAAGCGCCGGATTGCATCACCAGCGTGTTGTGGTGCCAGCCGAATGCATCGTGCTCGGGGGCCGGTGGATTGTGCACCGGCGTGTTGTAGCCGAGCAGCACCATCTCCACGCCCTGCAAGCCCATTACCCTATATGTCTCGGGCCAGCGACGATCGTTGCAGATACACATGCCGAAGCGGCCGCCGAGCGCATCAAATACACGGAAGCCTAAGTTTCCTGGCTCGAAATAACGCTTCTCCAGGTGCTGGAACTGGCGCCAGGGTTCGTGTTCAGCGTGGCCGGGCAGGTGGATCTTGCGGTACTTGCCGGTGATGGCTCCAGACTTGTCGACCAAGATCGCGGTGTTGAAGTGCCGGGTGCGTCCCTCTTCTTCGATCAGTTCCGCATACCCCAGTTTGAACGCGAGGCCGAGAGCCTTGGCCTCGTCGAACAAGCGCTTGGTCTCGGGACCAGGCATTTCACTCTCGAACCAGCGGTCGATGTCGGCTTGGTCTTCATAGAACCAGCGCGGAAAGAATGTTGTCAGCGTCAGTTCGGGAAATACCACCAGGTCACAGCCGCGCCGTTTGCCTTCGCGAAGATGCGCGACCAAGCGGTCGATGACCTCGTTCCTGGTTTCTTCCTTGGCAATCGGCCCCATCTGGGCGGCGCCGACCGTTACGATCCGGGCCATGACGGTCTCCTTGGCGCTGGTCAGCGCATGCGGCGCGCGATGCGCGGGTCGAGCGAGTCTCGAAGGCCGTCACCAAGCACGTTGACCGCGAGCACGGTGATTGCCAAGAACAAGCCAGGGAACAGGATGATCCAGGGCGTGATCTGGAAATAGGTCCGGCCCTCGGCCATGATGTTGCCCCAGCTTGGGATCTCCGGCGGCGTGCCGGCACCGAGAAAGCTGAGGATCGCCTCGACGATGACGGCTGAGGCGCAGATGTAAGTTGCCTGCACAATCAGTGGCGCCAGAGTGTTCGGCAACACATGCTTCCACAGGATACGCGGCAGCGGCATGCCGACGGATACGGCTGCTTGAATATACGGCTGCTCACGAATCGAGAGCACGACGGCCCGAACCAGACGGACCACGCGCGGCACCTCCGGAATTGTGATGGCGATGATCACGTTGCTGATCGAAGCGCTGGTCAGCGAGATCAACGCGATCGCCAGCAACACGCCCGGTATTGCCATCAATCCATCCATGACCCGCATTACCACTGCGTCGAGCGCCCGCACGTAACCTGAAACGATGCCGATCGCCAGACCTACCACAGTGGAAACAAGCGCTACTGAGATACCGACCGCCAACGATATCCGTCCCCCGGCGAGTGTGCGGGCGAAGACTTCGCGCCCGTACATATCGGTGCCGAACAAAAACTCTCCGGACGGTGGTTTCAGCCGCTTGAACGGGCTTAGGGCCAACGGATCAACAGTGAAATACGGGCCCAGTATCGAGATAATGATCATCACACCGAGCACGCCAAGTCCGAATGGAACCGTTGGGTGGCGGCGGCAATATTTACGAATGCGGACCCGGCGGCTGTCGCGGCGGGGAAGTTCGATGGTGTCTGTGGCTAACGTCATCTTAACGTCCTAGTACCGGATCCGAGGATCGAGGAAGGAGTACGAAATATCGATCAGCAGGTTGACGATCACATAGGCCGCCGAGAAGACCAGGATCACTCCTTGGATAATGGGGTAGTCGCGGCGAAGAACCGCGTCGATCGTCAATCGGCCAAGACCCGGGATATTGAACACGCTCTCGGTCACCACCACGCCGCCAATCAACAACGCTATGCCGATGCCGATTATTGTGATGATCGGGACGGCTGCATTCTTGAGGGCGTGGCGCATCATCACCTTGCGCTCGACTTGGCCCTTGGCGCGGGCGGTGCGGATGTAATCCTCGTTCAGTACTTCCAGCATGCTGGCCCGACTGATGCGAGCAATCAGCGCAACGTAGACCACGCCAAGCGCAATTGTCGGCAGCGCAATCGATCGCAGGAATGGCAGAAAGCCATCACCAATTGCTTTGTAGCCCTGAACTGGGAACCAGCCGAACTTGAGCGAGAAGACGTAAATCAGCACGTAGCCGATGACGAAGACCGGGACCGAGAAACCAAGCACCGCAAAAACCATTATGGAGCGGTCGACCCAGGTGCCAGACCGCCACGCGGCCCAAACGCCCATCGGGACGGCAATCAAGACCGAGAAGAGGATGGTCGAGACTGACAGCGCCAATGTCGGTTCCAGGCGCTGGCCGATAAGTTTGGATACCGGCATGTTGGAGAAGATCGAAACGCCCAGGTCTCCCCGGAGCACGGACCAGAGCCAGGTTGAAAACTGAATGTAGAGCGGTTCGTCCAGACCGAGTTGTTTGCGAATGCGGACAATGTCCTCGGGGCGAGCGTAGTCGCCAGCAATCACAGCGGCCGGATCGCCGGGCGTAAGGTGAAGCAGAAGGAAGACCACTAGTGCTACGACCAACATCACCGGGATGACGGCTAGCGTGCGCTTGGCGATATAGGCATACATGTGCTCGCAACCTTTTCTCGGGAAACCAAGCGGGCCGGGAACAGCTGCTGTTCCCGGCCCGCTCAGACAGGTTTTAGGCGCTTACTTTATGTCGATGTTCCAGAAGAACGGAACTGGCGATACAAGCACGCCACTCAGGTTCGAGCGCCAGACCACCGGTTGGAACCACTGGCCGTAGTTTACATACGGAACTAGGTGGTCGAACAGGCGTGTCTGCAGCTTCTCGACGATTGCCTTCTTCTCGGCCGGGTCTGCCTCACGCGCATAGTCGTCGCGAAGTTTCTCGGTCACATCGTCGGTCGGCCAGCCGAACCAAGCCTTCTCGACGCCGCCACCGGAAATGCCGATGTTGGCAACCGGAGACTGCACATCGGCACCGGTTGAGTAGGTGTGGAAGACGTTCCAACCACCATCGGCCGGTGCCTTCTTTTCGGCCCGACGCGAGGTCAAAGTTGACCAGTCCATGGCCTGAACCTCGACATCCATGCCGATCGAGCGCAGCATCTGCGCCGTGACCAGCGAGGCACCATTCAGCACTGGGATATCGGTCGGCTGCATCAGGATGATCTTTTCACCCTTGTAGCCGGCCTCTTTCAGGAGCTGCTTGGCCTTGTCCAGATTGACCGCCTTCAGGGCCTCGGTGCCGATTTGGGTCTCGTTCGGCGTGCCGCAGATGAAGTAAGCGGCGCAAGCCTTGTAGAGTGTCGGGTCACCGATGATCGCCTGCAGATACTCTTCCTGGTTCACCGCCCAGAGCACCGCCTGACGCGCTTTCGGGTTGTTGAATGGTGGGTGCAGATGGTTCATTCGCAACCAGCCCTGGGTGCCGAGCGGATCGATAACGGCAGCTTTGATATCCGCGTTGGCTTTCAAGAGCGGCAGCATGTCCGGAGCAGGGGTTTCCCAAAGATCGACCTCGCCATTGACCAGCGCATTCATCGCTGTGGCGGGGTCTGGGATGTAGAGCCACTCGACCCGGTCAACCTTGACGACCTTACCACCGGAAGCGGCGCTAGCCGGCTCCGAGCGCGGCTTGTAGTCGTTGTTCTTGACATAAACGACCTTGGAACCTGGAACCCATTCGTCTTTTTTGAAAATGAACGGACCGGATCCGACAACTTCAGGAACGGCCTTGAATGCGTCCAGGTCGGCGAGGCGTTTCGGCATCATGAACGGCACGTTCGAGCTGATCTTGCCGAGCGACTCAATCACTAGTCCGTAGGGCTCGTTCAGGATGATTTGAAATGTCTTGTCGTCCACTACCTTCATTTCGGCAGTGAAATCCATGAGCTTTTGGCCCATGCCGTCGCGCTTGCCCCAGCGTTTGATCGATGCGACGCAATCCTCGGCCTTGACCATTGCCCCATCGTGCCATTTCAGGCCGTCGCGCAGCGTGAAGGTATAGGTTTTGCCATCACCACTGACCTTGAAAGTGTCCACCATCTGCGGGTGGACATCCAAATTCTCGTCGGAAGCAAACAAGGTGTCATACACCATGTAGCCGTGGTTCCGCGTGATGTAGGCTGTGGTCCAGATCGGATCCAGGTTTTTAAGATCCGCGTGCGGTACGATGCGCAGCACTTTTTCGGCCAAAGCATCCCCTACGCCGGCGCTTGCCAGCATTGGGACCGCAACGGCCAAGGCGACTGCGGCGCTGCGCAATCGTCTCGAAATCGTCGTCATGGTGAAACCTCCCGTTTTTTTCGTTAATCGTGGCGCCATTTCGAGTTGCTCGAATTAAAACGTTCACGATGTTTTATCGTCAGCAGTTTCTTCTCCGAATACCATGATATGACACAAACCTAAACGTGCCGCAGGTAATCGCCGCCATCGACAGGCTAATAGGATAGCGCCAGTATTGTACGAACGGTCAATAGATTAGTTGCCTAGCTGCCAATTTAAGTTTTACCGCGTATCTATCGAACGGAGTATCCACGCATGCGTATCCTTGTTGCGATGAT
This sequence comes from Rhodospirillaceae bacterium, assembly GCA_018699735.1. Lineage (GTDB taxonomy): Bacteria > Pseudomonadota > Alphaproteobacteria > Thalassobaculales > Thalassobaculaceae > JABIRP01. The sequence continues at coordinate 4,310 of JABIRP010000395.1, read as the reverse complement.
GAAGCATGAAACCAATACCTTTTCCCCAGTGCGCACCGACTGGGCGCGGTTTCAATCCTGGGGCGCACATGAAGGCCAAGCGGCTTACGACGCTTATAAGGGTACTGGTATGCCGTTTGGCGCCTATATCGGCCTTGCGGAGGCTGCGGGGCATGAGGTGGTGACACCGCTAGCAGCCGAGGCCATGCCATCGGGGAAAGTCGAGGCGGAGGCTTATCGGCATATGACGGACGCAATCCTCTCCGCGGTGCCGGAGTGTGATGCCGCCATGCTTGATCTTCACGGCGCCATGGTCGCCGAAGAAACCGATGACGGTGAGGGAACACTGCTCGAGCGGATCCGCGCGATCAAACCGGATTTGCCGATTTGCGTCACCTATGATCTGCACACTAATCTGACCCAGAAGATGGTCGACAACTGCACCTGCATGATTGGCTACAAGACCTATCCTCATATCGACATGGTCGAGGTTGGAACCCAGATTGCCAATGTTCTGTTGGCGGCTTTGGAAGACAAGGTTCATCCGGTGATCGCCTGGGGACGGCCGCCCCTGTTGGCGCAGACCCTTCGTATGGGGCATGACGACGAACCGATGATGTCACTGCTGGCGCTTGCGCGAGAGGCCGAGGCTGATCCAAAGATTCTTGCGGCCACGGTCTTCGGGGGGTTCCCGCTTGCCGATTTTCATGACGCCGGCAGCTCGATCTGTGTTGTGGCCGATGGCGACATGGCGCTGGCCGAGCATTGGCGGGACCGCTTGCTTGAGCACATGTGGGCGAACCGCGACGAGTTCGTCTACCAGCATGAGCCCTTGGGTGATGCACTGGTTCGCGCCAAAGAGATGGCGAAAACTATCGACGATGGGCCCGTCCTGCTACTCGATCACGCCGACAATGTCGGGTCCGGCGGTACGATGGATGTCATGACCGTCATTGCCGAAGTCCTGCGTCAGGATTTGGAAGATGTCGCGGTTGCCGCGGTCTATGATCCGGCGGCCGTTCAGACGATGCAGAAAGCCGGTATCGGGGCTTCGGTCACCCTAAAGCTTGGTGGCAAGACCGACATGCCGTCGATCGACAGGGCCGGCGAACCGCTGGAGGTCACCGGCAAGGTCAAGATGCTGAGTGATGGTGAGTGGATCGTGCGGGGCCCAATGTATACTGGAGTGCGGGTTAAAATGGGCCACTCGGCGGTATTGGATACAGGCAAGGTCGAGATCGTAATCACCTCGATACATCACGAACCTTGGGACGTGGGTGTATTCACCTCGCTCGGTATTCAGCCGGAATATAAAAAATACCTTCTGTTGAAATCCCGTATTCACTACCGCGCCGGATTTGGTGATTTGGGAAAAGCGACGGTCACATGTGATGGCCACGGTGTTACCACGTCGGACAACTCAATCCTGGATTTCGAGAAGGTCCGCCGTCCGATCTACCCGCTCGATCAGATCAACGAGCCATAGGATTGGTTCCCTTCGGGCGCAGCCAAAAAAAGCCACCGGAGACCGGTGGCTTGAGTTTTGGGTAGAGAGCGCCACCGTGGGTACGGCGGCATGGAATGTCGTGTGGGACGGTCTGCGTAACCGCAAGGTCAGTGCAGTGTGTGGGGCTCTGTTTCTTCGTAGCCGAGCCACGCCATCGCTTTGTGTCGGTGGCATTCGTGGACACTTTCCAGATAGGCTTCGGCCTGATCGGCGTCGGTGAAGGGCTTGCCATCATCGAACAGTTCGAGAAGGCAGCTGTAGCCGATTTCCTTCATGCCTTCGTATTCCTCATCATCCATGTGGGGAACTTGAGCCAGGAAGTTGTCGGCGAAACACTCGGCAAAACGATGCATGGCGCGCTGGCGCATGGCCCAGGGCTGATTTCCCAGATGGACGGCCCATTCTTTGATAGCGGTTCCAATAACCTCTGGCAGTTGCGCGTTCAGGGTCAACCCGGCTCCGTTCTCGTTGATGGCGTCCGGTACGGCTTCCGCGTGGTAACGCACGGCACGGCGGCCAACGATCCAAATCACATCGCCAGACTTAGAGTCCGGGGAGGTTTCCGGCTGCTGCTCGATGCCGGACAAAGAGTCTAGATTGGCGATCCGCCCGGTCCGGGTCAGAGCCTCTGGGTCGATGATATTAGGAGAATTGAACTGAGCCATGTCGATACTTCCGTCCACGTGTGTTTCAAATTACTCGGAAGGACCTTCGCAAGGCGCGGGCCAAGTGGTGGATCTGTTCGTAGCGTTCATCAAAGCTTGCGAAATCCAATTAACCTATTGATTTTGAATTATTTTTATAAATCTAAGACTCAAGGCCGCTCACGATAGTGCCAGCGGTAGAAAAGTTACCGGGCAAGTCTTGCCGGTGGTGTAGCTACCGATATTCATGGCTGCCGGTCTTCATGTCTGGGGCCTTGATACCAATGATGTTGAGACTGCAATATGCGTGAGGCCGGTGGCTGTTCTTAACTTGGGTGTTTCATGGTGGATCCAAAAATCAGGGCTCTGGCGCAACGCAAAGATCGGCCGGGCGTTATCCGGATGGCTGTTCATCTCGGCACGCTGGTGGCAACCGGCGGATTAATTCAGACCGCCACCGACCCCGTGGCAACCGGCCTGGCAATGCTGATCCATGGCATCGTTCTGACATTCCTGTTTGCCCCCTTACACGAGGCCATTCATCGCACGGCGTTTCGAACGAGATCGCTTAATCTGATAGCAGCAGAACTCGGCGGCTTGGTTATGGTCCTGCCGCCGCGCTATTTTCGCGCCTTCCATTTTGCGCATCACCGTCACACTCAAGACCCCGAGCGCGATCCTGAATTGCTGGCGCCCAAACCAAAAACTCGGCGCGAGTATTTTTGGGTGTTGAGTGGGTTTGACTATTGGATCCGCTCGATCCGAGGATTGATCCTCCACGCTTTGGGGCAGGCGGGAGAGGCATTCATAGCACCGGGATTCAGGCATCGTGTGATCGCTGAAGCTCGGGCTTATAGTCTTATCTACTCGGCCCTGGCGCTATTGTCCGTCGCCACGGAAAGCGATGCCATCCTCCGGTTCTGGATCGTGCCGGCACTGCTTGGTCAGCCATTCTTGCGGGCTTATTTGTTGGTCGAACACTGGGGCCGACCGACCGTTCCCGACATGTGGTTGAATTCCCGGACGACGGCGAGTAACCGCCTGGTCCGGCTGCTCGCCTGGAATATGCCGTATCATGCCGAGCACCACGCGCATCCGGGAGTACCTTTTCATGCGCTTCCGGCGTTACACGAATTGGCACCTCCTGATCGAGGGCCAATAAATCCTGGATACCTAGGCTTTCACATGCGCGAAGCTCCTAGGCTAATTCTTACCCGAAAGGGTGTCTGAATGTTTTAAGCCGCTAGCGATGGTAAAGCAGGTTCGATGCGCAAATCATAAGATGATTGGTTGTCGCACAAGCTGGATCTGAGCCTTGGCGGGCATGTCAATTTCAAGCAATCAAGCTGCAGCGGGAAATTTGGGCCCACCGAGGCCAAATTGCCGCAACGATCACACTCGGCTTGACCTGATCCGGCGACATCCCTAGTTTCCGCGGCGGGCCGCCACTCCCCAACGAGTGGTAACGATACAAGGATGAAGATCATGAAGCCGACGGCACTGCCTCGGGTTCCGTTGTTCTCATCCGGACCGTGCACGAAGCGACCCGGATGGGGCCCCGCTGAACTCGCCAATGCCGCCCTAGGGCGGTCTCACCGTTCCAAAATTGGAAAATCAAAACTCCAGGACGTGCTCGACCGATCGCGGTCGCTGCTCGGGCTGCCGGATGATTATCGCATTGCGATTGTCCCCGCGTCCGACACCGGCGCGTTCGAGATGGCGATGTGGTCCTTGCTGGGACCGTGTGGCATTGATGTCTTGGCCTGGGAAAGCTTTGGCGCCGGTTGGGCGAGCGATATAACCAACCAACTCCGATTGGAAGACGTCCGCGTGCTGCGGGCCGAGTACGGGGAGATCCCGGACCTTGCTCAGGTTGATTTTGCGCGCGATGTGATTTTTACCTGGAATGGCACGACGTCCGGTGCGCGGGTGCCGAATGGAGACTGGATCCCGGCGGACCGCGAAGGGCTGACACTTTGCGATGCGACCTCGGCAGCGTTTGCTATGGAGATTCCTTGGGACAAGATCGACGTCGCTACCTGGTCGTGGCAGAAGGTTCTTGGCGGTGAGGCGGCACACGGCATGTTGATTCTCTCGCCTCGGGCTGTTGAACGGCTTGAAACCCATACGCCGGCCTGGCCGATGCCGAAGATCTTTCGCCTGACCAAAGGCGGCAAGCT
>JABIRP010000394.1 GCA_018699735.1 Rhodospirillaceae bacterium | reverse complement strand
CTGCTGGCGATGGCCGAAACGGAGCCCGCGACGGCTCTCTCTCGATTGCTGGCGGAGACGTCTGATCCTGTTGCGCTCGACCTGTTTTGGCGCCGCCGAAATACTACGCAAAAAGCCCTTAGCACGCATCTTGTAGACCTCAATATGGTCCAGGCGGATGGATACGCGATCTCCCCCAACCATTGGCAGGCGTGGCGCGAGGCCGTGCCTGTCGCCTTGGCGCGTGTTCATGCGGAAGCACCGGACCGCATTGGTCTGGACCTCCGGGAGTTACGGCATACGGCAAATTTGCCTGAAGCGATGGCCCGTCCGCTCTTGGCCGAGCTCATGACCGAGGGCGCCATCGTCTTTCGTTTCGGTGCCTACCGCCTGCCCGGCCACCAACCCAAGCCGACGGTAGCCGACGCCGCGCTCTGGGCTGAGGTCCTGCCGCATCTGGGCGACCGAGATCATCCGGCGCCGGTGCTACACGAAATCGCCAAGGTGCTTGATCGAGAGCCCTCGGAACTGCTGTCGATCCTGGAGCGCGTCGGCCGGTTAGGACTTGCAATCCGGGTTTCGCGCAACCGCTTCCTGTTGCCGGAAACCACCATTGCTCTGGCCCGAGCGGTCGATGAGCTCGCCGCCGTTAAGGGCACGGACGGCTTCACTGTCGCCGACTTTCGTGATTTCGCCGGGATCGGCCGCAATCTGGCGATTGAGGTCCTGGAATTTCTCGACCGCCAACGCATGACCCGACGAAACGGCGCGGTTCGCACGATCGTGATGTCCGCGGATCGGGTCTTCGGCTCGATAGAGACTTGAAGCCCGGCGATTGCATCTTTAGCTTCGGTGGTGGAGGGAATTTCCGTCCGGTGACGGGCGCGGGCTTCAAACCCGTCGAGGGGCGCGTGGCGTGCCTGGTGGGTTCGACTCCCACTTCCTTCCGCCAAAATCGGATCATCCGATCCGATATCATTGGAGAGACGCATGTTCAGACGCAATGACCTCATTGGAGGTTTGCAATGGTGAGAATGGCTGAAATACCGGAACCTAGCCGAGTGCATATCGCCGCCCTGCCCTGTCACGATTACGAAACCAAGCCTTGGGTCAAAGGGCCGCCGATCAAAGAACGACGGGTTGCGATCATCTCGACCGCTGGTTTGCAGCGCCGCGACGACCGGCCGTATGCGTTCGATGCCAACGACTATCGGATCATTCCGGGCTCGACATCGCCTGGCGACATCGTGATGAGCCATATTTCGAGCAATTTCGATCGCTCCGGCTTCCAGCAGGACTACAACATCGCCTTCCCGCTGGACCGATTGCGCGAGATGGCGGCGGATGGCGAGATCGCCTCGGTGGCCGAGTATCATTATTCGTTCATGGGCTCGACCCACCCCGACGACATGGAACCAACAGCCCGGCATTTGGCCGGATTGTTGAAGAGTGACAATGTCGACGCGGTCGTCCTCATTCCAGTTTGACCGTTCTGTACGCGCGCCGTGGGCGGGCTGGGACATTTTCTGGAAGACGAGGGATTGCCGACGGTTCAGATCAGTCTGGTCCGAGAGCACACCGAACAGATCCAACCGCCAAGGGCGCTTTGGGTGCCGTTTATTCTCGGCCGCCCGCTAGGTGTGCCTGGAGACCCGGAGTTTCAAAAGCGTGTGCTGCGCGCTGCTTTGAACCTTCTCGAGGCGCCTTCGGGCCCGATTCTTGAGGACTACCCCGAGGAAGCACCGGAAGCCGACGAGTCCGAAGCGGATGGCTGGGTTTGCCCGGTATCCTTCGCGGTTGCAAAGGACGAAAGCTTGGGCGGCGCGCTTGGTCGCGAGATCCAGCAATACCGCACCTGGTTTGATCTCGGTCGGCAGAAGCGCGGTCGCACCATGTTCGGTGTGGCGGAGCTTGAGATCGAAGCTCTGGGTGACTTTCTTGTCGCTTACGCGGACGGAGGCGACCCGGATAAACCAGACCCAGATCTGCCGCTTGCCCGCATTCTTCGGTCGGCGGCAGATGATCTGAAAACGTTCTACTACGAGGCGGCGACCGCCCAACCAGGGTCACCCAGTCCGGATGATTTGGCGAACTGGTTCTGGACCATGACAGTGGGTGGCGACGTAACGGTGAAGATCTGGAACCGGGCTCGAGCTAGCGAAGACCCGGAGATCAAACGCTTGCAAGGACTGATCATGCCCGGCGAATGGCGGGAGCATTTCGGCTGAGTTCACACAGTCGCTTCCCGGCCGACCGGGGGGAGAGCCGGGACCTCGCGGCGGGAGTCACTTAGGTTCGAGATCCCGGTTTTGGCTTTGCCAAACCGGGAAGCGGTGATTGAAAGAGGGTGCGCGCGATTTACCCGTTTTCCAGCACACCCTCATTCTCCAGCCGTTCAATTTCCCCTGCCGACAAGCCAAGTTCCTCGGCAACACTGCGGCTGTGTTCACCCAGTCTGGGCAAACTCCGGCTCGGCGCGGGGCGCTTATTGTCGAAATCCAGCGGCAGGGCCGGTGCCTTGACCGTTTTGCCGTCGGCCAGCGTCACATCAACCAGTCCGCCAGACGCATTCAAATGCGGGTCGTCACCGAGTTCATCGGGGCGGCCAATTGGTGCATAAGGTAGGCCCAACGCCTCGCATCGATCCATCAAGGCCGGCTTGGTCATGGTCGCGAAAATCTCGCGGATCCGGGGAATGAACTGGTCTCGTCGATCGCAACGATCCGAATTTTCCTGCAGCTCGGGGTCCTCTAGCAGATCATCAAGCCCGAATTCGACACAGAATTCTCGCCACTGCGTATTGGTCACCGCGCCGACGAACACCTGCTCATCGTTGAGGCAATCGAAGACATCGTAGACCGCCCAAGCATTCGCGCGACCGGGCATCGGTGGTGCTGGTATGCCACTCACTTGATGCTGCATCATGTGCTGGCCGCAAAGGAAGACCGCGTTCTCATAGAGCGCGCTGGTTACCATGCACCCCTCGCCAGTGCTGTCTCTTTCGCGCAAGGCCGAGAGGATGCCAATGACCGCAAAGGCGCCGCCCATGATATCGACCACGGAAGAGCCAGCCCGCAGCGGCCGACCCGGCGGCCCCGTCATATAGGCCAAGCCAGAAGCCATCTGAACCACCTCATCCAAGGCAGCCCGATGATCGTAGGGACCGGGCAAAAAACCCTTGGCAGAACAATAGATCAACGTCGGATTGGTCTCTCTCACCGCCTCGGCTCCAAGGCCGAGTTTGTCCATGGCGCCGGGGCGAAAGTTTTCAATCATGACATCGGCGCTATCGATCAGCCGCCTCGCCAGTGCCAAGCCCTCGGGATTTTTCACATCGAGCGCGATGCTGCGCTTGTCGCGATTGAACATCGGGAAAAACCCGGCTCCAGCACCGGTCAGCCGCCGGGTACGGTCGCCAGTCCCGGGTGGTTCAACCTTGATCACATCGGCTCCGAGTTCAGCCAATATCATGCCGCAGGACGGCCCGAAGATCATGTGACTGAACTCGATAACCCGAATGCCGGCAAGCGGGGCGACCTGATCCTCCGCCGCCATCAGATGCCAAGCTCCGTCGCGACCTGCTCTGTTGAGCGTACGCGGCCGAACAGGCGTTGGAAATTAATCATGGTTCCCTCGTGCAGTTCCTCGCGGGTCGAACCGCAAGCATCTTCAACCATGGTGACGTTATAGCCGCGATCGGCCGCCTCGCGGGCTGTGGTCTCAACGCACATGTTGGTTGACACCCCGGTCATGAAGAGCGTGTCCCAGCCCATGCAGCGCAACATGTGATCGATGCCGGTCGAGGCGAAGGCGCCGATACTGGTTTTGCGCAAAATCAACTCTCCCGGCTCCGGTTTCAACTCGTCGACGATCTCATGCTCGCGGCTGCCGACGTAGTTGTCGGTCTCAAGGAACAGCTTGCGCATATGTGGCGGCGCGTCGGCTGCATCCTTACGCCCAGCTCCGACGGTCAGATAGACAACCCCGCCGCCGCCCGCGCGAAAGCCTGCGAGCAGCCGCTTTGTGTTCGGCACCACGAGGGCTTCGATCCGGTCAAAGCGATAGTTCGTCGAGTTCGAGCGCTCCTTAGCCATCCGCCGACCGAGCGCACCGTCTCTGGCGCCAGTCGCGTTCTGCATGTCGACAACGATCAACGCCGAGCGATCAAGGCTTACCGATCGTTCGGTCATGAAGGCCTGAATGTAGTCGGTGTCGTCGATACCGTCGGTGGTCATATCGGTGATCCTCAGATGTCTTCATAGGTGATGGGAAACAGGCTCTTCAGCTCTCGCGCATCGGAAAGCGGCATCACATGATGCAGGGAAAAGCGCCAGGCAGGCCCGGCGTCGAGCTCAGGTGGTGTAAATGGGAAAGCGATGTTTCCGGCGGTCGACAGACGGCCCGGAAATCCGTGATGCAAGAGGTACTGCTTGGCCACGGTGAGTACAGATTTGGCCCGCTCGGCGGTCGGTGCCACGCACTCAATCAGGATACCGATCTCGCGTGGCATTACCTCCGGCGGGTCCGGCCAACCGATCACGCCATTCAACCCGTAGAACCGCGCGCGCAGCAATTCCCCTGCGTTGTCACCGGCGAGGTCGGAGACCACGTCGCGCACCTCCGCCCAAATAGTCTCGATACGAGCGATCACACGCGGGTCGGAGCTGCCAGCGAAATACACCGTGCGGTGCCCCGCCGGTGCTGCACCCTCCAGTTTCAGGCTGGGCCCTGTATCGGTCCACTGCGCACCCGAAACCCGCACACGGTGCTCGTCAACAGCTTCATAACGCGCCTGCGACAGGTCGAGGATCCCGTCCGGCTCGGTGACGGTGTAGGGATCGGCCTGTTCATATAACGCATGGGCGGCGACCGAGGTCGGCGTCGCGTTGCGGCTCGCATTCATGCTGTCGAGCACGAAGCCATCGGCGTCCAGGGTGGCGAGCATGGCGTCGCGACCTCCCGGGTCGCAACAAAGCGAAGCGCACTCGATGATCTTGGCCATATGGGCAGAGAGCGCCCGGTCATGCCCGCGCGAGGCCGCGAAGGCGGAGTATATCGCGGTATCGCAAGCGCGCCCGGCAATGATCACATCCGCACCTTCGGCCAAGGCCTCGGCAATCGGCGGCTCGCCCATTTGCGCCACGATATGTGGCGTGTCGCGGATCTCGTCCTCGCTCGGGATTTCAAAGGCTCCAAGCGGTGTCAGAGCGTCGGCGCGTCGGGCTTCCAGAACCCGGTCGTGCGGAATGTCGGCGGCGATGGTAGCGAGCTTGAACGACAAACCCTTCTCGGCCGCGATCTCTCGGATGATCGCCGCTGCAGCGTCGAGATGCGGGCGGGCACCGGCGGTTCCGGCGCTGCCAAGCACCAGCGGGACGTCAAGCGCTCGTGCGCCTTCCAGGACCAGTGTCAGGTCTCGCTTGGTGATCGTCGGATCGGTCGCCATGCGGCCCATTCCGAGATAGGCGGGACCCGGGTCGACCGAGCCCATGTCGGCCCCGATCATATCGGGCTCATGCGCGATCCCACGCTCCAGGGCCGGAACCGGAATGCCGTATCCGAGTTGACCGGAGGCGGAGAGGAACTTGGTCGATTTCGGTGCAATCATCCTGGCACCACCACATCGAGCAGCAGCGCGTGCTGCTGTGCACCGTAGACGTCGGAATCACCCGGTGATCCCGCAGTTACCAACCGATCCATG
>JABIRP010000393.1 GCA_018699735.1 Rhodospirillaceae bacterium | reverse complement strand
TCCGCAATAGGTCGCTAGCAGGCCGTGGCGAGACTGGTTGCCGCGGTTGGCGCCGGTGCCGTGCCAGACCCGACCATCGATGATCAGTGCGGTGCCGGCTTTGCCCTCGGCGCCGACGGTTTCAACCGCGCCGTCATGCTCGGGATGGGGTTGGCGCCCGGAAAGATGGCTGCCCGGAACCACACGGGTGCCGCCTATTTCTTCGCTGAATGGGTCGAGCATGAAGATGACATTGCAACAGGCCGCCGGTGCGATGGTGCCGCCGCGCACCGCATCACTATCGTCCCAGTGCGACCGTGTCATTGAGCCGATGCCAAGTGGTTTCCGGTCGGCCGAAGTCGGGGCCGGCGCCCACCATTGGTCGGTGTGCAACGGCATCGCGACCCCACCCGGCTTGGCTATGTTAGCGCTATAGCTCGAAAGCAAGACCTCCTCACCCAGCACGTGGCGCACCACCTCCATCACATCGGGGATAGTCAATGCGTCGAGGAAGACTTCACCCTTGTTGACCAACATCCAGACCCGCTGATTGACGCCGCCGGCCGCCTCGCGAAAGGCCTCAGGCCGGATCCGCCCGTTCTCGTCTTTGAAGGCACCCCACTGCTGGTTCGGACCACCGTCCTCGAACGCAAGACCGAGCCGCTTTTCGGCCGCCGCCTGTTCGACCACCCGCTGGCGCAGCTTCTCGATCAAATCGTCGTCTAGAGCTGCCTCGAAATAGCAGAACCCAAACCGGTCGATATCCGCGGTGGCACGCGCCACGTCACGGGTCGGTTTTGGCAGATCTCGCTGGGTGGCTTCGGCCATTTGGTCCTCCTGTTGAGACATGATGACGCGCCTCAGCCCTTGGAGGCAACCGATAAACACTTGACCCGACCCATCCGACGCGGGCCAAATCCAACCCTGGAAAACAACACAAAAGAGAGTCGTCATGCGCATGAAAGCCGCCGTGTTGCGCGAGATCGGGGCCGAAAGGCCGTACGCCACCTCGAAACCGATACAGATCGAAGAGGTCGAACTCGATCCACCGGGCCCGGGTGAGCTTTTGGTGCGGATCGCCGGTGGTGGACTATGTCACTCCGATTTATCTCTAATTAACGGCTCAAGGCCGCGTGCGCTACCGGTTCTTCTTGGTCATGAAGGCTCAGGCGAAGTGGTCGAGGTTGGCTCAGGGGTAAGCGACTTCAAACCAGGCGAGCCGGTCGTCTTCCAGTTCGCCGCCAGTTGCGGGCGTTGCATTCGGTGCCTCGAAGGCCGGCCTCAGATCTGTGAGACCCATGCTATTGCCCGAGCAAAAGGCGAACTCATGGGCGGCGGCAGCAGGCTTCGGGACGCCGACGGCAATACCATTGCGCATCACTCGGGTGTTTCCTGTTTTGCGGAATACGCCGTGGTCGATCGCGGCTCGGCGGTAAAGGTCGATACAGATATCGCCCTCGACCAGGCCGCGATTTTCGGCTGTGCGGTGATGACCGGTGTTGGTGCCGTCCTGAACACCGCCCGCATCCGGCCGGGTGAGACCGTGGCGGTGATTGGGCTTGGCGGTGTTGGTTTAAACGGCTTGATGGCGGCCAAGCTCGCCAGCGCCGGCACCATCGTCGCCATCGATATTTCCGACGACAAGCTCGGGCTGGCCCGTCAGCTCGGCGCCGATCACACGGTGAACGCCCGGGATGCCGACCATGTCTCTCAGGTCAAAGACCTCACCAGGGGCGGTGTGGATTATGCTTTCGAATTCGCCGGCGAGATCAAGGCGCTAGAAACAGCCTACGATGTCGTCCGGCCTGGCGGTGACGTCGTGATCGCCGGCCTGGCGCCGGCTAAGTCCGAGTTTGCCTTCAACCCAGCCAATCTGGTTGGCGAAGAGAAAGCCATTCGCGGGTCCTACATGGGGGGCTGCGTTCCGGTGCGCGATATCCCGCGCTTTATCGACCTGTACCGACAAGGCCGGCTGCCGGTTGACCGGCTGATCAGCGACACCATCGGGCTCAATGACATCAACGAAGGCTTCGACAAGCTCTCCGATGGCGTGACCATCCGACAGATCCTGGTGCCATAGGAAACAGCGATTGGGGCGCACCAGCGAGGTCGCCATCAGCCTCCCAATCCGTCACCACATCGTGAAAAGTCATTTCGCCGCGTTGTCGCCCCCTGGTCGGGGCGCTATAGTTCGCCATATATAACGCTATGACCTATCGCTCACACGAGGTTGTTGCCCGGCATGCTTGATCCGTTCGAACGCGAAGTTTCCTACCTCAGGGTCTCGGTTACCGACCGATGCGACTTTCGTTGCGTCTACTGTATGGCCGAAAACATGACGTTTCTGCCGAAGCGTGACGTATTGAGCCTCGAAGAACTGGAACGGCTCTGCACCATCTTCGTGCGCCAGGGTGTCAAGAAACTGCGCCTGACCGGAGGGGAGCCACTGGTACGCCGCAATATTATGAGCCTGATACGGGGCCTTGGCCGTCTCCTTGATGGCGGCGGGCTCGAGGAACTCACGGTCACGACCAATGGCAGCCAACTGCCGAAACTGGCAACGGAATTGGTCGATGCGGGCGTGAAGCGAATAAATGTCTCGATCGACACGCTCGACCCCAAGAAATTCGAAACCATCACCCGTTGGGGCAAGCTGGATCAGGTAATCGCCGGTTTGGATGCCGCTGACCGTGCCGGCCTGGCTGTTAAGATCAATGCCGTTGCGCTGAAAGGCGTAAACGCTGACGAATTGGCCACCATGCTGCGTTGGTGTGGTGATCGCGGCTACGATATGACGATCATCGAGGTTATGCCGATGGGCGATATTGGCGAGCAACGGGTCGACCAATATCTCCCGCTGTCGATGGTGCGCTCAAGGTTGGCTGAAGAGTTCACTCTGACCGATATTGACTACGCGACCGGCGGCCCAGCCCGCTACGTCAAGATTGAGGAAACCGGTGGCCGACTGGGCTTTATCACCCCGATGACCCATAACTTCTGTGAGAGCTGCAATCGTGTCCGCCTCACATGCACCGGCACTTTATACATGTGCCTCGGCCAGGAAGATGCCGCCGACCTGCGCGAGCCACTGCGGGCCAGCGAGTCTGATGAGCCGGTAATTCAAGCCATCCACGAGGCCATCCAGCGCAAGCCCAAAGGTCATGATTTCATCATTGACCGCCGAGGTCCGGTCGCCGCAACCCCGCGCCATATGAGCGTTACAGGGGGTTAATAGGGGCGACCGTCATCCTCGCGAAGGCGGGGATGACGACGAAGTTAAAAATTTAACCCCCCAGCATCCTGCCAGCCACCGCGTCCAATTTAGCGACAACCGCGGGGTCACGCCCTTCGGCATGGGTAATCAACGCGAAATCGAGTGCGCGATCGCCGCCTTGCTCGTCGATTTCGGGACGTTCACGTAGCATAGGCGCGACCGCCTTAATCAACGACCTCGCGTGATCGGCATTGCCGGTCAATACCTTGACGATCTGCTCGACCGTTACGTTGTCGTGGTCCGGATGCCAGCAGTCAAAATCGGTAACCATGGCAACGGTTGCGTAGGGAATTTCGGCTTCTCGAGCCAGTTTCGCCTCCGGCATATTGGTCATGCCAATCACGTCACAGCCCCATGAGCGATAGAGCTGGCTTTCGGCGTAAGTCGAAAACTGCGGGCCCTCCATGCAGATATAGGTGCCGTTCCGGCTATGCGGAAACCCAAGGTCTTTACAAGCTTTCTCAAGCGCATCCTGTAACCGGCTGGCAATCGGGTGTGCAAATCCAACATGCGCGACGCAGCCATTGGAGAAGAAGCTCTTCTCGCGCGCGAATGTGCGGTCGATGAACTGGTCAACCAACACGAAATGCCCTGGTGCATATTGCTCTTTCAACGAACCGACCGCACTGACGGAAATAATATCAGTGACGCCGGCGCGTTTCATCGCATCGATGTTGGCGCGGTAGTTGATACCCGTCGGGCTGAGCTTGTGGCCTCGGCCATGGCGCGGCAGGAAAACGAGCTGCTGGCCGTCCAGGGTGCCGAACAACAACTGATCCGAAGGCTCGCCAAAGGGTGACGCGACGGTTTCCCAGCGCACGTCTTTCAAACCATCAATCTCATAGACGCCACTGCCGCCAATTACACCGATCACGGCCTCTCTCGTCCCCTCACTCATCGCTCTCTCCCAGCCCCGTCTATTGCTATGTCATGAGTTTGCGCATGAAAAAGGCCGCGAGCAAATACGCGGCCTTTTCCGAAGTTCTTGTACTGAATCGATTAGTGTACAGACGCCCAGATCTTACGCTTCGAGAAGTACAGCATCACCGTCAGAACCAGCAGGAACAGGATGACCTTGAACCCCATCCGGTTGCGATCCTCAAGGCTCGGTTCGGCAGCCCACATGAGGAATGCAGTGATATCCCGGGCCTGCTGATCGACCGTTGCCTTGGTGCCATCGGAATATTCCGTACCGTCTTCGAAAAGCGGCGGCGGCATGGCGATCTGATTGCCACCAAAGTAGATGTGGTAGCTCATGCCGTCGGACAGGCTGAAGTCAGCCGGCGCTTCGGTATACCCGGTCATAAGGGCGTAGAGATAATCAGGGCCCCCAATACGAGCCTTGGCCATCAGCGATAGGTCCGGTGGCAGCGCGCCACCGTTCGAAGCCCGCGCCGCGTTATCGTTGGCGAAGGGCGACGGCCAACGATCAGATGCACGAGCCGGCCGCATGAGCACCTCGCCCTCTTCGTTCGGCACGTCCAGAACCTCGTATTCCGCCGCGATCGCCTTGACCTCAAGCTCGTTGTAGCCGAGGGCGGCAAGGTTACGGAAGGCGATGTACTTTAGCCCGTGACAACCAGCACAGGTGTCCTTGAAGACCTGAAACCCACGCTGCAGCTCTCCGCGATCGAATGTCCCGAACGGACCGCTAAACGACCAGTCCTGTTTCGGGATATCGCCCCCGGATGCCTTGGCCGGCGTACCGCCGAGGCCCAGTCCACCGACGAGAATAAGTGCCGCGATCACGGCAGCCGTCCCCTTGGACGTCACTGCCTGACTAATGCTCTTGGGCAGCGGCCGCGGGGTCTCGAAGATTGAGAGCAGCGGCAGCAGGATCACGAAGTGGGCGAAGTAGTAGGCCGTTCCGAGGCGCGCCAGGACCACATAGATGCCCGAGGCCGGTTTCGCACCGAGGTAGCCCAGTAACAGGCAATCGGCGAACAGCACCCAGAAGAAGATCCGGAATACCGGTCGGAATGAACCAGAGCGGACCGGTGACCGATCAAGCCACGGCAGGATGAACAGCATGGCGATCGAAGCGAACATCATCACCACGCCGAGCAGCTTGTCCGGAACCGCACGCAGGATCGCGTAGAACGGCAGGAAGTACCACTCCGGAACGATATGCGACGGTGTGACCAGTGGATTGGCCGGGATGTAATTGTCCGGCTCACCCAGGAAGTTCGGCGCATAGAACACAAAGCCCGCAAAGATGACCAGGAACACACCCAACCCGTACGCGTCCTTGATGGTGTAGTACGGATGGAACGGGATGCTATCCTGCGGCCCCTTGGTGTCGATCCCAAGCGGGTTGTTCGAGCCGAAGCGATGTAGCGCCACCAAGTGCAGCACGACCACGCCGACGATTACGAACGGCATCAGATAATGCAGCGAGAAGAACCGGTTCAGTGTCGGATTGTCGACCGAGAACCCGCCCCACAAGAGCGTGACGATATCTTCGCCGACCAACGGAATTGCTGAGAACAGGTTGGTGATGACCGTAGCGCCCCAGAAACTCATCTGGCCCCAAGGCAGGACATAGCCCATGAATGCGGTTGCCATCATCAGAAGCATGATGACCACACCCAACAGCCAAAGCAGCTCGCGCGGCGCTTTGTAGGAGCCGTAGTACATGCCGCGGAAGATGTGGATATAGACGGCGATGAAGAAGAAGCTGCCACCGTTGGAATGGATATAGCGGATCAACCAGCCGAAGTTCACGTCACGCATGATGCGCTCGACACTATCGAACGCCATGCTGGTATGGGGCGTGTAACTCATCGCCAACGTAATTCCGGAGACCAGCATAATGACCAGCATGATCCCGGCCAACGAGCCGAAGTTCCACCAGTAATTCAAATTCTTTGGTGTCGGATACTCATGCATTTCGTGATGCATGAAGGTAAAGACGGGAAGCCGATGGTCGATCCAGCGGACGATCGGATTCGGGAAATTCGGGCCACTCATGTCAAACTCCCTCAACCGATCTTAATCGTGGTGTCACTGGTGAACGCATAGGGCGGAACCGGCAGGTTTAATGGCGCCGGCCCCTTGCGGATCCGACCCGACGTGTCGTAGTGCGAGCCATGGCACGGGCAAAACCACCCACCGTAATCACCCTTTGGATCGCCTGATTTCTGCCCAAGAGGCACACAGCCAAGATGTGTGCAGACACCGACGAGGATCAACCACTCAGTCTTTTGCACGCGATCGGCATCAAGCTGCGGGTCCGGCAGGTCGGCCTTATCGTCCGCCGCCGCCGTAGCGATCTCTTCCGCCGTGCGCTGGCGCACGAAGACCGGCTTGCCGCGCCAAACCGCGGTAATCGCCATGCCTACCTCAATACCGGAAATATCAAGCTCCGTGGACGCAAGCGCTAAGGTATCAGCGGCCGGGTTCATCTGATCGATGAACGGCCAGACCGCGACAGCGGTGCCTACCAGCCCAACCGTAGCGCTGGCGACGTGCAGGAAATCCCGCCGTGTCGCATCGTCGTGGGTGTCAGCCATATCTATTCGTGCCTCTCGCCGTATTCTACCGGGATGGGATAGTCGGTTCGTCCCCTCTTGGAGCCAAGTTAACCCCGATTTCCTGGGACAAGCCAGAAAGACGCGGCCCCTCCCGGACACCGCGCTTGCTTTCGTATACTTCACCCTGTTTTCTTTTGCAAAACCAACGTGACGGCAGACCGTGACAACATACTGCCGTCGGATGACGAGATCCCTGATGCGCCTGGCCCTCTATCAACCCGACATTCCGCAAAACGCAGGCGCCATCATGCGGCTCGCGGCCTGCTTTTCGACCCCTGTCGATGTGATTGAGCCCTGCGGGTTCGTTCTATCCGATCAAAGGAT
>JABIRP010000392.1 GCA_018699735.1 Rhodospirillaceae bacterium | reverse complement strand
GAATACAACGGAAGAACTGATCGACCATTTCGCCGAAAGCATTAAGGCGTTCATTACCGCAATTGAGAATAGACATAAGGCCGAAAAAATTGAAGATGACGTGGTGGAGATACCGAGAAAAGAGGCGGCCCGCGCTACGCCCCTTGCTCTCATAGATGAGATTTCAAATCTTATTGAACAAATGGACCCCGCTGTGTCCGGTCGAGCCGAAGCCCTTATGATGCTGCTGCGAGACGGGCCTCAGATGGAGCTGTCGGAGACATTGACCAAACAAACCGGGGACTATGAATTTGATGCTGCTGCCTTGACCCTCGCCGAGCTTAGAACAAGCTTCGAAGCCAGTAGTCATGATTGTTAGGATTGGGCCGCAATGCAGAAGATCCTTATTGTCGACGACGAACCCATTAACATCAAAGTTCTCGTCGATCTGTTGAGCCCAAATCACAAAGTCATGGTCGCCAAGGATGGCGAGCAAGCCTTGAAAGCAGCCGCGATTGACCCAAAACCGGATCTCATACTGATGGATGTCGTAATGCCCATCATGGATGGGTTTGACGCCTGCCAGAGGTTAAAGTCGGATCCCGAAACACAAGATATTCCCATAATTTTCATTACCTCTATGGGAGATGTCGAGTCTGAGACCCGCGGCCTTGAACTGGGCGCTGTCGATTACATCCAGAAACCCTTCCATCGCCCGATCGTACTCGCTCGGGTGAACACGCACCTCGGATTGCGGCGCAAAACCCTAATTATCGAGCGCATAGCCTCGTTGGACGGATTGACCGAGATCCCAAACCGGCGGGCGTTCGACATTCGCCTCGACGAGGAATGGCGCCGGGCGGTTCGCGGCGGGACACCAATCTCTTTGCTGATGATCGATGTCGATATGTTCAAGCAATTCAACGACAACTACGGTCACGGTGCGGGTGACGCATGTTTGAAACGGATCGCCGCAGCATTAGCAAACAGTGTATCTCGGCCAGGGGACTTCATCGCTCGATACGGCGGCGAAGAATTCGCGGCAATTCTTGGCAATACCAATCGCCAGGGGGCGTTGACTCTGGCGGAGAATTTTCGAGAGATGATCGAAGGCCTCGCCATAGTGCATGAGCATTCGAATGCCGGGCCACATGTAACCATCAGTCTCGGTGCAGCAACCGATTTCCCATTGCCGAACGACTCGCTCGACGACTTTAAGCGAAAGGCCGATGAAATGCTGTACGCCGCCAAGAATGCTGGCCGTAACACCGTCAAGGCTATAGACGACTGAGCTGACATAGAGCAGCTCTTAGAGCTCCCCATCCGTTTGGATGTTCAGCAAGGCGCCGCAATGCTTGCAGTGCACGGCATCAGGTTCGTGACGCATCAAACCGCAGTCCGTACAGGTGTGATGCACTTTGGGTGGGCGAAATATGGTTTGCACCAGTCGCAGGAATAACGCCACGCCAACAACCATGATAACGATTGCAAGAAAACGCCCCGTCGGCCCTTGCGGCGTAATATCGCCGAAGCCGGTCGTCGTGAGCGTCGTCACCGTGAAATACAGGGCGTCGAGATAGGTGTTGATCTGCGCGTTGGTACGGACCTGCAGGACATACACAAACGCCGTCACGATAAACACAAATACGACAAGGTTAAGCGTGGAGTGCAGGACCTCCTCGTTACGACGGGCCCACGGCACCAACGCCCCCAGTTCTCGCATTAAATGGTAGGACCGTAGAATTCTCAAAACTCGCAGAACTCGCAAGAATGCCAAGTTCTGAACAAGCGCCGGAGCCAGCAGACTGACCAGAACCAAGACATCCGCAATATTGAGAAGTCGAAGGCAAAACCGACCCCGTGTCTTGGAAATCCATAATCGGACAACCAAGTCGACGGCGATGATTGCCGCGATAAAATAATCGATCACTAGGAACCAGGTGGTCATTTCCAGCGCGGATGACGCTATGAAGAAGGATACCGTGATTAAATCAAACGCTAAAATCCCGTATCGCGTGGGCCGTAACGCGTAAAATTTTCGAACTGTTTCCTTGGCGCTCACTCGCCCGTCCCTGCGAAATTTATAATGTCGCGTGAGAAAGAACGGTCAGGTTAGTTCGTCGGATCATCGCCGCAAGATTTCGCATCACCGCAAACAAAACATCCGGATGGCGCCCGAGGGTTCGGCGAAAATCGTCAGGAGACAGGGCGGCAACCGAACATAGGGTGACGGCCTCAACCTCGGCCGAGCGCGGCCCGCCGTCTATCGCTGAAAGTTCCCCGAAATAACTTCCCTCCGACAACTCGCCATAACCAACCATGTCACCAAGCATTGTGTGGTTGACCACACGGGCCTGGCCATGAAGCAGGAAGAAGACATCATGATTACCATCTCGCGAAGAGATGATCGTCTCATCGACTTCGTACCGAGCCGGCCGGCAGACGTCAGCGATTTCAGCCAAAGCTTCGGCTGACAGTGCTGAAAATATTTTGATGCCGGCTAATTCTTCGGCGGTGATTTGATCACTCATTCAAGTCTCCTCGCAATGCCCTCATGCCCAACCGTTCAGGGCGCGCGGTTCAGGGTGCACGGTTCAGGCCTCCCGCTCCATAAGCGTCTCGACAAGGCGCGCCCAATAAGTCGCCCCATACGGTAGTGCCGCATCATTAAAATCGTATCCGGGATTGTGAACCGTGCAGCCACCGACGGAGCCAACGCCGTTGCCTAGGTTGACGAAACAGCCTGGCCGCTCTTGCAACATGAAGGAAAAGTCCTCCGACGCCATGATAGCGGCACTATCTGTATCGACGTTATCAGCCCCAACGACATCGGCGGCGATGCTGGCGACAAGGTCGATCTGATCGGAACGGTTATGCAGCGGCGGATAACGGCGCTCGTAGTTCACTGTGATCTTGGCACCAAAGGCAGTTCCGATGTTCTCGCAAAGCCGGCGCATGGTTTCCTCTGTCGTATCCTGCACCTCTTTGCTGAAGCACCTGACCGTACCACCCAGATGTGCCGTGTCAGGAATGATGTTGTAGTTATTGCCACTACTGACCTGCGTCACCGAAACCACTACACCCTCCAAGGGGTCAACGGTTCGACTGGCAATGGTCTGCAGGGCCGTAACAATATGCGCCTGCACGACGATCGGATCGATCGATGCCTGCGGGCGAGCACCATGCGCCCCGTAGCCCTGAATATTGATGTCGAACAGATCAAATCCGGCCATGGTCGGACCCGAGCGCATGCACATCTTGCCAACCTCCATGCCTGGTCGGTTGTGCACACCGTAGACGCTGTCGATCTTGAAACGCTCAAACAACCCTTCCTTGACCATGATCTCCGCCCCGCCCTCAACCTCTTCGGCGGGCTGGAAGATCAGATGAACGGTGCCGTCGAAATTCCGAGTTTCCGCCAGATACTTGGCGGCACCGAGCAGCATGGTGGAATGTCCATCGTGGCCGCAAGCATGCATCAGGCCCGGGTTGCGGGACTTGTACTCGATGTCGTTCTCTTCCTCGATCGGCAGTGCGTCCATATCGGCGCGCAGGCCGATACCCTTGCCATTGTCCTCTTGCCCCTTGATGACCGCGACGATACCGGTCTTGGCAATGCCGCGATGAATCTCATCGACGCCAAACTCTTTTAGGCGTTCAGCGATGAAATCAGAGGTCCAGATCTCATTGAACGCAATCTCAGGATGCTGGTGCAACTCCCGACGCCAGGCGGTCATCTCGTCATGGTACTCGGCGATGCGGTTGATAATTGGCATGAGCAGTTACCTTTGCGCAGGAATTGGGCGATGTTGAACGCAGTCTAACCGGTATGACTCCTGAGTACAGAGGATTGGAGTTGTAGGCCCATGGCGGAACCGGGTTTTCGCCAATACTGGACAACTGCACTCGGAGAGGCGCGCTCCAACCTGTCTGCTGAGCTTAAGACCGCATCAAGCTGGACGTCAGCGATGACCACGGTGGCCAGACTGCGTCCCATAAACCTCTAATCCGGCGGATGCAGGGCGAACTTGGCCGGCACCTCGACCTCCATTGTCAAAAGCAGATACGACAGCGTCTTGCCATGCATGTCGAGGTTGAGGCTTGAGTTCACACCGCCCTCAAGCGCGTCATCGATGACAAAATTCATCGCCGGCAGGTTTGGGAGTTCATAGCGCGTAACGCCACTGGCGCCTTTGTGTTGGTAGAGCGCCAAAACCTTCTTCTCGGTCACTTGCTCCAGCAACAGCGGGTACGCCTCTTCGACATAAGGGATAAGACTGACGTTGACCCGGTTGCCCTTGTCGCCGGTGCGGGCATGCGCCACTTCGTGCAGGCGGACGGTTACCGTTCGATCCATCAGACGTGCTCCGCGAAACTTACATTGGTGTGAACCCGGTCACGGTCGACCAAGATCGAGGCTGTATGTACCTGGCCGGTTACGTCTTGGCGCACACCACCACCGCCGGCCGGACCCGCGCAATAGAGAGCCAGCACCTCGAAATTGATCCGCTTCACGGTCTCCTTGTCGAAACTCTGCGAAGCCACTCTGACCCTGTAATCACCATCGCCAGAAAATTCCCGGCTGGCCCGCAACGCTCCATCGACACCGTCATGGGTGCTGAGTGTGCCGATGATATCGAACCGGAGCGGGCTGTTGGTGCCGAGCATGCTGCAGCGCTCTTTCAACACGTTCACCGCCAATTCCGCGCGTGCAAGCGCGTTCGGTCCGGCGTAGCTGATCTCCGCCTCACCGAGCCAACCGCCGTCGAAGGAAACCGTTGCCTTCAAAGTTTCCGGCCGTGGCTTGCCGGCAGCACCGACCACACGGACTCGGTCGGGGCCGATCTCCTCAACCGACACGCCGGTAATGTCGAGGATGACGTCCGGGGTCAGATAGGCCGACGGGTCATGGATCTCGTAGAGCATCTGCTCTTTGACCGTGCGGGCGGACACCATACCGCCGGTTCCCTCTGCCTTGGTGACGATGAGGGAGCCGTCGCGCCCCACTTCGGCGATCGGATAGCCGACTTGCGCCAAATTCGGCACGTCCTTATAGCCCGGGTCGGCGAAGTAGGATCCGGTGACCTGGGCGCCGCACTCCAGCAGGTGACCAGCCAATGTGCCGCAAGCGAGCTTTTGCCAATCATCCAATGCCCATCCGAACTCGTGTAGAAGCGGGCCAAGCACCAAGGCCGGATCGGTACAACGGCCGACGACAACGACATCCGCGCCGGCCGCCAGGGCATCGCGAATCGGCTCGGCACCGAGATAGACGTTGGCGGCAACCAAGTCCTCGCCCATCTCAAGCCCTTCGATCGTATCGTGGGCGCGGATACCGTCCTCTCCCATTACCGAAAGGATATCATCGCCTGAGATAACGGCGACCTTGATATCGGGGCAGCCGACTTCACGTGCAATTTCCATGATTTTTCGGGCTGCGGCCGAAGGATTGGCGGCGCCAAAATTAGACACGATGCGCACGCCGGTATCGCTGGCTCGTTTGAGGATCGGGCGCACGTATTCTTCCAGAAATGGAGAGTAACCGGTATCCGGATCCAGCATCTTAATCTTCTGGGCAATCGCCAAGGTGCGTTCCGCCAGAGCCTCAAAAATCAGATACCGTGGCCCGTCCCGCCGTGCCAGGGTCTCGACCACCGGTCCGGCAGCGTCGAACCGATCGCCAGAAAAACCAGCTCCGCAGCCGATATAGACCGTATCCTTGCTCATCTTGTAAGTCCTTCCAATCCAGATCTGGCGATGATACCGCTTGGTTTGACGAGGAGCCAAGCCCATGCAACGCGATTTCACGCTCAATGACTGGCCGGATAGCGGTGAGGTCATCGTTTTTGACCTGGAATACACCGCCTGGGAGGGGTCTCTTGCGCGTGGCTGGAGCGAGCCGTGGGAACATCGTGAAGTGGTTCAGATCGGCGCCGTCCGAATCCGCGCTGACGGGGGGATGGAAGAGGTCGCCGCTCTCGATGTTCTGAGTAAACCTAAGCGCAACCCAGTGTTATCGGATTATTTCACCGCACTTACAGGCATCACGAATACTGTTCTGGCGCGTGATGGCCAGTCGTTTGCAGACGCGTATGCTGCCTATGGCACGTTTTCACAAGGGGCCGTTCTTCACCTTTGCAACGGCACAGATGGTGATCTGTTGGCGGAAAACGGCGCCTGGCGGGAAATTGCATTCGATCAAGATATTACCAAGTACCTGAACCTCCGCCCGGCATTGGCAGCCGCACTCGATGTGCCGGGTCCAGTAGCACAGAGTTGCGACCTACCTGAATTGTTCGGCCTCGCGCCGGTCATGGGCGCCCATACCGGCCTGGGTGACGCCCGTGCGATCGCCAAGGCGTTGCGGGAGATGCGGCGCAGAGACTTGTTCTAGAGCAAGGGTTTCAGGAAACCACGGTACTGACGGTTTCTGTCGCGTGCTCCGGGATCGTATTGAGCACCGAGAGAAAAGGTTCCGCGCTTGGGTCAATTGCTGAAGAAAAACTTTGAATAATCAATATGATGTCTACCGCATCACTTCCATTGGTCAACGGAAGCAACAGGCGTTCGACAAATATGTGCTCTCGGTCAGGAACCTGATAGCGACTGGCAGAGTGCACTGGCTGCCGCTGGGAAATAGCCAAGGCGAACATCTCGTTCATACGGTCGAGATAGGCCCCGGAAATGAGTTCGTCGACGTACTTACCGGTTCCGTCCGCTCCAAGCCTTTGTGCAAGTTCGGTCCCCATTAGGCGTATTTTCAAGCGACCGCAGGGTTCGACGTCCAGCATGAATAGAAACGGCAGTAACTTGGAAACCTCGATAGGATCAAAATCCGCTCGGTCAGGGATATCCGGCTCCGCTATGAGCGAACGCCAGTAACTCAGGAGTGTTTCCGCCTTTTGATCCATCCGCATCAATATAATCACAGATTGGTGAAGTACTTAGAAAAATTTTATGACCACATTGCACTAAACATAAAGCACTGGCGGCGGCAGCTCGTTGACTCACTGCAACGAGGATGATTGGTCAAATTTTGTATGATGAACCGTGCGCTCTTAAGCTACCAAATTGAATCCCACGACACGTTACAAATACCAAAGCCTTGTTTTTTTTATGCTATTTGAATTTGGCACAACAGTTGCAAAACAAAAGTAACTAATAGGTTTTCACAACACATTTCTTGTTCACTAAGTGCAATGTTGGAACTCTATCAAACTGATGTACGACTCTATCTGAAACACTACACAATAAAGGAACCATTACATATTTCACGTTTTGTTTACTGTTTGTGAGACAAGATAGTTCATACATGACATGGGCGAGTGAAGACTTTCCCGATTGAGGTCAAAATGGCCAGAAAAGGAGGACACGATGTTACGCATGCTGAAAAATTCGAGGAGAAGCACTCTTTACTCCACGATGGCTGCGTTCGCGGTTCTCGTGGCCGGCCTAGCAGCAAGTCTGGCAGCAAGTCAGGTTGAAGCCCAGACCCGCATGGCCTGCGCAGAACGAGCGAGCCTTATGGATCATTTGTCAAAAAACTATAATGAGAAACCGAACGCTCTTGGCCTCGATGCCCGCGGCAATATGGTGGAACTGTTCAACTCCAGCAATGGAACCTGGACGATCGTCGTCACAATTCCGGGCGGCCCGACCTGTATTTTAGCCAGTGGCCAGAACTGGATGCAGCAGGAACGTTCAGCGAAACGCGACGTGGAGGAACGTTCCTCTTAATCAGAGTCTCGTGAAATGCCTTACCCCGTCTACGGCGCCTCGGGAGCGCCGTAGATCTCGCGAGCCTTGGTTCGCGTGATGTAGCCATTCTCGACGTCGCTCTCAATCGCTTGGGGAGAGCGATTTGCCGGCAGGCCATGGCCGCCGCCACCTGACGTCTGCAGCCGGATTATGTCACCCTTTACGACCCCGACCTCTGCCTTCGAGGCTAGCTCCAGTACCTCTCCATCGGGCTTCGTCACCGTTAAACGCCCCGATGCACCAGGCTCTCCACCTGCCAATCCATATGGCGGAAACCGAAAGCGGTCGAGGTTGGCCACAAACATCCCGGTGGTACTATCAACGCGGAACGAACGAACAAGGCCGAGCCCGCCGCGCATCCGGCCAGCACCGCCGGTATCGGGTGCCAAGCCATATTCTTGAAAAGTAACGGGGTAACCATTTTCCAGCATTTCCACTGGCGCGTTCGAGATATTATGAAATCCACAGGAAAAGCCGCTGGCGCCGTCCGCTTCGGGGTGCCCGCCCCAGCCACCGCATTCCAATTCGAAATAGACTTGGCGCGATCCGTCCGCTTCGATTGCATTCAAGGCGTAGGTGTAACTCACCCCGTAATAGGCCGCCGGCACCCGATCCGGCAATGCTTGCGCAAAGGCGCCCATCACTGCGTTTACGATACGGTGGCCCGTCGCCATACGATTAGCGACCGGAGCCGGTGACCGGGCGTTGACGCAAGTCCCTTCAGGCGCGGTAATCCGTATCGGACGATAACACCCAGCATTGGCCGGTACATCGCGCCCGAGAGACATCAAAACGCCGCAAACCACGGCTGAGTCCGTCATGTTGTAGGTGCAATTGACCGGCCCCTTGGCTTGCGGGCTGGAGCCGGACAAATCGACTTCGATTTCATCACCAGAGACATGCAATTGGGCATGAATTCGCAGGGCTACGCCAATATCAATCCCATCATCATCGACGAAGTCTTCGAACTCGTAGGTTCCATCGGGGATTTCTTTGATTAGGCCACGCATCGTGCGCTCGGACTGTGCCTGAATTTCCTCGCAAGCCCGGGCCAGAAGATCAGCGCCATATCGGCGTCCGACACGCTCAAGATTGCGAACCCCAATTTCCAGCGCCGCGATTTGCGAAGCGAAATCGCCGCCAACGTTCTCGGGCTCTCTTGTATTGGCGAGCAACATGGAAAACACCGCTTCATTCCGGCGACCGGCCTCGACCAGTTTCAGCGGGGGTATGCGCAGGCCCTCCTGGAAGATCTCAGTTGCCCGCGGGTGATAGCTCCCGGGAGCGCCGCCCCCAACATCGAGATAATGAACCAACGCGCCGGCAATCGCGATCCGGCGACCATCCAGGAACACCGGCTT
>JABIRP010000391.1 GCA_018699735.1 Rhodospirillaceae bacterium | reverse complement strand
TGTAGTGGTCACCAACATCGACAACGGCTACGGCGCCGCCTGCGCCGCGCTCAGGGTGCTGCGGGCGCGGGGATAGGCAGCGGGCTGCCTTGCGAATGCGGCGCTAACATGATCCGGGTTAGAGACATAATTGACCATCGATTTCCGCGCGATCTCAGATAGGTCACTGCAATAGGTCACGGATCGCCCGTTCCGATGAGGCCGGGTAACTTCCAAGGTATCTCGCGTCACGAACAATCCTCTACGGCGGACGATTTTCGCTGTCATCGGTTCGCAGGAATATTGTTTGGGGTCGATCAGGTAGGTAACGGCCACCGTATCGAACGGAGAAAATCCGACTGCTCCCAACGTGTCACGCCAAAAGCCGAGCCAGGCGGTCGACCGCCTCGCGATCCACCGGTCGAGGGTTCCGCTGGCCATCAGGAAATCCAGATCGGACTGCATAACCATCGCCTGATGGCCTGCCTCGAACGGTATCAGATGAACCGGAACGCCGGATCGAAGAATGATATCGAATGCATCGGGGTCCTTGCGCACGTTGAGGTCGTGGAAATGCAGGATTGGTGTACTTCCAACTTTAAAGACCTGTCCGGGCCTTTGTCCTGCAACCGCGACAATGGCGTCTATGCGATGCACCAGGTCCGGGCGTCTTTCGATGAGCATCGCAATGTTCGTCGGAGGGCCCAAGGCGAGAATTGTCAAAGGACGTGCGGCAAGCGCGACTTCCAAACGTCGAACGGCTGGCGGGACGGCCGGGTTCAGACGGATCGGTTCAGCCGCACCGCTGTACACCGGCGGAATTGGCAAATTTGGTTCGTGGGCTCTCATGATAACGAAGAGGTCTTGAGCCACTGCTGCCGCCGCCACAGCGTCTACATTTCCGAATACCGTACTGACAGAGACGACGTTCAGGCTTGAAGATCTGATCGCAGCGACAAGCGCCCAACAATCGTCAACGTCGCGAGTTTCTCCCAATCCGCATGCGGGGTCGGCATCGATCCAAACGTCTCGCCCCGCCGCTGCGCTGACACTGGAAAGGACGCTACAAAACCCCAGCACGATAAGCAGTCGCGGGATCATGGATGTTTTCCGATTACACAGATCGCAGGGGCAGGGGACATCGGCAGTTCTTCGACCCTGATAGTAACAAAGCCCGCAGCCTTCATATGCCGTTTGACATCTTCCGCCATGGAGAGGGACTGCGCCCGGCTGGGGTTTTTGCCACGCGGCATATAGGTTGTGGCCGAGATGCCATTCGGTTTCAATAGCGCGTATATCTTGTTGAAGGCCGCGGCACGGTCGGGCAGGAATTGGATCACGTTGGCTGAATAGGCTTTGTCGAACAGGCCAACGGTATCCGGCTGATCGTCAAAGCTTCCGAGTTGTAAATCGAGGCGTCCGCCCACACTTGCTTCGGCGTTTCTAATTCGTGCCTGATCAAGCATGGTTCGCGAATGATCCGCGCCCAAGACCTGCCCCTCTTTAGCTCGCTCTAGGCAATATCCCAGACCGACACCCGGGCCACAGCCGATTTCGATCACCCGATCCGAGGGATTGATCTCCAGCAAATCGACTGTCCAGCGGTTGCGTTCCTGGTTCGATCGTCGATTGGCCATGATCCAGCCGGCAATTCGGCCGAAAGACCCGTGAGGTTTCTTGAATTGGGCAACAATCGCTTTTTGCAGGTTCATGATGCGCTTTCCCCCTGGGAGCCAGATCGAGGCGCACCGTTCAACGTGAACCGAGCAATGATCATCGAAACCAGGAAGACCCCGACCATCAGTGCTTCGAGTGCGACGGCATGTTTAAACCGCGCCTCCGGCAACAAAAACAGATCTGCCGCTAGGGTGTTCCAGGACCAAAGGATCAAGATGCTTCCAGCCACGAAGGCAGCGAGGATGAATGAGAAAGTTTTCACCGGACCTGGGTGTTTGCGCCAAGGGTGCTTACGCATTTTTGTCTCCTCTCAAAACATTGCTCAGTTTTCGTAGGGTTTTCTGGGTCACCTCCAGGTCCGCGTCGCTGAAGGTTTCCGATAGATGCCGCAGGGTCAGTGCCTCGCGTTCTTGGATCTCGCCAAAAACTGTTTGCCCCTTGTCCGTGAGCGAAATTAGAGATGTTCTTTTGTCCTCGGGGTTGTCCCGGGTTTTAACCAAGTTTGCTTTGATCAGACTGTTGGTGATCACTTGAATGTGCTGACGCGACACGCCCTTGCTACGGGCGATCGCAGGAACGGTCTTCTCGCTATCTTCGACAAGGTTTTCCATGACGGCACGCATTGACGCGTTCACATTCAGGTCGGCGTGTAAAGCGTCTGCCCGCGCGCGCAGCAGGTTGAAACAGAGGCGAACATCGAGGATCACGGCATAGAGATGTTGGGCTGTGGGAGGCATAGGGATAAATCCGTTTATGACAACTATATTGTCAATGTAGAGTACGACAATATAGTTGTCAAACTATTTGAACTGCCGACGATTGTTGATGCCATGCCCGGTCACTCACGCCCTCAACGATCCCGGCTCGCGAAAGGGTGTCTTGACGAAGCGCTCGCGCTTCAATGAAATGCGGCAATTGAAATCGATTGCGCGGGGGTGTGAATGGCGATCAGAGGGATCTTTGTGATGTTCGCGCGTTCGTCGATTGTTTTGGCTGCATTGTTGGTTCTTGCGGCGAGACCTGCTGACGCGCAGGAACTCAAGGTCGACTTGGAACTGGTGCTGGCGATCGATTCCTCCGACAGCGTAGACGGGGGTGAGTTTGCTCTTCAGGTGAAAGGCCTCGCCGACGCCTTCCGACAGGCAGACATTCACCACGCAATTCTTGGCCTACCCAGGCGCTCGATCGCTGTGACCGTGGTCGAGTGGGCGAGCGTGAACCAGCAAGTCATCCAACTGCCGTGGACGGTGATTGATAGCCCGGAGGCAGCAGTTCAGGTTGCGGATCGGATTTCTGCGATCAATCGAAGCTTTGAGCGGGGTTTAACCTCTATCTCAGCCTTGATCGACGCTGCGGCAAGAATGTTTGACGACAATGGATTTGATGGCGATCGCCGGGTGGTCGATATTTCCTCCGACGGCCGGCAGAACGACGGTCGGCCGATCGAGTTGTCGCGCGCCTTCGCTTTGCTGGAGCGCATCACCATCAACGCTCTCACCATCCTGACAGATTACGAGCATTTGGATCGGTATTACCGTGAAAGCGTGATCGGCGGCACCGGTGCCTTCGTCGAAGTGACGAACGACTTTCCGTCTTACCCGAAGGCGATCCATCGCAAGCTCATGCGCGAGATCTCTGACGTTCCAATCAGCTGATCCCGCTCTGTCTTGTCGGCTACTTTTTGATGGTGCGTGCGAAAGCCGCGACGGCTTCCAGGTCTTCAACCACGAATTTGATCTCTGCCGCGTTCGGCGGCAGGTCGGTCAGCGGTTTCACACCCTCAACCCGCATGAAGGCCGGATGGGGGCGGCGCGAGATGAAGGTGTCGAAGCGCGCCAGCCCGTCCGGCAGTCCGGCAAGCAATTGAAATGAAGGTGTGCTGTCGATGCCGCCGAACTTGTTCGCCGGGTTGACGACATGGCAGCGGGAACAATGGGTCATTGCGATCTTGCGGCCGCGCTCAACTGGGCTCTCGGCCCACGATTGCCCGGAAGATCCGAGGAGAAGCAGCGCCACCAAGAGTGCTGCTCCTGTTAGTTTTTTTTGACGGATGCAGGGGTCAGGCATTGGCTTTCGAGGATTGCCAATCATCTAGCAGTGCCTTTGCTTTTGTCGCTTGGGCGTCATGGTCGCTTGAATCGGGGGCAGTTTTGGCGGTCAGTTCGATGACGTAGCCGTTCGGGTCACGGAAGTAGATCGACTCGATGAAGCCATGGTCGGCTATGCCCCGGGTCTCGATACCAGCCGCTTTTCCTTCGGCTAAGCGCGTGCGCAATTCTTCTGAGCTCACTTCGAGTGCGATGTGAAGATCGAAATCGTGCTGATCCTTGAATTCGAACGACTGGCTCGGGGCTTCGAAAAAGGCCAAGAATGAGCCGTCGCCCATTTCGAAGAAGCTATGTAGGACATTGGTTTGCCGACCGGTCTTGCTTTCTTTGATCTCAAGCGCGTGTGCGAGGCGAAGGCCTAGAAAGTCTTCGTAGAACTTTCTCGTCTCCTCGGAGTCGCGGCAGCGATAGGCATTGTGGTGAAGTCCCTTGATCATTTTGATCCCTCCCATACAACTAATTTTCTAAGCTTACTGCCGATATCGGTCGAGTGCACCCCGACGTCAAGCGAGTGTGACTTCGTTTCGCGTGACCTCAATCCAGATAGTCCCACCGAGAGAGCACGATACTCTCATTGTCCGGGTCGTAGATCACGACGGCGCGTAAGCCAAGGGGGGTGATCACGCCTCGGTAGTAGCACCCTTTTTGGGTCGACAAACGTTGGTGAACTTCGTAGCCGTTATCGGCCATTATTTTATCAATTTGGCCTTGGCTGATGACGCGGGTGACGGTGCATTCCGGTCGCTGATTGGAGTCATAGATGCCCCAAACGATGGATAGAACAACGGCCACAGTTCCGCCGCCGATAATGAGTTTGGTCTTTTTTCGCACGCGCTAAGACCCATCCACTTGAACCGAGCCAAGGAGCCCTTGGTGATGGCTCATTCGTCGCGGCGACTGCTGAGGTCGGCAATCCCCCGCCGGGCAATTTCGAGTGCTATCCCAATTTCCTGCCGCATGTCCAGGAGAGAGGCGGAAAGGACATCGCTTTTCTCATTTCGTAACCCAATTGTGATCCCGCGTGCGACGTCAGCCAACGCGGTCATGCCGAAAGAGGTTGCTAAGCCAATTAACTCACGGGTTGCCTCGTCAATTTTCGCCGCCTCTGGCGAGGGGGTCTCCAACAGAGTTTGTTGGCGGTCGAGGGCCGCGACAAAATTCTCAAGCAGCTTTCGCACACCATCGACTCCGAAGCGCTCCAAAAGGCTGCCGGTCAGATTGGCGCTTAACCCTTCGATCCGAATTGTTGCTGCGTTCCCTGAATTTCGACGGTCCGCCCCATGCCAAGTCTCAACCGTTTTCGTCAGGCGTTCGAGGGTAAAGGGCTTGCCGATGCATTCATCGACGCCAGCTTGCATGCAGCGCTCGATTGTTTCATCGATCAAATCGGCTGTAATCGCGATTATGGGCGTGTCGGCGACCGGAGAGCCCATGGCGCGAATGTGTTGGGTTGCCGCAATCCCATCCATATTCGGCATCCGGAGATCCATAAGGATAATGTCGAATGCTGCGCGGTTGACAGCATCCAACGCCTCAAGACCGTCGAGCGCTTCGGTCACGTCGCACCCGATTTTCTCCAGCATTTTGGCCGCAACCATGCGATTGGCGGGGTTGTCCTCGACCAGGAGTACCCGAGGTGGTCCGTTAGCATGATCCAGTCTATCGCTCATGTGGTTCCCGCAAGCCGTGCTCTGCCCTTCAATACCTGTCCCGTTACCGGATATTGCTACGAACCAACAGGTCCACAGACTAAATCTGCTGGTATCTACGATGGCGATGCCAGCTCGTAGGTTGCCAGATCTGCTAGGCTTGGAGCTTGGCGCATCCGCGATTATAAACCATTGACCGAATTTGTCTCGACAACAAGCGTGTTGCTCGGGTCATCCGCCTTGTGAAGCGGTTAACCGGCGACTAAACTTGCGACGGTATTTGCGGGAGATGGCGGTTGAGCGACAACGATGGCGGCAAGAACGGCGGCAATGATATTGAGAGCCTTGGCTTCGAGGCAGCCTTGCAGGAACTGGAGGGCATCGTCGAGAGACTGGAGCAGGGCCAAGGTTCGCTAGATGACGCAATCGCCGCTTATGAGCGCGGTGCGGCCTTGAAACAGCATTGCCAAAAGAAGTTGGACGAAGCCCGCATGAAGGTCGAGCGTATTCGCGTCCCCGAGGCTGGTGCGCCAAGCGAGACAGAGGCCTTCGACACCTAATTAGATTTCTTTCATTGAGACTTGGAACTATGCGGATAGACCGATGGCGGACCTGACCACGGCGATTGCCGACTGCGTGCAAGACGTAGAGCGCATCATGGATCTTCTGTTGCCGAACGAGGATGACGCCGAGGCGCGCCTGCGCGAAGCGATGCGGTATTCAAGCCTTGGCGGTGGCAAGCGGTTACGCGCGTTTATCGCGTGTCAGTCGGCGCGGTTGTTCGGTGTCGACCCACGGTGCGCGGTACGGGTTGGTGCTGCGATTGAGTTTATGCACGCTTACTCTCTGGTTCACGACGATCTTCCGGCGATGGACGATAGCGATACCCGTCGCGGTCGGCCGAGCTGCCACGTCCAGTTTGACGAAGCGACAGCAATTTTGGCTGGCGATGCCTTGCAGACGCTTGCGTTCTCGGTTTTGGCTGAACCTGAAACCCACTCTGACGCGATGGTGCGGGTCGAATTGATGAGTGAACTGGCCAAGGCAGCTGGCGTGCAGGGCATGGCTGGCGGCCAGATGATCGATCTGTTGGCCGAAACCACGGAATTCGATATTGGTGCCATTACGCGGCTACAGCGGATGAAAACCGGTGAGATCTTCGGATTTTGCGCGGTCTCTGGTGCCATCCTTGGGCGGAGCGGCGAGCGCGCTTATATGGCCCTGCACAACTATGCTCAAGAGTTGGGCCTTGCGTTTCAGATAGCAGATGATCTGCTGGATGCAGTGGGGGACGAGGAAGCGGTCGGCAAACCGGTTGGTCAAGACGTGACGGCTGGAAAAGCAACATTCGTTTCCATCCTCGGCCCGGATCGCGCTCGGTCTCAGGCGAAATTGTTGAGCGAGCAGGCAATACGCGCCCTTGATTTGTTTGACGAAAGCGCGGACCTTTTACGGGATGTGGCCCGTTATGTTGTCGAACGTGATCGCTAGAATGCGTCGGACGGGCCGGAGAACAAAGACATGACGATCAGCAACCAAACACCGCTGCTCGATACCGTGATGACGCCGGACGACCTTCGGGGACTGGCCCCGGTTGACCTGCGGCAACTGGCGGACGAGCTGAGGCGCGAGATGATTGACGCCGTCTCGGTTACTGGCGGGCACCTTGGTGCTGGCCTAGGTGTTGTCGAACTGACGGTGGCATTGCACTACGTCTACGACACACCCGGCGATCGTTTGATTTGGGACGTCGGCCATCAGACCTATCCTCACAAAATTCTGACCGGGCGACGCGATCGCATTCGCACCTTGCGGCAAGGCGGTGGGCTTTCGGGTTTCACCAAGCGGTCGGAGAGCGAGTACGATCCCTTCGGCGCTGCCCATAGTTCGACGTCGATTTCGGCCGGTCTTGGCATGGCGGTCGGGCGCGATCTAGCCGGCCGGGACAACCGCGTCGTTTGTGTCATCGGTGATGGCTCGATGAGTGCTGGCATGGCGTATGAAGCCATGAACAATGCCGGTTCGATGAATAGCCGTATGTTGGTGGTGCTGAACGACAACGATATGTCGATCGCCCCGGCGGTTGGCGCCATGAGCGCCTATCTGTCACGTCTGATTTCCTCCAAGCCGTATCGCGGTCTTCGAGAAATCGCCAAACAGGTTGTCCAACATCTACCCAAGACCGTCGAAGAGGCGGCGCGCAAGGCCGAGGAGTACGCGCGCGGCCTCGTCACCGGTGGCACTTTGTTCGAAGAGATGGGTTTCTACTATGTCGGCCCGATCGACGGGCATAATCTCGACCACCTCTTGCCAGTGCTGCGCAACATTCGCAACGGGCCGCAGGATCGCCCGGTATTGCTGCATGTTGTGACGGAAAAAGGCCATGGCCACCCGTTTGAGGGTCCGTCGGAAGAGAAGTATCACGCGGTTCCGAAGTTCGATGTGGTCACAGGCACCCAGGTGAAGTCGCAACCGAAGGCGCCGTCCTATACCGGCGTGTTCGCGAATGCGCTGGTCGCCGAGGCGGAGGCTGACGACCGTATTGTCGCGATTACCGCTGCCATGCCATCCGGCACCGGGCTCGACAAGTTCGCTGAGCGCTTCCCGGACCGGTGTTTCGATGTTGGCATCGCCGAGCAGCACGCCGTGACCTTTGCCGCAGGGCTCGCCACGGAAGGCCTGAAACCGTTCACGGCGATCTATTCAACCTTCCTGCAGCGCGGGTTCGACCAGGTGGTGCATGATGTGGCGATCCAGAGCTTGCCGGTGCGCTTTGCCATCGACCGGGCCGGCCTGATTGGGGCTGACGGTGCCACGCACGCTGGCGCCTTCGATCTCGCATATCTGGGCTGTCTGCCGGGAATGGTGGTCATGGCGGCGGCGGATGAGGCTGAGTTGGCACACATGACGGCTACAGCCGCCGCGATTGATGATCGCCCGTCTGCATTTCGTTATCCCCGCGGCGAGGGCACCGGTGTTGAGGTTCCGGCGCGTGGAAGCGTTCTTGAGCTTGGTAAGGGACGGGTCCTGCGCGAAGGAACCACGGTGGCGATTCTATCCCTTGGCGCGCGGCTTGGAGAGTGCCTCCTGGCTGCCGAGGATCTGGCAGCGCGTGGGTTGTCGGCGACGGTCGCTGACGCACGGTTCTTACGGCCCTTGGACACAGACCTGGTTTCTCGTCTGGCCGCTGAGCATGAGGTGTTGATCACCATCGAGGAAGGCTCGGTCGGAGGCTTTGGCGCACATGTGATGCAGTGGCTAGCTGGAAGCGGCGGTCTCGATCGCGGGCTGAAACCGCGCGTCATGACCTTGCCCGACCGCTTCATCGATCACGACACGCCGGAGGCGCAATACGCCCAGGCCGGGTTGGATGCCGCTGGTATCGTTGCCACCGCCCTTTCGGCTCTCGGTCGCGAGGACGAGGGCGCTGTTAGGGCATGAGCCGATGACCACGCGGCCGGTCGGGTCCGCTGAAAAGGCTGTCTCAGAGCTATATCAAGCCTATATGACCGGGCTTATTCTGACGCTCGTTACCCGGCGGAGTACAGATGATGCCGCGCGTTGGATTGAAGCTCTGTTTCGACGCCAGCACGAAGAGAAATTCCTCGCCGGCCTAGACAAACTCGGTCTGAAAGATAAACCCGATGCGATCGCTTGCGCCGGGTACCACTACCTCGCCAACAAAATTGGCGGTGTCGACGTGGAATTCATGGCCGAATCTGACAAGAAGGCCTGGGTTCGCTTTGTCCCACCGCGCTGGATCTATTCTGGGGCTGCAATCTGTGGCGTGCCGAGCGAGGTCTCGCGGGGAATTCTGCGCGGTTGGTATGGCCGGAACGGCATCACGCTCGGCAATCCGCGCCTCGGATTTGTTTGCACCGCCCAGACCATGGATGGTCAGCACGGGCTCGCTGGATATTTCCTGGAGTACGATAGGGATCTCAGAGATGACGAGCGGCTGGTGTTCCGCCCTGGCGAGACCCCGCCGTCCTTCGATCCAGATAAGGCGCTCGCATGGTCTGAGGCCGACTGGCCGGCGAAACGCCTTGCCAAGGCGCGCCGAAACTACGCAATTGACTATATTCGGTCCGGTCTCGTGGCGCTTGTTGAAATGGTTGGGCCGGCGGAGACGGCATATTACGGCTCGGTGACCGGGCGGCTGATCGGCGCGCAGTATTTCGCCGAAACAGCGGGGGCGCTTGGGTGTGACACATCTGGTGGAGGATCGGC
Source organism: Rhodospirillaceae bacterium (assembly GCA_018699735.1). Classification (GTDB taxonomy): domain Bacteria; phylum Pseudomonadota; class Alphaproteobacteria; order Thalassobaculales; family Thalassobaculaceae; genus JABIRP01. The sequence continues at coordinate 6,143 of JABIRP010000391.1, read as the reverse complement.
TGAGTTTGCACACTTTATGGCGACCTTGGCCAAAGCTGAAGGCGATACAGCGGAGATTGAGCCGGGCGAGAACGGTGCGGTCCTAATTAGGCGATCGAGCACTCGTTTGTTCAAAGGGCTCGACCAGCCGCATCCAGCCTTGTTCGACGCCTGGTGTGGCCTCTTTCATGGCGCGCTGTCGGCTTACGACAGGACGATGGTACTGGAGGTCCTGGCGCGGCGGGACTATGGCGACGATGCGGATTTGTGGCGGATTAGGCCCGGCGTTGGATGATGTTTAAGCAGCTGAGAAAGCAGCGACATTGCTCCGCAGATGTTCTAGTGACCGAGTGCCGGTTAAAACAACTCCATCGAAGTCTTGTTGCTTTATGAACCGGAAGGCTGCGGTCACAGGGTCGTGTGCATTCTCATCCGCGAGCGCGCCCATGGCTAAGGGACGGTTAATTAGCACTCGGATGCCGCGGCGCATGGCCATATCGAAAACCGGTTCCATGTCGGGATATTTTGAATTGAAAGGGATTTGTATCCAGTCGATCCAGGGGCACTCAACTGCGGTCTCCGCCGTTTCCAAGTCGCTGACGCTGGCACCAAAAGAGCCGATGCCCTGCTCTTGGGCGCTCTGGACTAGGCGCTCCGTGGCAGGGGCAGCTAATACTACCGGGCTCGCTTTGTGAATTTGCAGCAGATCGATCTTGCCGAGTCGATCCAAGCTCTGGGCGAGGCTTTTGGTCATGGCTTCGAAGCTGTGATCGACATAGGTTGACTTGTCGTCTGGAGCCCAGTGTTCGCCGACTTTGGTGGCAATTGTCATCTCGTACGGCGCGCCGGCAGAGTGACCGCTTTTGAGGAACGTACCGAGCCGGGCCTCACTGTCACCATAGGCAGGGGCGGTGTCGAAAAACCGTATCCCGAGCGATACAGCCTCGCGCAACAATTTGTTAGCATCTTGCTCTACCGGCGGCGTTGTCTCCCGAACACCCCAACTCCGGCCAATCGAGAGAAGGCCCATACCCAATGTGGCGGTCATCTGCCGGTACTCAGTGGAAATTCGATTGGGGTTGAGCGAGGTTTGCATCGAACGATCCCCAGCCGTCGATAACCTGCCCCCGAGCGAGATGGATGCCGCGGGCGGTGCCCATGCCTTTCAATACAGCGGCCCTTTGGTTGATTTCTGGTTCATCGAACGTGCCACCGGCTTCAAGTGTGCACGAGATGGCGGTGATATGGCCTAGAACCTGCGCTCCATCGCCGAGTCTCGTGTCTCCGTAGAGTGTGGCTCCGTGGATCAGTCGGCACCCGTTGCCGATCAAAATGCTGGCGCCGGCTTGATTGGCGCGGATCGTCGCTCCGCCCTCACCGAACAGATTTCTGTCTCCAATTTTAACCGACGCACCGTCGGCTTCGATCAATGTCGGTCCGCGAAAAATATTCGCGTCTCCAATGTCTATTGGTGACCCGGCGGACCGCGATATCGTCACGTTCGGGTAAAATCTATTGTTGGACCCAATGACAACCTCCCTTGAAATCAGTAGTGAGAAAGGGTCCAAGACCTCGTTCGATTTCCCGAGAAGCGCCATGGTTTCCGTTGGTGTCAAATAACCGGCCTCACGGCGTGTGTTGTCCAGGGCCTCCCAGTGGGGCAGCATCAATATCTCCGGGTGAGTGAGCTTCAATCCGATAGAGTTGGTATAAGGGAATTTGATCGGTTCTAGAAGGCGCAGCTGAATGAAATCCACAAAGAAACGTCTGGATGTATTGCTGGTCGAGCGCGGGTTGGCGGAGTCCCGAACCAGGGCGCAGGCGATGGTGATGGCCGGTCTGGTGTATTCCGAGACCCGGCGGCTGGAGAAGCCGGGCCAACAAGTGACTGAAGACATCTCGATCGAATTGAAGGGTCAAGACCACCCCTGGGTTTCGCGCGGCGGATTGAAACTGATTGAGGCGCTGGATCACTTCGAGATTGATCCAACCGGTGCCGTTTGTCTCGATATCGGTGCGTCGACCGGGGGTTTCACCGATGTATTGATCAGTCGGGGTGCTGCGCGGGTCTACGCCGTCGATGTCGGTCATGGCCAGCTTGCCTGGAAACTGCGGAGCGATGATCGTGTGTTTGTCCTGGAACGCACCAACGCGCGCTATTTGACCGATGAACTGGTTCCCGAGCCAATCGATATTGTGGTCACGGACGCCAGTTTCATCTCGCTGAAGACGGTGTTGCCGGCGGGACTGGACCTCGCGCGCTCCAGCGCTCGGCTGATGGCTCTCATCAAACCTCAGTTCGAAGTCGGCCGTGGCCAGGTTGGCAAGGGCGGTGTGGTGCGGGATCCGGATTTGCACGACGAAGTATGCCGCGATATCGAGGAGTGGCTTGTCGGGCGCGGCGATTGGCGGGTCGATGGTATTGTGCCGTCACCGATCCTGGGTCCGGAGGGAAACCGTGAATTTCTAATTGTCGCCACCAAGCTGTGATAGTTTGAAGTATGGTTGAACGACGCACTAAAGCTGAGGTAAAAACAGGCACCCGAAAGGCGGTGGCGAAAAGGCCGCCTACGCCCAAGCTGGCCCCTAAGTTGGCTCCCAAGCTGGCCCCGGGGCTTGAGCGATTTAATAAGATGGTGATCTCGGCACTCGGCACCTCGCAGCGCGATTGGTTGTTTTCGGTGCAAGGCATAGAGGCCGTGCCAGGTCCCGAGACTGACGCTCCCCTGGTTGCCAGAACGTCGGCCCGGCTGGACCATCAGGCGTTACGCCGCCAGGCCAATCTCGACTGCATCCTCTACCGCGCGCTCTCAATCCTGCCCAAAGGGACTGATAAGGAGGGTATCGAGAAAGGTGAGATCGATGTCGATTGGGCACCGAAGATGCTGACCCTCGCGGCCGATTGCGGCGATCCGGAACGCCAGGCGATTTGGGCGCGGTTGTTGGTCATGGAGGTCGCCAAGCCGGGGAGCGTGCCGCCGGTTGCGGCAGAGTTGATGTCGCGAATGACAGGCGAAATGCTGGAGCACTTCCGAGACCTGGCCCGGCTAACCATCGACAACTTCGTGGTCCGGGTCGACGAGGACTACCTTGCCGAAGCGGGCTTGACCAGTAACGTGATTTTGTTGCTAGAGGAATACGGCCTGTTGCGCGCCAATCGAGACCTCAGCAAGATCTTTCGGAGCCAGAAAGAAGACAGCTTCTCAACCAACCTGCTTTATGCGGATAAGATCCTAAGAGTTAAGGCGGATGATCCGTCAATGGATCTGAATTTTCAGTGTTTGCGATTGACACAGGCCGGAGCGGCTCTGGCCGAAGCGATCGCAATCGAGGAGGGCGTGACCACTGACACCGGCTACATCATCGAGATCGTCCGATTATTCCAGCGCAAGGGGTACAAGGTCGAACATGCCGATATCCTGGAACGCTCCGGCCCGGATACGGTCCGCCGCCACACGTCATTTTGCGAATTGGTTGTGCTGTGATGAAGTTTTTTAGATAGTCTCGCGCTCCATTCTTCGTGTCCGCTCAACAACTCTTCGTCATCCTGAGACGCGCGGCCGCAGGATGACGAGGGTAATTATTTGCTGGCCAATTAGAGGAAACTCCACATGCCATTGATCACCGCCGCCTTTGATAGCGGTAATATCGAAGTCGTCTCAGCTGACGACCCAAGTGACATTCGCCTACGGATCCGAAGCGACAGTGAGGCCGATTTCCGGCAATGGTTCCATTTTCGATTATCAGGTGCGCGCGGGGTCGCGTGCCAGATGACGATCGAGAATGCCGGCGACTGCTCTTACACAAGAGGTTGGGAGGGCTACAGCGCGGTCGTCTCCGAAGACCGGCTGAATTGGGTGCGGACCGAAACTGAATACACCGCAGGCAAGCTCGTCATCCATTACCAACCGGCGAGCGATCACGCTTATTTCGGCTATTTCGCGCCATATTCTCTGGAGCGCCACGCTGACCTGATTGCCGGCTGTCTCGGACATCCCCGTTGTAGCTTGGAGGTTCCCGGCCGGACAGTCCAAGGCCGCGACATCGATCTTTTGACCATCGGTGAACCTGGTGAAGGCAAACCCAATCTTTGGCTAATCGCGCGACAACATCCGGGCGAGAGCATGGCGGAATGGTTCATGGAAGGGTTTCTCGAACGCCTGCTTGACGGTGAGGATGGGGTTTCTCGGGCGTTGCTCAATCGGGCGGCGGTCTACGCGGTGCCGAACATGAACCCCGACGGCAGTTACCTCGGCAATCTGCGGGTTAATGCGGCCGGCGCCAACCTGAACCGGGAATGGGCCGATCCGAGTGAGGAGAAGAGCCCGGAGGTATTCCACGTGCGCCGACGGATGCAGGAAGAGGGCATAGACCTTTGCCTCGATGTGCATGGCGACGAAGGGTTGCCTTACAACTTCATCGCCGGTTTCGAGGGCGTCCCGGAACCGGGTGAGGCCCGGTTGGCGGCGCTGGAGCGCTTCAAGACCACGCTCGCCCGCATCAACCCCGACTTCCAGACCGAGCACGGCTACCCCAAGGCGCCGGCCGGTAAGGGCAACCTTACGACCTCGACCGGGCATCTGGCGCACGCGCTTGGAGCGATGTCGATGACGCTCGAGATGCCCTTCAAGGACGCTGCCAACGCGCCGGATCCAGAATTGGGCTGGTCGCCGGGGAGAGCCATGGCGCTCGGGCGGTCGACCGTGGATGCGTTACTGGATATTACGGAGGCGTTGGGGAAGTAATTGTAAATATCGCCGTCATTCCCGCGCAGGCGGGAATCCAGTTCGGCATCTGTTATGGATCCCCGCCTGCGCGGGGATGACGTTATGTTCGCACCCAACCTTTCCGTCGCAATTTCAGGTGCTATATTGCGCTCGAAGTGCCGGGCGTTCTTCTGGACGACCACACGAAATTAGCAGGGCCAAACCATGCCAGATCTTCGCTCGCTCAGGACGACCTTCGGCCGCCGCGCCACCCACGCTCGCGCGCTCTGGCGGGCCACCGGGATCCAGGAGAAGGAGTTTGGCCGGCCGATCATTGCCATCGCCAATTCCTACACCCAGTTTGTGCCGGGGCACGTGCATCTGAAGCAGGTCGGAGAGCTGGTAGCCGATGCGGTGCGTGCCGCCGGCGGCATCCCGCGCGAGTTCAACACCATAGCCGTCGACGATGGCATCGCCATGGGCCATGAGGGCATGCTCTACAGCCTGCCGTCGCGCGAACTGATCTCGGATGCTTGCGAGTACATGGTCAACGCCCATACCGCCGACGCGATGATCTGCATCTCGAACTGCGACAAGATCACGCCCGGTATGCTGAACGCCATGCTTCGCCTCAACGTTCCGGCGGTCATGGTCTCTGGCGGCCCGATGGAGGCCGGGTTTTCGACTAAGGGCGTCGGCGAACCGGAAGTGTTTGATTTGGCCGATACGCTGGTCGCCTCGAACGATCCGAACATTTCGGACGAGGCCGCCCAAGCCATGGAGGAGACCGCGTGTCCGACCTGCGGTTCATGCTCGGGCATGTTTACTGCCAACTCGATGAACTGTCTGGCCGAGGTGCTCGGTTTGGCGTTGCCGGGCAATGGTACGGTGCTAGCTACGCACAAGGAACGCGCCGGGTTGTTTACCAAGGCCGGCGCTCACATCATGGAAATCGTTAAGGCCTACTATAAGGATGATGACGAAAGCGTTTTGCCCCGCAGCATCGCGACCAAGGCGGCTTTCGAGAACGCCATGACTATGGATATTGCCATGGGCGGGTCGACCAATACGGTACTGCATCTCTTGGCTGCAGCGCGCGAGGGCGAAGTCGATTTCAACATGGACGACATCGATCGCATCTCGCGCAAGGTGCCGAACATCTGCAAGGTGTCACCGAACGTGCCGCACTACCACATTGAGGACGTGCACCGCGCCGGTGGCGTGATTGGCATCGTCGGCGAGCTTGCCCGCGGCGGTCTGATCGATACCTCGGTCAGCCGCATTGATGGCGACTTGAAGTCCACGCTTAGCGAATGGGACGTAATAGAGAGCCAATCAAACGAGGTGCACCACTTCTACAGCGCCGCTCCTGGTCGCAAGGTCACAATCGAGCCCTACAGCCAGGACAAACGCTACGAGAGCCTCGACCTCGACCGTGCCGATGGCTGCATTCGCGAC
>JABIRP010000390.1 GCA_018699735.1 Rhodospirillaceae bacterium | reverse complement strand
CTCGTCGCGCTCCATCTCGGGCGGCCAATACCAACGTTGTGCGGCGCCATGCGCGACCTGGTAGATCTCACCAACCCGATCCGGGAACACCTGATCGGTTGCCACCAATTCCTCTCTCGCAACGCTGCTCGCATCGGCAAGCGCCAGCGGTGCGCGGAGAACCGGGCCCGTGATCGGGCGCCAGACATTGACCTGCACGATTCGGCCGCCGGCCGCCAGAATTCGCTCCACTTCACCCGCGCCAAGCGCGTCATCGGCTCTAACCGGGCCGGAGGCGTCGGTGTAATCGACATGAACCCGGCTCGCCGGACCGCGTGAGCCATCGGGATTGGCAGCGCCAGCCGGCGCATCGGACCGGCGCGTGCGATCGAAGACGACGACCCGGTCGGCATTGAGCGCCTCGCGCAGCAAGCTTTCGATCTCACGGCCATAGACCTCTTCGACCTCGACATCGTCATAAAAATCAACAACCTCGGTCTGTCGACGCTGAAGCTCAAACCCTTCACGATCCAGCGAAAGATATCCAGCCAGAGAGCGCATATCGGAGATCTCGACGTCAATCTGTTGGGTTTTGAAATGTGTTTTCGGCTCGCCGCCGGTCAGGGCCGAGCTCTCAAAATACGGCTTGGTATCCTGCGGTACGATGAAGGTGAGCGGCGCCTCAATTGACGTGGTCTCGGCGTTGGTCGCCGACGCATGCGTTTGGCTCATGATCCAGTCCCCGAAGTTCTGTTCGGTTTAACATGGGGCGTGTAGCCGCAATCACTATGGCTAAAATCGAAATGAGTGCCGATCTAAATCGTGCATGGTCTAGATCGCGCTTTATCGGAAATTGCCACAACCTCGCCCCAGCTTAAAATCTAGGGACATATTCTCACACGTTTGCAAAAGGACCGCGAGGTTGACCTAGATCATCCTACTGAAGTGTCAGATGTCCTCTGTCTTCCTCATCCCAGCGCAGGATTTGTCGGCGCAAGAGAGCCAAACGTCCGACCACATCGCCGCCGAAAAATGGATCACCGGTTTCGTCGCCCGGCGCCTGCCGTTTGATGTCACGCCAGTCGCGTTCGGTTAAAGCGGCAAGGGCGGCTGGAAAGAACCAATCCTCTTCCTTCGCGATATGGGCACGTTGCAATTGGATGAAGGCGGCGGCGGTTTCCGTGAACACATCCCGTCGCACGACACCACTGCCCTTTGCCGAGGTGAGAGCGCCGGCGAACGCCCGCATCCAGGCCTGCTCGTCGGCATGCTCATGTTCCAAATCACCAATCTTGGCGATTGCGGACGGATCTCGCATCCGCAACCTGTCGAAGATCAGGTTTTCCAGAGGGTGATGACGAACGACAGGATAGGTCAGGAAGTACTCGACAATCGCCTCAACGATATCGAAATCGGGCCCATCCTCGGCATCAAGTTGGCGCTCTAGGACGCGCAGTAGATTCTCGTGGTTGGCATGTTCGCCCCGAAGGGTGTCTATAAGTCGGTTCATTCGTTTCACTCCAGGTGAATGAGAGTGAGAGTGACCGACAGTTTGTCCTTACGGATACGGTTTCGCCTTGACCTGCATCAAAGCCCTAGGGCGCGACAGAATTTAATCCGGGTTTTCGGCGGCATCGGCCAGATCGTCAGCATCACGAATGACGATCCGGTTCTTCGACGGCATCTCGATCAGCCCGTCCTTGCGCAATTTGGTGAAAGTCCGGCTCACGGTTTCGACTGTCAAACCGAGATAATCCGCTATATCGGCGCGGTCCATCGGCAGATCGATCTCACCGATCAACCGCTCCCCAAGATTTGAGCGCGACAACAGGTTCAACAGGAAAGAGGAAAGCCTTTCACGCGCGGTTTTGCGGCCCAGAAGCAACATCTGATCCTGAGCCGACACGATCTCATTGCAGGCGACTTCAAGCAGACGGTGTTCCAGTTTGGGAAACTTCTCGTACATCCGCGTCAGATCTTTGCGGTCGAAACGGCACATGCGAACCGGCGTGATCGCCTCCGCCGTCTGGGTGTAATCCTTTCCAACCGCAAGGCCGAGAAAATCGCTCGGATAAAGAAACCCGGTAACCTGGCGCCGGCCATCGGCCAGCATCTTGGAAAGCCGCACCACGCCGCTCGTGATGTTGAAACTGAAATCGGCGGGATCGGTCTCAAAGAACACGATCTGACCGGCATCAAGCGAAACCTGCCGTACGACCTGGTTCATCTCCCGCAGTTCTTCATCCTGCAAAGCACTGCAGATCGAGTGCGAACGCAACTCGCACGTTTCGCATTGAAACCGCGCCGACGCGGCCGTCACTGGTTCGATGCTCGTGACCATCCCTCACCCTCGCTTCGGGTAGAACCGCTCTTGCTCGGCGCCTTAGCCGAGGTGCAACGAATATACCTACATTACTATTTAGGGCTCCTCGACGTTTCAAGTGGAATTGATGAGTTTTCCGAGTGGTGCGGCGATCAGATAGATCATGGTTATGAAGGTGTCGACATTGCGGTAGCCCCTGGCCCTAGCTCTGGCGGCCTTGAAGATACCGTTGAGGGCCTCG
>JABIRP010000389.1 GCA_018699735.1 Rhodospirillaceae bacterium | reverse complement strand
ATCGTTGAATCCGTGGCCTGCGGCGTCGACCAGCCGGGCGATCTGACGGTGCCGGCGCACACGCTTTACGACATCGTCCGCAAACTCCCGGACGGCTCTGAGGTTTCGATCGAAAGCGCTGGCGACGGATCGCGTCTGACGGTTCGCGCCGGGCGCTCAACCTTCACCCTGCCGTCGCTGCCGACCGAAGAGTTTCCGGCCCTGACCGGCGACGCGCTCGGCCATCGCCTGGTGCTTTCCGCAGCCGACGCCAAAGCATTGATCGATCGCACGCGTTTCGCCATCTCGACCGAGGAAACGCGATACTATTTGAACGGTATTTACCTGCACGCGGCTTCGGCCAATGGCGTTGAGGTGATGCGTGCGGTTGCGACGGACGGTCATCGTCTGGCCCGGGTCGAGATGCCGTTGCCGGATGGCGCGTCGGGCATGCCGTCTGTCATCGTGCCGCGCAAGGCAGTGCTGGAACTGCGCAAGCTGATTGAGGATGTCGATGGCGAGATTGCGATCGAATTGTCGGAGACCAAGTTGCGGTTTTCCTTCGACGACACGGTGCTGACGACCAAGCTGATCGACGGCACTTTCCCGGACTATGAGCGGGTCATCCCGACTGGCAATGACAAGACGCTTGAGGTTAATTGCAAAACCTTTGCCGAAGCCGTTGATCGGGTGGCGACAATTTCGACCGAGAAATCCCGTTCGATCAAACTGGCGCTGGCCAATGGAACGCTAACCTTGACCGCAAGCAGCCCAGAAAATGGCACGGCGACGGAAGAACTTGAGGTTTCCTACGGTGCGGGTGATATGGAGATCGGCTTCAACTCGCGGTACCTGCTGGATATCGCCGGACAAATTGAGGGCGATGGTGCGATTTTCTCCCTCGCGGACTCTGCCTCGCCGACGATTGTGCGCGACCAGGACGATGATAGCGCGCTTTACGTGCTGATGCCGATGCGGGTGTGACCGCATCTGCGGTCATCTCCCCGAAAGGATCGACGCTGAACCGAATGCTAGAGCCTAAGCTCGCCAGTGAACTTGCCGGTGAAAGTGGCATGGATCCCTCGTCTACGATGGCGACGGTGACGGCGGCGAATGACGGCGCTACCGACCCGGCGCTGACCCGGCTGTCGGTGGCCGAGTTCCGCAACTATCAGAGCGCACGTCTTGATATTTCCGGGCCGGTCGTGGTTCTGACGGGGCCGAACGGGGCGGGCAAGACTAATCTTCTTGAGGCCATTTCCTACCTGTCTCCTGGGCGCGGCCTGCGTCACGCCACGCTCGCCGAGATCGAGCGGGTTGGCGGGACCGGAGCCGGGTGGGCGATATCGGCGCGGCTGCAAATCGCCAAGGACGAGGTTAACATTGGCACCGGGCGCGAGATCGCCGCAGGTGAAAATGCCGGTGAACGTCGTGTCGTCAGGATCGATGGCGCTGCGGCGCGGGGGCAGGCGGCGCTCGGCGAATTGCTGTCGGTCTCCTGGCTGACGCCGCGCATGGACCGATTGTTTGTCGAGGGGACGACCCAGAGGCGGCAGTTTCTCGACCGCATGGTCTATGCTTTTGACCCTGAACACGCGGGCCGGGTCAATGCCTATACCCATGCCTTGCGGGAACGAGCGCGATTGTTGCGCCAAGGCCGGACCGACCCGTCGTGGCATGCGGCACTTGAGGAAACGATTGCGGCAACCGGTGTCGCTATCGCCGCTGCGCGGCGAACCTTGGTGGCCCGCCTTGATGAGGCAGGTGAAGAGCAAGGGCCTGAGGCGGGGGGACATGAGGCGCCGGGACAAGAGATATTCGGAGGTGAGCTATTCCCATCTGCGGAACTGACCTTGAGTGGCGAGGTGGAGACCTGGCTGGCTGAAATGCCGGCCCTGGCGGCAGAGGATAATTTTCGCCGCCGTTTGGAAATTGCCAGGCGCCTGGATGGCGATGAGCCCGCACCCGTGCCGGGACCGCATCGCGGCGACTTTGTCGTTCGGTATCGCGCCAAGAATATGCCCGCAGCGGATTGCTCGACTGGAGAGCAAAAGGCGTTGTTGCTGGGATTGGTGCTCGCGCATGCGAGGTTGATCCGGATCGCGCGAGGCTCGGCGCCGATCATGTTGATGGACGAGGTTGCGGCGCATCTTGATGCGGACCGCCGGGAAGCGCTGTTCGAGCGGCTCTTGTCGCTTGGCAGCCAGATTTGGATGACCGGTACTGACCGGCCGTTATTTTCGGCACTTGCCGGAACGGCTCAATTTCTCACCGTGGCCGACGGCCAAGTGAGCGAGACCTGACAATGCAATCGAGGAACAGATATGTCTGAGAACGGGACCGAAGGTACCGAGACTGACGGCGGTGGGGAGCTATACGACTCCCAGTCTATTAAGGTTCTCAAGGGGCTGGACGCGGTGCGCAAACGCCCGGGCATGTATATCGGCGACACCGACGACGGATCCGGCCTGCATCACATGATCTATGAAGTGGTCGACAACGCCATCGATGAAGCTCTTGCTGGCCATTGTGACCGGGCCGAGGTGACGTTGAACGGCGATGGTTCGGCGACGATCTCTGATAACGGACGCGGTATTCCGGTTGATATTCATGCCGAAGAGGGCGTGTCGGCGGCCGAGGTGATCATGACCCGCCTGCATGCCGGCGGCAAATTCGACCAGAACTCATACAAGATATCCGGCGGGTTGCATGGGGTTGGCGTGTCGGTTGTGAATGCGTTGTCATCAACGCTGGAAATGCGTATCTGGCGAGACGGCAATGAGTATTTCATGCGGTTCCACGATGGCGAGGCCGAAGCTCCGCTGGCAAATGTCGGACCGGCGCCGGAGGGCGCTAAAGGCACGGAAATCACATTCACACCCTCGACCGAAACCTTCACCATGGTCGAGTTCGATTTTGCCACGCTGGAACATAGATTGCGTGAGCTGGCCTTCCTGAACTCCGGTGTACGCATCATCCTGACCGACAACCGGGGGGCTGAACCCCAGGTGACCGATCTTTGCTACGAAGGCGGCCTTGAGGCCTTCGTGCAGTATCTTGATCGATCCCACTCGGCGGTGCACGATTCGATTCTGATGACAGGCGAACGCGATGGCGTGACCGTTGAAGTCGCCATGCAGTGGACCGACAGCTACCACGAAAAAGTGCTCTGCTTTACCAACAATATCCCACAGCGCGACGGCGGCACCCATCTGGCTGGATTCCGTGGCGCATTGACCCGAATGGTCAATAATTACGCCACCGAAAGCGGCATAGCCAAACGCGAGAAGGTCCAGCTCACTGGCGACGACGCGCGTGAGGGGTTGACCTGTGTGCTGTCGGTCAAGGTTCCGGACCCAAAGTTCTCGTCGCAGACAAAAGATAAACTGGTTTCTTCCGAGGTGCGGCCGATCGTCGAATCCGTGACCTCCGACAAGCTGCAGCAGTGGTTCGAGGAGCATCCCGCCGACGCCAAGCGTATCGTTTCCAAGGCCTATGAAGCAGCGGCGGCACGAGAGGCGGCGCGGAAGGCTCGCGAGTTGACCCGGCGCAAGGGTGCGCTCGATATCGCTAGCCTGCCGGGTAAGCTCGCCGACTGCCAGGAACGCGATCCGGCTCTGGCCGAATTATTCCTGGTCGAGGGTGACAGTGCTGGCGGTTCGGCCAAACAAGGCCGTGACCGGCGAACCCAGGCGATCCTGCCCCTGCGCGGCAAGATCCTGAATGTTGAGCGGGCGCGGTTCGACAAGATGCTGTCGAGTGCTGAAATCGGCACTCTCATCGCGGCGCTCGGAACCGGGATCGGGCCGGACGAGTTCAACATCGAAAAAACCCGCTATCACAAAATCATCATCATGACCGATGCCGATGTTGACGGCAGCCATATCCGCACGCTGTTGCTCACCTTCTTCTTCCGCCAGATGCCGGAATTGATCGAACGCGGCTATCTCTACATCGCTCAGCCGCCGCTCTATCGGGCCAAGAAGGGAAACTCCGAGCGGTACTTGAAGGATGATCGCGAATTAGAGGAGTTTCTAACTGAGGAAGGCCTCAAGGAGGCGATGCTGGTGCTGCATGACGGCACGCAAATCGCTGGTGCCGATCTGCTGGCACATGCGATTGATGCGCGCGAAGCCACGGTCATGCTGGAGCATCTCGGTCGTAGGGTCGGCAGTAGAATGATCGTCGAGCAATGCGCGGTTACAGGCGTGTTAAATCCAGAGGTGTTCGCAGACCCTGAACAGGCAAGCACGGCCGCCGGCTATATCGCGAACCGTCTTGATCAGTTAAGCGACCCGCTGGAGCGCGGGTGGAGCGGACGGTTCGAGGAGCAGCCCGGTGAGCTCATATTCGAGCGCACGAAGCGCGGCGTGACCGAGCGCTATCACGTCGACGGTGTGCTCGTGCGCTCATCAGAGGCTCGCAAACTGGATCAAATGGCGTCGGATCTGCAGAGGACCTATGCCTATCCCGCAAAGTTCACTGCCAAGGATCGGGAGGACGTGGTGAACGGCCCAGCCGGGCTGACAGAGGCCATTCAGACGCAAGGCCGCAAGGGCGTTGCGATGAACCGCTATAAAGGCCTTGGTGAGATGAACCCGGACCAACTTTGGGAGACCACGCTCGATCATAATCAGAGAACCTTGCTGCAGGTTCGGGTGAGCCATGTCGCGGACGCCGAGGACGTGTTCTCGACCTTGATGGGCGACGTGGTCGAGCCGCGCCGAGAATTCATCCAGGAAAACGCCCTGATGGTCGCCAATTTGGACGTCTAAAATACATTCCGATCAAAATATCTGGTGTGAGGTCACCATCTGAGATAAACAGGCGACCTTACGCCACGCACTCGCGAGTAGAGACGATGAAGCGCATCGACCAGGTATTGGACCGAAAAGAGCGACGACGACGCTGTCGTTGAGTTATTTCGTGTGCCTGCGGAAATCTGGATCCGCCCTGTCGACCTTCATAGTGAGTGTTTTCAAATGTTTGAGATTTCCGAAGAACGGCCGTTCGATGCGGCCGGGATCGAAACGTTGCTTGACCTTGGTTTTGGCGAGAACCGGAAACATCGGTTGGTCAACCGACTGAGACAGGGTCCTCCGGTCGCTTCGTTGAGTCTTGTAAATCGAGCCTCATCGAAAAATCGTCATCTGCATTCAGACCCCGGCATCATCGCTTCGATCCGATACTGGAGAATTGAACTTGAGAGCTGCTGTACTGCTCTTTTGCTCGGACCTCTCGCAGTCGACCCGGCTTGGCAGGGTCTCGGATATGGACGGCGTTTGGTTTCGGTCTCACTGGATCGGGCGCGCGAGCAAGCATGGGGGCTATGTCTGGTCAGCGGTGACCCAAAATACTATGCGACGTTCGGCTTTCGGTCGGCCGACGGATTAGGCCTGCTGCCGCCAGGAACGATTGAGGCAGGACGCTTGCAAGTTCTCGAACTGGAAGCGGATGCTTTATCCAATGCCCGGAGGCGTCTTCGACCGAGCGCATCCATGATTTGGCAGATCCACGATTTAGTGAATGGCGGGACACGCGTTCTCTCTGGATTGTCGTTCGCCTGACGCATCTGATAGGTTCGGGGAACTCCCGACCGACCCTGTCATCGGATCAGACATTTATGCGAACGCTCTATCACCTCTCGCTTTCGCCGTTCTCCCGCAAAGTTCGCGTGGTTTTGGCGGAAAAGCAGTTGGATTCGACACTGAAGGCAGAAATGGTTTGGGATCGGCGGCAGGATTTCCTAGCCCTCAATCCAGCTGGCACGGTGCCTGTTCTGGTCGATGAGGACGGAACGGTCGTGGTCGGATCCGTAGCAATCGCGGAATATCTTGATGAAGTCTATGTCGAGCCGCCGATGATCCCCGGGACCGCCGGCGAGAGAGCCGAAGTGCGGCGCCTAGTGGCATGGTTCGATGAGAAATTCGACCGGGAGGTCACCACGCTCCTGGTTGGTGAAAAGCTGATGAAACGGTTTCTAGGGCTTGGTGAGCCGGACAGTACGGCAATTCGAGCCGGGCACGCGAACATTGCGACGCATCTGGACTATCTGGATTTTTTGGCCGAGCGCCGAAACTGGCTCGCCGGCGATCGCTTTTCCCTCGCCGATGTGACAGCGGCGTCCCATCTTTCGTGTGTCGACTATATTGGCGATGTGCCCTGGGACCGGCACCCGGAGGCCAAGGCGTGGTATGCGCGCGTCAAATCCCGCCCAAGTTTCCGGTCCCTGCTTTCGGACCATATCCCAGGCACACGTCCGCCGACACACTACGCCGATCTGGATTTCTGAAGGACCTACTCGGCTTCGATGAGGGCTGTGCCATCGGCTGTTTGGGATGCGGTCAAGACGACCTCACCGAACTCGGTCAGGAAAACCGACCCCTTGACGGTCCGTAGGATCAAGACGCTTCGTTTGTCGGCTTCATCCTGGCGTCGGCGCACGAAACCATAGTCGCTGAGCCTGTCAATCGCGCGGGTGATCGCTGGCTTGGAAACATTCAGTGTCGACGCCAACCCGCGAACCGTATGCGGCGGCGGTGTCAGATAAACGTCGAGCAAAACCGCCATTTGCCGAGCGGTTAGATCGGGCACGTCACGTCGCACGGTCTCAACCAGAGCCGTACGCCACATATTCAAGGCTTCCTGAGCGTTCACGCCTGCTCTCCCCCGGAGCGTCGACGGTCATTACGTAGTCGAACTGAGTTTATATCGCGAATAGTCCCGCGGGCCAAGACCTCATTTGCGCATATGCGAGGGTCAGGCTGATCCGTAACGCGTTCGCAACATCCCATAAAGCGCCCGAATCCCCATCGCTTCCCCGCCTTCCGGTCGTCCGGGGCGGTCAGACCCATTCCAAGCCATCAAGTCGATATGCATCCAAGGTCGATCGGGAGAGACGAACCGCTCCAGGAAGAGTGCTGCCGTTACAGCGCCGCCATGGCCGCCGCTGCCAGTCGAAGATACATCGGCGGTCTTGCTATCCAGCATGCGATTATAGGGTTGCCAAAGCGGCATCCGCCAAAGCGGATCGGCGACGGTGGTGCCGTGGCTGAGATACTCGGATGCAACCGCGTCATCATTGGCAAACAGGGCTGGTAACTCTGCCCCAAGCGCGACCCGGGCGGCGCCTGTGAGGGTTGCGAAGTCGACGATTAGCGCCGGTTTCTCTGCATCGGCCTCGGCCAGAGCGTCGCAAAGGATCAAGCGGCCCTCTGCGTCCGTATTGCCGACCTCGACCGTAATCCCTTTCCGGGTCGGCAAAATATCCATCGGGTGAAAGGCATTGCCTGAGATCGCGTTTTCAACCGCCGGCACCAGAACCCTGAGGCGGACCCGCAGCCCTGCATCCATGATCATCGAGGCCAATCCGAGCACTTGGGCGGCCCCACCCATATCCTTTTTCATCATCAACATTCCGGCAGCTGGCTTGATGTCGAGCCCGCCGCTGTCGAAGGTTACACCCTTGCCGACCAGTGTAATCCTCGGGTCTTTGGCTCGACCCCAGCGGATGTCAATCAGGCGGGGTGCGTGGGCGGAAGCCCTTCCAACCGCATGAATTGCGGGATAATTCTGGCTCAGCAACTTGTCGCCGACGATTACCGTGCAGCGCGCCTTGTGCTTTTTGGCCAGCGCGCTGGCTTCTGCCGCAAGTTCCGCTGGCCCGAGGTCACCGGCCGGTGTGTTGATCAAGTTTCGAGTTAGCGAGATCCCGTCGGCTTGCCGCGCAACATCGCCACGATCAGCGCCAGCCGGCCAGACCAGCTCGGCCGTGGGTCGGGATTTTGGTTTCGTATATCTATCGAAACGATATTGCGCCAGGGCCCATCCAAGGGCTGCCCTGGTTGCTTCGTCGGGCGTGAATTCACTTTCCAAGGTGTAGCGGCCCTTGGCCAATTTGTTTGCCAAGGTGGCGTAGTCCCAGATGCCGCTTGAGGTGTGGTCCTTGTCCGAAACACCGAAGAGCACACGACCGATGCTGCCACTTGTAACACTGTCCGTTTTAGCATTGCCCTTTTTCGCGCCCGGACGGTTCCCTGCATCACCGGCGGGAATTGGTGCAATCTCACCCGGTGTGGCGGTGAACCCCGTGGCCTGAACCCATTGGGCGCTCGCCCGGTCAGCCGTCTTGAGCCAAGCCGTGAGCCCAGATTTCGTAAGCGGCGTGATCGGGATTGTTGCAGCATTGATGCGGGCGACGAGATTGTAAGGCACAGCGAGATTCTCCTCTTGGCGCGGCTGGAGCCGGAATTGGGTTCCGTTGCCGAAGTGTGACGAGTTTCTTCGCTTCTACCGCTACCGCAACATTGGAGCAAGGGGGGAGCAAGGGGGGAGCAAGCGGGGAGCAAGCGGGAGGACATGGAACAAGGACGGTTGCGCGCATGCCGCTGGCAGGGTCAAATGTCTGGACGGGAGACTGCGAGGAACTAAAGGCATGACCCAGCCAACATTGATTATTGGAAACAGAAACTACTCGTCGTGGTCCTTGCGGGCATGGCTGATGTTGAAGATGACCGGCCAGCCGTTCGAGGAAATCCAAATCGCACTGGACGAGACCAACACAAAGCAAGAAATTCTCCGATATTCGCCGAGTGGCCGGGTACCGGTGATGATCTGGGATGAGTTGAGCGTTTGGGATAGTTTGGCAATCGGCGAGTATTTGGCAGAGCGCCTGCCTGGCGCGCGCCTCTGGCCGGAAGATCCGACCGCCAGATCAATCGCCCGCTCGGTTTCCTCCGAGATGCATTCCGGGTTCACGGCGCTGCGAGAGCACATGCCGATGAATATTCGGGGGTCTTTCCCCGGTATTGGCCGTGAGCAGGGTGTGCAGGAAGACATCAATCGGATCGCCGCGATTTGGCGTCGCTGCCGCAAGCGCTTTGGAACATCGGTTGATGAAGGATTTCTGTTCGGCCATTTTTCGATCGCCGATGCGATGTTTGCACCGGTGGCGACCCGGTTCACGACCTTTGCCGTTGAGCTCGGGGAAGAGGAACAGGATTATGTGGACCGGATCCTTGGGCTGCCGGCGATGCGGGACTGGATCACGGCGGCTGAAAACGAGCCGATGATCATCGAATCGGCTGAGTTCTAGCTCAATCCGACAAACGGCGCTCCAACCGCGGATAGTAGAACGCTAAACTTAAAGACCGGGCCGCCATGAAAATGGTGGCTCCTCGACGTTTCAAGTGGAATTGAGGAGTTTTCCGAGGGGTGCGGCGATCAGATAGATCATGGTTATGAAGGTGTCGACATTGCGGTAGCCCCT